>NZ_JAAUWR010000002.1:0-312994 GCF_014694495.1 Aliivibrio sp. S10_S31 | reverse complement strand
AAAGCGGGAAGCGTCTAATCCTGCCAAAAAAAAGAAAGCGAAAACCATTTCCGCGACAAGTGCTTTATAAAGCACCGCGCTACCCTTATAAAAAAAGAGCCGCTAGCTGTTAAGCGAGCGGCATTAACCTAGTTGTTGGGCGTTTTTTTTAGGTAAAAATCATGACTCAATTAGCAGCAACTGAAATTTTATTTTGTCATAACACATGGCAATCAGACTCCACTGTGCAACTTATCAAAGAAACAGAGCAAGGAAAGTGGATTATTACTAAAGCAACACCATTTCATCCTGTTAGCCATATTTGGCCAGATCACCCAGAAGATAAAGGTGTAATACTGATTAATAACGAAGAATACTCAGTACTTGCTTGTCAAACTGGAGCTATAGAACTTGCTACAGTTGAGCTTTATATTGGAAAAGATATTCCAATTAAACGTGGCGAAGAGGGATGGGTCTTTGTAGTTTCGCATTTAATCTCTAAAGATGCGGATATAGCAGTAGAAAATACTGTTACTTTGCGTGTTGATGAGGAGTATCAAAAAGCATTAAGTCGTGGTCATAGTGCAGGGCATATTGCTTATTTAGCACTAAATAAAGTGCTTCATGCTAACTACTGGCGTAAAGATGCTGATAGAAAAGACGAATTAGGCCACTATAATTTTAATAGCTATGCGCAAGAAACTAGCTTTGTATCTGAAGATCATTGTGAAGATGTATATCGTTTAGGTAAAACATTACGTAAGCGTGGTCTTAATAGTGCAGAGATGATGGCGGATCTTCAGACAATAGAAGAAGCTGTCAATCATCAAATTATTGAGTGGCTTGCCCTAGAAAGCCAAGTAACTATGCAATGTGATGGTAAAGCGTTAACCGATTCACGTTACTGGATAGTAGATTTTGGTATAGATGGAATAGCAAAACTTCCTTGTGGTGGTACGCATGTTAGTTCATTTAAAGAATACGCAACAATTACTGTCAAATTGGAAGAGAAAAGTGAGCAAGAGCTCCTTATGCTAACAACATCGATTAAAAAATAATCTAAAAAATGGAAATTACATTCCATGTATATTTCATTCTGCATTTTGTGTAATTAGAGTATTTTTCACTGAAAATCATAAGCCAAAGAATGATTGATGTGCTGGATCTTCTGATATTAAATGTTAAATTTAGATTTTTATGTGGTTTTAAATTGAAAAACAGCATATGTAACTAATGCTTTCGGGGTGTGGTTATATAAATGTTCTTAAAGGGCATGATCGCTGATCAGATCCCTATAAGCATGAAGATCCACATCATTTGAATATACTGAATAAAGAGTATTATTGAATAAGAACGATTAAAGAAGGAATGAGTGATGCAAGAAAATCAATGTCCAAAATGCCAATCTGAATTACGTTGGCAGAAAGAGGGTTATCATTGTGACTTTTGTCAGATAGATTTTAAGAAAGTGGTTTATTGCCCTGATTGTAATAAAGAAATGGAAAAGCTTAATGCTTGTGGCGCAGCAAGCTATTTTTGTCATGATTGCAATGAACTTAAGTCTAAATCACGAGCAAAAACGGAATTTTCTGAAATTGCAATTAGCTAAGTTCAGATGCTTTAGTTACCGTTGATGTAATATCACCATCAGCAAAACGAGTGGTAATGTTATCACCTAACTCCACTTGTTTTGTTGAAGTGATGATCTTCCCATCTTGATTGTGAGTGATGGAATAACCACGCATTAAGGTAGCTAAAGGGCTTACTGTATCGAGTTTCTCTGCTGCTAAAGCTAATTGATGGCGTTGCATTAGTAGATTTCTATCCATTGAATCTAATAAGCGACGTTTGAGTTCTTCAATATGCAATTTATCTTGAGAGATTCTTTTTGTTGGTGATAAATTGTTTAATCGTAGCGTTAAGTTTTCAACTCTGTATTGTTGACGTTGAAGGCGCTGCTGAATATGATTCATCAACCTCTGATTAAGATCATCTAAGCGTTGGCTTTGATTGTTTAGCTGCATCTGAGGGTGTTGCTTTTCAATTCGGTGTTGATAAGCAGATAAGGAGCGTTGTTGATGTGATAAATAACGTTCCATTGCACTATTTAAACGGCGCTTCTGATGAGCAACTGTTTGTAATTGTGCAGATAAATCACGACTCACTAATTCAGCGGCAGCTGAAGGGGTAGGTGCACGAACATCAGCAACAAAGTCAGCAATAGTAACATCAATCTCATGGCCAACCGCACTCACTATTGGGATCTCACTTGCAGCAATGGTTCTCGCAACAATCTCTTCATTAAAACACCAAAGATCTTCTAATGAACCACCGCCTCGACCGACAATTAAAATATCACATTCATTACGACTGTTAGCTCGCCCAATAGCTTGAGCTATCTGTATAGCGGCGCCGTTTCCTTGAACCATAGTTGGATAAATTACAACAGGTAGGTTTGGATCTCGTCGCTTTAATACATGGAGAATATCAAAAAGGGCAGCCCCTGTTTGTGAAGTAATGATACCAACACGTTTTGGTTGTTCAGGTAAGGGCTTCTTAGCTGTCTGAGCAAATAACCCTTCTGCGGCCAGTGACATTTTTAGTTGATCAAACTCTTGTTGAAGACGGCCATCTCCCTCAGGTTGCATACTTTCAATGATAAGTTGATAGTCACCACGAGGTTCGTAAAGAGAGAGGCGGGCTTTAACAAGAACTTGTTTACCGTTTTGTGGTTTAAAGGTAACTCGTCGGTTATTGCCTTTAAACATGGCACATTTCACTTGTGCTTGACTGTCTTTTAATGTGAGGTACCAGTGGCCAGAAACAGGCACTGTAAGATTGGAGATTTCGCCGACTAACCAGACAATTCCCATCTCGTTCTCTAATAATAGGCGAACTTCAGCATTCAATCGAGAGACAGTAAAGATACGAGGATTTGAATCGAGAGACATCAGAATGCCTTAGACATGGCTATAGGAATTAGCGGCAATATAATACATATCAAGGGGGTAATTGCAAATTAAAAATAAATAAATGTGTAGCCAAGCGTTTGCGCTATGCGTATAATCCGTCTGCAATATCAAATCCAAAACACTTTATTATGCGAAACGATAAAGTGGGATTTATTCCTTTAAACACCTTTGTTGTGAGATATTGCAAATGCTACGAATCGCAAAAGAAGCTCTAACCTTCGATGACGTTTTACTCGTCCCAGCACACTCAACAGTTCTTCCTAACACTGCTGATCTTCGCACTCAGTTAACCAAGAACATTTCTCTGAATATTCCAATGATCTCAGCATCTATGGATACGGTAACAGAAGCGCGTCTTGCTATTGCATTAGCGCAAGAGGGTGGCATCGGTTTTATCCACAAAAACATGTCTATTGAACAGCAAGCTGAAGAAGTTCGCCTAGTTAAAATCTTTGAAGCTGGTGTTGTTTCGGCTCCTGTCACTGTTCGTCCAGACGCAACTATTCAAGATGTTAAAGAACTAACAGAGAAACACGGCTTTGCTGGCTTCCCTGTAGTAACTGAAACTAATGAACTTGTTGGTATTATCACAGGTCGTGATGTTCGCTTTGTAACTGATTTATCTAAGAAAGTTGACGTTGTAATGACGCCAAAATCGCGTTTAGCTTCTGTTAAAGAAGGCGCTACTCGTGAAGAAGTTCAAGAGAAAATGCATGAAGCGCGTGTAGAAAAAGTATTGGTAGTGAACGATGAGTTCCAACTAACCGGTATGATCACTGCAAAAGATTTCCATAAAGCAGAACGTAAACCAAATGCATGTAAAGACGAGCGTGGTCGTCTACGTGTAGGTGCTGCAGTAGGTGCAGGTGCAGGTAACGAAGAACGTGTTAAAGCACTAGTTGAAGCTGGTGTAGATGTTCTATTAATCGACTCTTCACACGGTCACTCTGAAGGGGTGTTAAACCGTATCCGTGAAACACGTGCTGCATACCCAGATTTAGATATTATCGGTGGTAACGTTGCTACAGCGGCTGGTGCAAAAGCATTAATCGAAGCTGGCGTAAGCGCTGTTAAAGTGGGTATTGGTCCAGGTTCAATCTGTACAACTCGTATCGTAACAGGCGTTGGTGTTCCTCAAGTAACAGCTATTGCAGATGCAGCATCAGCAGCGGCTGAATACGGTATTCCAGTCATCGCTGATGGCGGTATCCGTTTCTCTGGTGACATCTGTAAAGCAATCGTAGCTGGCGCATCATGTGTGATGGTTGGTTCAATGTTTGCTGGTACAGAAGAAGCACCAGGCGAAGTGATTCTTTACCAAGGCCGTTCATACAAAGCATACCGTGGTATGGGTTCTCTAGGTGCAATGTCTCAAGGTTCTTCAGACCGTTACTTCCAATCAGATAACGCAGCAGATAAATTGGTACCAGAAGGTATCGAAGGTCGTATCGCATATAAAGGTCGTCTAAAAGAGATCGTTCACCAACAAATGGGTGGCTTACGTTCAAGCATGGGCCTAACAGGTTCAGCAACAATTGAAGACATGCGTACTAAAGCTGAATTTGTTCGTATTTCAGGTGCAGGGATGAAAGAGTCTCACGTGCATGATGTTCAAATTACGAAAGAAGCGCCTAATTATCGTTTGGGTTAAAAGAAGCGCCTAGACTAATTTTTCTTAATTTTCTTTGCAGAATCTTCCGATTTCGTTGTCAAAGGTACTCATTTACACTTGTAAACTCCGTGCCTTTTCCTAGAACTCGAATGATTCTGCTTTGAAATATAAAGAAAAAATACTTTGTACCAAATTCAATTTTAAGCGTGTGGTTTATATGAAAGCCACACTAAATAAATGATTTTTTGAGAAAGACTAATGACGACTAATATCCACGATCAACGTATTCTTATTTTAGATTTTGGTTCTCAATATACGCAGCTTGTTGCGCGTCGTATTCGTGAAATCGGTGTTTACTGTGAGCTTTGGAGCTGGGATGTAGAAGAATCTGACATCCGCGATTTTAATCCAGACGGTATCATTTTATCTGGTGGCCCTGAGAGTGTTACAGAAGAAAACTCTCCTCGTGCACCACAATATGTATTTGATTCAGGTGTTCCTGTATTTGGTGTGTGTTACGGCATGCAGACAATGGCAGAGCAACTGGGTGGTAAAGTTGCAACATCAACTGAGCGTGAGTTTGGCTATGCAGCGGTACAAGTAACTGGTGAATCAGCGTTATTTAAAGATCTTGAAGCAACTCAAGATGTTTGGATGAGCCACGGTGATAAAGTCGTTGAAATTCCATCTGATTTTGTAAAAATTGCAGAGACTGAAACATGTCCATACGCTGCAATGGCGAATGAAGAGAAAAAATACTACGGTGTTCAATTCCACCCAGAAGTAACTCACACTAAAAATGGCATGAAAATGCTTGAGAACTTTGTTCTTAATGTGTGTGGTTGTGAAGGTTTATGGACATCAGCTTCTATTATTGAAGATGCCGTTGCTCGTATTAAAGAGCAAGTAGGTGATGATGAAGTGATTCTTGGTCTATCTGGTGGCGTTGACTCATCAGTAGTTGCAATGCTTGCTCACCGAGCAATTGGTGACAAACTAACGTGTGTATTCGTTGATAACGGTTTACTACGTTTAAATGAAGCTGATCAAGTAATGGAAATGTTTGGCAACAAATTTGGCCTAAACATTATTCACGTTAATGCTGAACAGCGTTTCCTTGATGCACTAGAAGGTGAGTCGGATCCTGAAGCAAAGCGTAAGATCATCGGTCACGTATTCGTAGATATCTTTGATGAAGAATCTAAGAAACTGAAAAATGCTAAATGGTTAGCACAAGGTACTATCTACCCTGATGTTATTGAATCAGCAGCATCTAAAACAGGTAAAGCTCACGTAATTAAATCACACCATAACGTTGGCGGCTTGCCAGATGATATGGAAATGGGTCTTGTTGAGCCTCTACGTGAATTATTTAAAGATGAAGTTCGTAAGATCGGTCTAGAACTAGGCTTACCTTATAACATGCTTTACCGCCACCCGTTCCCGGGGCCAGGTTTAGGTGTTCGTGTTCTTGGTGAAATTAAGAAAGAATACTGTGATTTACTTCGCCGCGCAGATGCTATTTTCATTGAAGAATTACACAATGCAGATCTTTATAATAAAGTATCTCAAGCATTCACTGTATTCTTACCAGTTCGTTCTGTTGGTGTAATGGGTGACGGTCGTAAGTACGATTGGGTTGTTTCTCTACGTGCTGTTGAGACTATCGACTTTATGACTGCGCATTGGGCACATTTACCATACGATTTCTTAGGTAAAGTATCTAACCGTATTATTAATGAAGTTAATGGTATTTCTCGTGTAGTTTACGATATTTCAGGTAAGCCACCAGCAACAATCGAGTGGGAATAATCCTCAATAATTGTTGATATGAATTTTGTTTATTAAAGCGCCGAAAGGCGCTTTTTTTGTTTCTATTGTAATGCAAATATTAACATTGTTAGATAGATGTTTCATTGAAACATTAATTTACAAATTAAACATTTGTATAGCGCTGAAAATGCAATGTATTAAGCTTTTCTTGGCAATATCTGGTTTACACTGATTTAGCAAAGGAATAGATAAAGAATAAAAAAAATCAAATCTCTTTATCTTTAAATACAACATTACAGAAAATGGAGTTACTAATGAGTAACCAAGTAGCAGAGAAAACACCTAAGCTTAGCGGCATGGATCGTTTTCTGAATACAATCGAACGAGTAGGTAACAAGATACCAGATCCTGCACTACTGTTTTTCTGGGGCCTTTTAATTGTTTGGGGTCTTTCAGCGCTATTATCACAAGTACAATTTGACTTAATTCACCCAGTAACCCAAGACGCGGTTCAAGTGAAAAACCTTTTAACTGGTGATTCTCTAGCAAACTTTTTAGCAACAATGGTAACGAACTTCACGGGCTTTGCTCCTTTAGGTATCGTATTAGTTGCTATGTTAGGTGTAGGTGTTGCAGATACTTCTGGCTTTATTCAAACTGGCCTAAAGAAAATGCTTAACTTTACGCCTGCTAAACTATTAACACCTATGCTTATTCTTGTTGCTATCGTTTCGCATACAGCAGCAGATGCAGGTTACGTTTTAGTTATTCCTCTAGGTGGTATTATTTTCCACGCAGCAGGCCGTCATCCACTAGCTGGTATCGCAGCAGCATTTGCTGGTGTATCTGGTGGTTTCTCTGCAAACTTTATCCCATCAGGTATTGATCCATTACTGGCGGGCTTTACGCAAACTGCGGCTCAAGTACTAGATACGTCTTATATTGTTAACCCATTAGCAAATATTTACTTTACTGGTCTTTCTTCAATTCTAATTGTTGTGATCGGTTGGTATGTAACAGATAAGATTATCGAGCCTCGTTTAGCAAATACACCAGTAGACGAAGATGCTGAAGAAGCACCTGATCTAGGTTCATTTACTGAGATTGAATCTAAAGCATTCAAATTTGCTGGTTGGGCGATGGTTGCAGGTATTGCATTATTAATTGCTTTAATCTACCCAGAAAATTCAGCACTTCGTTCTCCTGATGGTGAAATTACGTCATTCTCAGCACCATTAATGAAGTCAATTGTTCCACTTATCTTCATTCTATTTATTATTCCTGGCATTGTTTATGGTCGTGTTTCAGGAACATTTAAGAGCAGTAATGATGTAATCAAAGCAATGTCACAAACGATGGGTACAATGGGTGCATACATGGTTATGTCATTCTTCTGTGCACAATTCTTAGTGGCATTCAGTCAATCAAACATCGGTACAATTCTAGCAATGTACGGTGCTGATTTCTTAAAAGCGATGGACTTACCTGGTCAAATGACCATTATTGGTATGATTTTACTAACGGCAATGGTTAACTTATTGATTGGTTCAGCATCTGCTAAATGGGCTCTAATTGGTCCTGTATTAGTACCTATGTTAATGGGTGTTGGTATTTCACCTGAACTTTCTCAAGCGGCTTACCGTGTTGGTGATTCAGTTTCGAATATTATCTCTCCTTTAATGGTATTCTTCCCATTAGTAGTGGTTTACTGCCAACGTTACGTTAAGTCTACGGGTATCGGTACTCTTGCTTCTCTAATGATGCCATTCTCTATTGCTATGTTAGTTGGTTGGACAGTATTCCTACTTGCATACTGGGCTCTAGGCATTCCACTAGGTATTCAAGCGCCATACACATATAACCTTCCAGGTTAATTTGTATTAGTAAAAATAAAGCCCTGAGAATGCTGAGTTCTCAGGGCTTTTTTTATGAGAGTAAAGAAAGGGGATTACTTGAACTTTCTTAGGTATCGATAAACAGAATCTTTAGATACATTAAGAATATTCGCCGTTATTTGAATCGCATCTTTAATATTAAAAGCCCCTTGGTGATGTAAGCGCTCAACGATCGTTCTTACTCGGCGTGAAACGGCAATGCTTTCATCTTCAAATACATCATGTTGTATTTTTGCTATTGAATCAGTAAGCATTTCAATACTGTCTTTGGCAAACGTTTCTGGTGACGCTGTGAGTTGATTCGTTTGAGGAAACAGATCCATAAAGAAACTGTTCATAGGAACATCAAGATTTGAATTAATACAAAGTAAGGCAATTGGGGTGCCATCTTCATTTCTAATCATCGATGTGACAGAGCGTAGCAATTCCCCTTTTTCGGTACGAGTAAAATAAGGGGTAGAGACATCAGAATCTGTTTTTAATTTCTCTAGTGCTAGGTTCGTGATAGGCGCACCGATGCCTCGGCCTGTTACATGCCCATTAGCTATTTTAATAATGGATGGGTTATCCGAGTCTAAAGAGTGCAATACCACTTCTACATGTTTACCAAACATTGCAGCAATGCCATCAACAATACTGTAAGTTGATTTGAGTATGAGTTTATCGGCTGTAGTTAGTTTATGTAGCATATATGTTCTTTATGTTGGTGAAATGAGATGTCACTTAACGGGTAAGTGACATCTTTTCATTATGACGCCATTATTTCAATGATTTCATGATCAATATTCGGCATACCTGTTGTGATCATTCTGCCAATGTTTTTAATTGTCTTTTCAACATCATCAGCGATCACACCTTGTTTCGTTACACAATGATCATTTAGTGCTAACAGAGCAGATTTCATTGCTGATTGAGCGCTACTTCCCACTTTCATTGCACATGTTGATTTTGCACCGTCACAAATCATACCGCTGGTATCACTGATGGTATTTTGAATGGCTGAGCAAGATTGTTCAAACGTGCCACCAGCTAGATATACCATCGCCATTGATGCTGCAGCAGAAGTAACAGCATTACCACAAAAAGCAGAAAGTGGTGGGTAGTGAGATTTAATATAAATGGCACCAAGATGACTCATGATAAAAGCTCGAGCTAATTTTTCATCATCAGCATTAAAAAAGTCAGCCATTTTTACTACTGGAATAGTCGCAGCAATGCCTTGATTACCACTGCCATAATTTGACATGGCTGGTAGCGTTGCGCCTCCCATACGCGCGTCAGATGCTGCAGAAGTATAGATCAAAATGTCACTATCTAGACTTTTAGCAAGTAACCCTTTTTCAATGTTCTTTTGATAGGTGCGACCGACTTCTAAACCGTAAGGGTTATTTAAACCTTCTTGAGCGAGAGCGATATTTAACTCTTTTGCTTCTAAAATAAATTTAATGTCATCAAACTCTGCTTGGGTAGCAAAGTCATAAATTGATGAGATAGTGATATCAATGCCATCACAAATTGACGCTGTAGATGTTTTTGGTAAAGAGGAATCCAGCGTGAAAATGACGTTATCATCAAGACGTTTTTCAATAATTAGAGTGTGACCACCGCTAATCGTAACTTCAGCATTATGAACTGCATTTTTAGCAATAACTCGGCAATAAATAAATTCGTCAGTGGTTTCTCTTTGAACGACTACGCAGCCATTATCAATGAGCTTTTGTGCTTCATCTACTTCTTCTTCAGTTATCTTTGCTAATACTTCTAAGCCAGCATCAGGATTGCCACCTATTGCCCCTGTTGCTGCTGCAATAGCAAGACCAACTCTACCTGTTCTTGGTACAAAAACACCCATGCTATTTTTGTATAAGTTATCAGAAACAAAAACATCTATTGTTTCTGGTTTAGAACCAAGCATTTGTGTAGCCACGCTTGCAGCATAAGCGGCACAAATTGGTTCAGTACAGCCAAGAGCTGGTTTTACAACACCTTGTAGAATATCAATGTACTGTTTCCAGATAGAGTTCATGATGGTCACCTTTTATATCTAATTATTATTTTTGATGTGCAATCGCTTCAACTTCAACTAATACGCCAAGTGGAAGATCTTTAACGGCAAAACATGAGCGAGCAGGGCAGTCTGTTTTGAAAACGGTTTTGTATACTTCGTTAAACGCAGCGAAATCAGCAATATTTGCAAGGTAACAAGTTGTTTTTAAAACTGTGTTTACATCACCGCCACCAGCTTCAATAACTGCAATTAAATTTTGCAGAGACATTTGTGACTGTTCTGTGATTCCACCTTCAACTACTTTAGAAGTAGAACCATCTATAGGTAATTGACCTGATGTAAAAATAAGACCGTTAAATTGTGTGCCATGAGAATATGGGCCAATAGCTTCAGGTGCAGATGCAGCAACAATAATTTCTTTCATATAAACCTACTTACTTGCAATAAATTTTGAATTTTAAGTTATTTTTTAAGTTGTGCAAAAATAATTGCATTAAACTTGTTAGGTGAATTTATGCTTAATTGGCAGGCAATGCAATAGGTTTTTGTTATTTTTGTGTTTATTTTTCGAACTGAGATCTCGCTATCATTTCAAATAAATTTGCATTGTTATTTTTATTATTAGGAGTAAATTCTTCAAAAGTTGCATTTATACCTAGAAAGTATGATGCATTATTAATAATAAAAAATAGCGTACCCTACACAAAGATGGAGTTTTATATGAACACAGCTACATTGCCGAGTCATCATCATGAGAGAGATGGAATGAATGACTCTGAGTGGAAAAAAGCGACGAAATTCGATAGTACTGATATTGGTTGGATTGTAATCAGTATTGGTATGGCTATAGGCGCAGGGATTGTTTTTTTACCTGTTCAAGTTGGTATTATGGGGCTTTGGGTTTTCCTTTTATCTTCAATTATTGGTTACCCAGCCATGTATTTGTTTCAAAAACTTTTTATTAACACTCTCGCAGAAGCAAAGACATGTACGGATTACCCAGGTGTTATTACTGGTTATTTAGGTAAAAACTGGGGGATCGCTCTAGGCGTTCTTTATTTCATAATGTTGGTTATTTGGGTGCTGGTTTACTCGCTAGCAGTCACTAATGACAGTTCATCATATTTGCATTCTTTTGGTGTGACTGAAGGGCACTTAAACGATAACGTATTTTATGGTTTAGGCCTAATCTGTGTACTTGCTTTTATTGGTTCTAAAGGCGAGAAATTATTATTTAAACTTTCAGGGTTTATGGCGGTAACGGTTCTGTCTTTAGTGGCAATTATGGGACTATTGCTAGTATCTCGTTGGGATATGGCAAATATTCCAGCAATGGGAACATTTGGACCAATGCTAAAAGATGCGATTATTACCTTACCTTTTACTTTAACTTCTATCCTGTTTATCCAATCATTAAGCCCTATGGTGATTTCATATCGTTCACATGAAAAATCTATTGAGGTTGCTCGTTTTAAAGCGCTACGAGCAATGAATATTGCTTTTGGTATCTTATTTGTTGTTGTTTTCTTCTTTGCTGTTTCTTTTACTTTTGCGATTAGCCAAGAGCAAGCAGCAGAAGCAATGAATAAAAATATTTCAGCACTAGCGATTATTGCACACTATTTCCCTGGCAGTTGGGCAACGGTTACAGGTATCGTGATTAATATCTTCGCTGTTGTGACATCATTCTTTGGTGTGTTTATGGCATTCCAAGAAGCGTGTCGTGGTATTGCCATGAATATACTATTAAGACGTATGGATGAATCTGCGATTAATAAAGAATTGGTAAATAAACTCATTACTGTATTCATTATTTTACTTGCATGGTCTGCTGTTGCGTTAAATGCGCCTATCTTATCTTTTACCTCGATTTGTAGTCCTGTTTTTGGTTTGGTTGGTTGTTTAATTCCAGCTTATCTTGTGTATAAAGTACCGACACTTCATAAGTACAAAGGGGTAGCAACAAATCTAATTATTATTACTGGTATCCTGCTTTGTATCTCTCCAATACTTGCATTTATCTAAGACTAATTTTCTAAATAACATAAGAAAGCCCAGAGATATTCTCTCTGGGCTTTTTCTATTTATGCTGTTATTTATTTAAGTGAGAAGCGTGGAATTTTAAATGTTCATCAATAAATGTTGAGATGAAGAAGTAGCTATGGTCATAGCCTGGTTGCATTCTAACTTCAATATCAGTTCCTGATTTCTCTGCTGAAGAGAGAAGGTATTCAGGTTTTAATTGTTCTTCTAAAAAGCCGTCAGCTTCACCTTGGTCAACTAAGATTGGAAGTTTTGAGCCTTTTTTAAGAAGTTCAGAACTATCGTATTCTAACCAAGCTTCTTTATTATCACCTAAGTATAAACCTAACGCTTTTTGTCCCCATGGACAGTTAATTGGGCTAGCAATAGGGCTAAAGGCAGAAATAGATTGATACATATCTTGGTTTTTTAAGCCGATGGTAATAGCACCATGACCACCCATACTGTGACCAGAAATCGATTTTTTATCTGATACAGGGAAGTGTTCTTCGATTAATGATGGTAGCTCTTTTGTCACATAGTCATACATATGGTAGTGACGGTTCCAAGGAGCTTGAGTTGCATTTAAGTAGAACCCTGCACCTAGGCCAAAATCGTATGCACCTTCTGCATCATCAGCGACGTCTTCACCGCGAGGACTTGTATCCATAGCCACAATAGCAATACCTAATTCAGCTGCTTTTTTGAAAGCACCAGCTTTTTGCATGAAGTTTTCATCAGTACAGGTTAAGCCTGATAACCAGTATAAAACAGGAACCGGATTACTTTCAGATGCGTTTGCAGGTAAGAAAATAGCAAAGCGCATATTGCAGTTTAGAGATGATGAAGTATGTGTGTATTGTTTGTGCCAACCACCCGCAACTTTTGCTTGGCTGATATTTTCGATTGTCATGATGAGCCCTTTTATATTTGATTCGTATCAGCGAGATCACTGTATTGAATAGGTATCTACTGGTTGATTTTGAAGTGCTTTAAAATAAAGGATGAAACACTCAGTAAGATTATCTATAAATTGCGCCACCCACGCAGATAAGCATACTGTCTTTATATAAAGCACTTGGAGATCAAAAGTAGAATAGGGGCTAGAGTATCTAACCCCTCACTTTTACTTATTTATCCATATGTAGAACAGTACGGATAGATTTACCTTCGTGCATTAGATCGAACGCAGCGTTTACATCCGCAAGACCCATAGTGTGAGTGATGAAGTCATCAAGCGCGAACTCACCTTGCATGTAACGGTCAACGATACCTGGAAGTTCAGTACGGCCTTTAACACCACCGAATGCAGAGCCACGCCATACACGACCAGTCACAAGTTGGAACGGACGAGTTGAGATCTCTTGACCCGCACCAGCAACACCGATGATGATTGATTCACCCCAACCTTTGTGACAACACTCAAGAGCCGAACGCATAACGTTAACGTTACCGATACATTCGAAAGAGTAATCAACACCACCGTCAGTCATTTCAACAATCACTTCTTGAATTGGCTTGTCGTAGTTCATTGGGTTGATGCAATCAGTCGCACCTAATTTTTTAGCCAGTTCGTATTTACTTTCGTTCAAGTCAACACCGATGATGCGACTTGCTCCCGCCATTTTTGCACCGATAATAGCTGAAAGACCGATACCACCTAGACCGAATACAGCAACGGTGTCGCCTTTTTCAACTTTAGCAGTGTTAAGAACCGCACCCATACCTGTAGTAACCCCACAACCTAGAAGACAAACTTCTTCAAGAGGGGCATCTTTAGATACTTTCGCTAAAGAGATTTCAGGAAGAACCGTGTATTCAGAGAACGTAGAGCAACCCATGTAATGGAAGATAGTTTCACCGTTAATAGAGAAACGGCTAGTCCCATCAGGCATAAGGCCTTGGCCTTGAGTTTCACGAACCGCTTGGCAAAGGTTAGTTTTGCCAGATTTACAGAATTTACACTCACCACATTCAGCAGTGTAAAGAGGGATAACGTGGTCACCGACTTCAAGACCCGTTACGCCTTCACCCACCATTTCAACAATACCGCCACCTTCGTGACCTAAGATTGAAGGGAAGATACCTTCTGGATCATCACCAGATAGAGTGAATAGGTCAGTGTGACAAACACCAGTAGCAACGATGCGAACTAATACTTCACCCGCTTTAGGAAGTTGAACATCCACTTCTTCCATTTTAAGAGGTTCGCCAGCAGCCCAAGCTACCATTGCTTTAGATTTAATGTGAGTTTGACCAGGTTTAATATCAAGCGCCATTGGATTTTCCTTTTAATATATTCGGATGAGCAGTCAACTAAAGCGTAGTTGAGTTTTTTATTTCTGCTCTCTCGTCTTGTTGGGTGTCATTATAAGTATTTCGCATCAATTGATAATACGTTAGAATGGTAAATAATTTTTACGAATACGTAATAATAGTAGTGGAGAATAGCCTGTGATTGATTGGGAAGGGGTAACGGAATTCGTTGCCGTTGCTGAAGCGCAAAGCTTTACTGGAGCCGCTAGAGCTCTTGATACTTCTGTTGCTCAAATTAGCCGTAAAGTCGCGGCCTTAGAGGATCGTCTTTCAATTAAATTATTGATAAGAACGACTCGAAAAGTTTCTGTAACGGAGGCTGGGCAAACTTATTATCAACATTGTCGTCATTTAGTTGAAGGTTTAAAACAAGCTGATAGAGCTATTACAGAGCTAAACGCAACTCCTCAAGGACGCTTAAAAATCACGTCTTCAGTGACATATGGTGAGCAATTGATCGCACCACTACTGAGTGATTTTATGCTGATGTACCCACAGCTTGAACTTGAACTTGTTTTATCAAATCAAACATTAGATTTAGTTGAACAAGATTTTGATTTAGCGATTCGATTAGGGCGTTTAACCGATTCAACCATGATGGCAAAACGTCTATCTAGCCGCCAAGTGCGCGTATGTGCTTCTCCTGGTTATATTGAAAAACATGGTGAACCTCATACCTTATCTGAATTATCGCAACATAACTGTTTAGTTGGTAGCTTGCCTATTTGGCGCTTTATTGAGAATAAAAAAGAAAAAAGTGTAAGAGTAAAAGGATCTGTTCACTGTAATAGTGGAGCAGCTTTAACGAATGCGGCATTAAAAGGGTTAGGTATTGTTCAGCTGCCTGATTTTTATGTTCAAGAATCAATGGATAAAGGCGAGCTAGTAGAAATCCTCGTTCCTTATCGTGAACCAAAAGAGGGTATCTGGGCTGTGTACCCGAATAACCGACACCTTTCCACTAAGGTTCGTTTATTAGTTGAATTTTTAGCACAAGAGCTAGCTGAATAAATGAGTGTTAAACAAGAAAGCAGAGATGCAAGTTTCTATATGCAACGAGCAATGGAACTGGCTGCTATCGCAGAACAAGAGGGTGAAGTTCCTGTTGGTGCCGTGATTGTCTTGGATGATGAAATCATAGGAGAAGGGTGGAATCGCTCAATCAGTACTCATGATGCAACTGCTCATGCAGAGATGATGGCAATTAAACAAGCGGGCAGTAAAATTGAAAACTATCGCCTAGTTGATGCGACATTATACGTTACGTTAGAACCATGCCCTATGTGTGCTGGTGCTATTGTTCATAGCCGCATTAAACGTGTTATTTTTGGTGCATCGGATATGAAAACTGGGGCATCAGGAAGCGTGATAAACCTGTTTACTTCAGCAACGGCTTTTCATTTTGTGGAATGTGAATCAGGCGTGATGGAAGACGCATGTCGTTCTCAGTTGCAGGCGTTTTTTAAAAGAAGACGTAAAGAGAAGAAAGAAGAGAAAAAAGCCAGAAGGGAAGCTGAGCAGAAATAAAGACGAATAGGATCTAAAAAGGCAAGCCATTATTGGTTTGCCTTTTTTCTTTTGTATGTCTATCGACAAGAGAAGGGTTCACCTGTGTCGAATAATGCTTGAGCGTATGAACGTTGACGTTGTAAGACTTTTTTGTGGTTATTCAGTAGCTTTCTACGACGTTGTGTACTGCTTCTGAGTGTACTTTTACTTTTTGGTTTTCTTCTACCAGAGAGCATAAACTCCCCCTAATTAAACGAATAAAAAGCGCGTTATTGTATTTGTAAACGCGCATAAAAATAAATGATGTGGAATGCAGATTAAGCCTCTATTGTTACCGTATTATGACGATGAATCTGCGATAAGATTCACCATTATAAAATTACTTTTTAACCTCAATGGCTTGGCTAACACTGGCTTCTGCTGATGATAAAGGAACATCGATGACTTGTAGATCTTCAACTGTTAGTTCTTCTTGTTTTAACTTGTTCGCTTGTTCTTGTTCGTAACCAATAATACTTTGATAATAACGTCTAATGTTTTCAACGTAATTCTGCGCTTCATCACCACGTGCAAAACCATATCGTAAGTATCGGTAATAACGATGTTGACGAAGTAGTGGTAAATTGTCTTTTACATCAGTCCATGAGTCAGGATCGCCACCTAAACGCTGCGTTAGACGCCTTGCATCCATCATATGACCAAAACCTATGTTATATGAAGCCAGTGCGAACCAAATTTTTTCATGCTCAGTGATAGAGTCAGGAACACGTTTCACAATTCGACGTAAATATTCAGCACCACCACGGATACTTTGTTCTGGATTTAAACGATTCTTAACTCCCACAGATTGGGCTGTTGGTAGAGTTAGCATCATCATACCACGAACCCCAGTTGGTGATTTAGCAAGAGGGTTCCAATGAGACTCTTGATAAGAAAGAGCTGCAAGGAATCGCCAATCAAAATCACCTGCGTATTTTTTAAATAGCGGTTCCCATTTTGGTAGTTTGCTTTCTAATGCACGGATAAAGGCGCGAGTATCTACATAATCAAAAGACTCTACGTGGCCAAAATATTTTTCTTCAAGAAGGGCAAGTTTACCGCTTTCTTTCAACTCACCAAAAAATTCAATTAATAGCGCCTGTAAGCTGTCATCTTCGGTTTGTTGTAAGAACCATGCCACGGGTTGATCTTCTGTAACTTCAAAAGCAACAGCCAGATCGGGATGAATACGTTGAGTGAGTGATAATTCTACTGAATCAGCTAAGGTGTAATGTATTTCACCTGTTGCTACTTTTTTCAAAAGTTCGCTCACATCAGTATCTGCTGCGGTATTCCAATCAAGATTTGGGTACTTTTCTTTTAATTTTATAAGCGTACCTTCAAAACTTGAATCTTTAACAATGGTAAGGTTTTCATCAAGTTGAGTTAGGTTTTTTATATTGCGTGGTCGCCAACTTCCTTTCTTATAAACGACTTGTTGGCTGACATAATAGTAGACAGGACCTGGACGGAATTTTTGTAAGCGTTCAGGGGTAATTGTCATGTTGGCTGCAATGATATCGACTTCATTACGCTCCAATGCAGGAAATAAGCCTGAATAAGTATACGCAGGGGTGATCTCTAGCTTTACTTCTAACTTTTCAGCAAATGCTTTAGCAAGATCATAATCTAATCCCGTAGGACCATTTGAACCAATGTAATAAGAAAGTTGGTTATTTAATGTGCTGACTCGTAAGATGCCACGTTCTCTAATTTGCTCTAGTTTGGTTTTGGGTTCAGATTCTACCTGACAACCGGTTAAGGTAATTAAAAGGGTAGAAATAACCAAACAAGATTGTATGAATCGGTGATGTCGAATGCGGCTCAAGTCAGGATGCTCTTTTTAAAATTTAAGGCGTAGTTATATCAAATGGTAAATAAAGAGGCAAAAGTGCGGTAACAAATTACAACAATAATTAGATATTGAGACAGATAAAGTGCATTGTATGGTTAATTATTGTCCTATTTTAAGGAAATTACGGTTCGTTACCCTTTTTTTTAAAAAAAATACGCAAACGGTTGCTTTTGGTGTTACTTCACAAAAAAAAATCCTTTATAATGCGCTCGCAATAGCAGAGGTAACATCGGCATAGTCACTATGAGCCATGAGTATTTAATTGAGTTATATACATCTAATCTCATGAAACTATTCCAATATTACCTTTAATTCATTGCCAAAGAGACCTAGTACATGAGAATTTTGCGTGGTTCACCTGCTCTATCTGAATTTCGTGTTAACAAGCTGCTTGAGCTTTGTCGCGAGCTGAGTTTACCTGTTACTGGTATTTATGCTGAGTTTGCACATTTTGCTGATGTAACAGCAGAGCTTGATGCGTCTGAAGTACAGAAATTAGAAAAATTACTAACTTACGGTCCAACCATTGAAGAACATGAGCCAGAAGGCTTATTGCTTCTTACCACTCCTCGTCCAGGAACGATCTCTCCTTGGTCTTCAAAATCTACTGATATTGCTCATAACTGTGGTTTAGATAAAATTGCACGTTTAGAGCGTGGAACGGCATTTTATATTGAAAGCTCTGAAGAGTTATCAGAACTTCAATTGATTGAATTAAAAGCAATTATTCATGACCGCATGATGGAAGTGGTTTTCACTGACTTCGAATCAGCATCAGCGTTATTTGCTGTATCTGAACCTGCACCGTATACAGAAGTCGATCTACTAACTGGTGGCCGTAAAGCGCTTGAAGACGCAAACGTTACCCTTGGTCTTGCTTTGGCTGAAGATGAGATTGATTACCTGTTTGAAAGTTTTACTGAAAAACTTGAGCGTAATCCGACAGACATCGAACTTATGATGTTTGCACAAGCGAACTCTGAACACTGTCGTCACAAGATCTTCAACGCTGACTGGACTATCGACGGCGTTAAGCAAGAAAAATCACTGTTTAAAATGATCAAAAATACGTTTGAAGTTACTCCTGATAACGTACTTTCTGCATATAAAGATAATGCAGCAGTTATGACTGGCTCTGAAGTTGGTCGTTTCTTCCCAGATCCAGAAACTCGTCAGTACAACTACCACCAAGAGAAAACACACATCTTGATGAAGGTTGAAACGCACAACCACCCAACGGCTATCTCTCCATGGCCGGGCGCATCAACAGGTTCAGGCGGTGAAATCCGTGATGAAGGCGCAACAGGTATTGGTGGTAAACCAAAAGCGGGTCTTGTAGCGTTCTCTGTATCTAACCTTAAGATCCCTAACTTTGTTCAACCTTGGGAAACAGACTTTGGTAAGCCAAGCCGTATCGTTACTGCTCTGGATATCATGCTTGAAGGTCCTCTTGGTGGCGCAGCATTCAACAACGAATTTGGTCGTCCAAACCTACTAGGTTACTTCCGTACTTACGAAGAGAAAGTTAATTCTCACGCAGGTGAAGAAGTTCGCGGTTATCACAAGCCAATCATGCTAGCTGGTGGCCTAGGTAACATCCGTGACGAGCACGTTCAGAAGAAAGAGATCCCAGTAGGTGCAAGCCTTATCGTTCTAGGTGGTCCAGCGATGAACATCGGTCTTGGTGGCGGTGCGGCATCTTCAATGGATTCTGGTTCTTCTTCTGAAGATCTTGATTTCGCTTCGGTACAACGTGAAAACCCAGAGATGGAACGTCGTTGTCAGGAAGTTATCGACCGTTGTTGGCAGTTAGGCGATGCGAACCCAATCGCATTCATCCACGATGTGGGCGCAGGCGGTATTTCAAATGCACTTCCTGAGTTAGTAGACGATGGCGAGCGTGGCGGTATCTTCAACCTACGTGACGTGCCAAATGATGAGCCGGGCATGAGTCCACTTGAGATCTGGTGTAACGAATCTCAAGAGCGTTACGTAATGGCGGTTGCAGACAAAGACATGGCAACGTTCGACGCTATCTGTAAGCGTGAACGCGCACCATATGCCGTAGTTGGTAAAGCAACAGAAGAGCGTGAACTTAAACTTGAAGATTCACATTTCGACAACACGCCAATCGACATGCCAATGGACATTTTATTAGGTAAAACACCTAAGATGCACCGTGATGCGAAAACGCTAAAAGCAAATAACCCAGCGATTGACCGTTCTGGTATCGAAATGAACGAAGCGGTTGACCGTGTTCTTCGTCTACCAACAGTCGCTGAGAAAACATTCCTTATTACTATCGGTGATCGCTCGGTAACTGGTCTTGTTGCTCGTGACCAAATGGTTGGCCCATGGCAGGTTCCTGTTGCTAACTGTGCGGTAACGGCAGCAAGCTACGACTCTTACCACGGTGAGGCAATGTCTCTTGGTGAGCGTACGCCAGTAGCTTTACTAGACTTCGGCGCATCGGCTCGTCTAGCAGTTGGTGAAGCAATCACAAACATTGCAGCGACTAACATCGGCGATATCAAACACATTAAACTATCGGCGAACTGGATGTCTCCAGCAGGCCACCCAGGTGAAGATGCTGGTCTTTACGAAGCGGTGAAAGCGGTCGGTGAAGAACTATGTCCAGCACTGGGTCTAACTATCCCAGTGGGTAAAGATTCAATGTCGATGAAGACGAAGTGGGAAGAGAACGGCGAGCAGAAAGAAGTAACGTCTCCGCTATCTCTGGTTATCACTGCGTTCGCACGTGTTGAAGATGTTCGTAAGACAATCACTCCTCAACTGCGCACCCCTGATAACCTTGAAGGACTAGGTAATACAAGCCTAGTTCTTATCGACCTAGGTAACGGCAAAAACCGTATGGGTGCGACAGCACTTGCACAAGTTTACAAGCAGCTTGGTGATAAACCAGCAGACGTAGATAACGCAGCGCAACTAAAAGGTTTCTACGAAGGTGTTCAAGCATTGGTTGCTAACGACCAAGTTGTGGCTTACCACGATAAAGGCGATGGTGGTCTGTTCGTAACATTGGCTGAGATGGCATTCGCAGGTCACTGTGGTGTTAATGCAAACATTGAAGCGCTAGGTGAAGATACATTAGCAGCACTATTCAACGAAGAGCTAGGTGCAGTAATCCAAGTTCGTAATGATGATTTAGATGCGGTTCTTTCTACTCTTGCTGCAAACGGCCTAGAAGCGTGTTCACACGTAATCGGTTCTGTTGAAGCATCTGATGAGCTAGTGATTAAGTCTGGTGAATCTGTAGTGATTGAACGTAACCGTACTGAACTACGTACTATCTGGGCTGAGACGACGCATAAGATGCAAGGTCTACGTGATAACCCAGTTTGTGCTGACCAAGAACATGAAGCGAAGAAAGACAACTTAGATCCAGGTCTGAACGTGAAACTAAGCTTTGACGTAAACGAAGATATTGCTGCACCGTTCATCAACACGGGCGCTAAACCTAAGATGGCAATTCTACGTGAGCAGGGTGTTAACTCTCACGTTGAAATGGCAGCAGCATTCGACCGTGCAGGCTTCGAAGCAACTGATATTCACATGAGCGACATCTTAACCGGTCAAGCAGTATTAGAAGAGTACAACGGCCTTGTGGCTTGTGGTGGCTTCTCTTACGGTGACGTACTAGGCGCTGGTGAAGGTTGGGCTAAATCAGTTCTGTTTAACGACTCTACTCGTGACCAGTTTGAAAACTTCTTCAAGCGTGAAGATACTTTCTCTCTAGGTGTGTGTAACGGTTGTCAGATGCTGTCTAACCTGCGTGAGCTTATTCCTGGTGCTGAGTACTGGCCACGTTTCGTTCGCAACGAATCTGAACGCTTTGAAGCTCGTTTCAGCCTAGTTGAAGTTCAGAAATCAGATTCTGTATTCTTCAACGGCATGGAAGGTTCTCGTATGCCTATCGCGGTTTCTCACGGTGAAGGCCGCGTAGAAGTGCGTGACAACGAGCACCTAAACGCGATTGAAAACTCAGGTACGGTTGCTCTACGTTATGTTGATAATAACGGTAACCCAACGCAGCAATACCCGAATAACCCGAACGGTTCGCCAAACGCTATTACAGGTTTAACAACGACGGATGGCCGCGTGACTATCATGATGCCTCACCCAGAGCGTGTATTCCGCACGGTTGCAAACTCTTGGTCTCCTGAAGGCTGGGGCGAGAATGGCGCTTGGATGCGTATGTTCCAAAACGCACGTAAGAACATTGGCTGATTTAACGCATAATTAAGGTGCATTTATAAAATGCACTCTTGATGTTTAAGTTAATAATCAGTTGGTTATCACTAATGTGTAAAAATGTGATAATAATCTTAATATTGAATTGAGACTCTGTTCTATAATAAATAAAAGGGTTGGGTAAAGACGGCTCTTTTCAAATAAAACCGTTGAAGTTTAGGCTTCAGCGGTTTTTTTGTTAGAATGCTTTTTTAATTTTATCTGTTGGAATAAGCAATGAAAAAAACGCATGTGACTATCGGGTTAAGTAATCCAAAAAGTCCGACAAATGTTGGTGCAGTAATGCGTGCTGCTGGTTGTTATCAAGTTGATGATGTTCGCTATACTGGTGAGCGATATGATCGTGCTGCTAAATTTCAAACGGATACGAAAAAAGTTGCCAGTAAAATCCCATTAACAAGCGTAAATTGTTTATTAGACGATTTACCTGAAGACATGAAGGTCGTTTGTGTTGAATTAGCTGAAGGGGCGGTATCTCTTCCTCAGTTTCAACATCCAGATAAAGCAATTTATGTCTTTGGCCCTGAAGATGGTTCGATAACTCAACAGGTAGCAGATCGTGCAGATCATGTGGTTTATATTCCTACAGTAGGATGTATGAACCTAGCTGCGACAGTGAATGTCCTTTTATATGATCGATTGGCAAAATCGGAAGATATTGTACAAGGTGATGAATTAATTCGAAGCAGTCGCGATAATCGTAATCATTTAGTAATTAAGAATAAAAAATAAGGGTTCTGGAACTTTTTGATATACGACCTATGCTTTTAATGAATACTAATCATAAAAGTCGAGGGAATTATGACAAAAAGTCTGATCAAAATAATTGCAATATCAACGGTTGTAATGTCGTTATCTGGGTGTGTGGGTAGTAATGCACTAACAGGTATGTTGATGAAATTTAACGTTCAAGTGGTAGATAATCGTTACGCTCGTGCCGGAGTTAACTTTTTACTTTCTCCTGTTTATGCTCTTACCCTTGCTGGCGACTACATTGTTTTTAACTCGTTAGAGTTTTGGACAGGTAAAAACGTGCTTAGTGGTTCGCCACACATTTTTGATAGTAAAGTTGATACCATGATGAATATTAATGATGATCTAGATGATTCATTAAAAACGGCACCAATTGATCCTATTTCATCAAATAGAGTCATTGAGTCTGGTGAAATGAAAGCAATCGATGAAAATACGATTCAAATGGACATTACTTATAATAATGGTGATAAAGCGATACTCATGGGAGTAAGAGATGGTGATAACATTACTTACTACATGGATGGTTATGTTGTTTCTCAAACCAGTATCCAAGCATTAGAAGAGCTAGCGGCTTCTCAAAGTTAATTTTTGTTCTAAATGTAAAATGACTGGTGGTTTATACCAGTCATTTTTTTAGTTGTGCTTTTTTACTACTTATATTTTCAATTATCTGACAGTATTGATCTCATCTTTTTGGTGCATTTTTATCGAAATGTGTTCTAATAGCGGGCATTAAAGGGAATGTTGTTATGATGCAGCAGTTATAGATGGAATTTTTTTAATGATCTATCCCTTAACTATCGAATTCTAGGAAATAAAAATGGCAAAATTTGATTACCGTATTGTAGAAAAACGTAACGCTTGGGCTGCTGAAATTACACGCCAAGTAACTTCTCGCAGAACGGTTGTATCTAAACGTCAACTTGGTTTTGAAACTGAAGCTGAAGCTGTTGAATGGGCTGAAAAAGAGCTTGTTGAATTTGCTAAAAACCAAGCTGTACGTAACGAGCGTAAATCTGAGCAACGTTCTGAGCGTGAAGAAATCATCGCACGTAAGAAAGAAAAAGCGGCAGCTCAAAAAGCAGCATACGAAGCAGCTCGTGATGAAGAAGAAGACGAGTACGACTTCGACGAAGAGTAATCTTCACTATAGAATGAAATAAAAAAGGCGCTAATTAAAGCGCCTTTTTTGTATTTAAAGCATTTCCTTTTATTTTTGCTATCATAAGCGGCTCTATTTTATGGGCTAGATAAGATGATAAATAAAGAAGCATTATTAGATTCGATTATTGATGAGTTACGCAAGATCCATCAATTAGCGTTGGATGCTACTCAAAGGGCGATTGACCAAGCAACAGATAAAGAAGCGATAGCTCGAAGTAAGTATGAGACGTTTGGTTTAGAAGCTTCTTATTTGGCACATGGACAAGCAGTTAGGGTTTCTGAATGTGAGGCTGATATCTTAGCTTATCGAAAATTACCAAGGTTGGTTTATACAGAAGACAGCAGCATTAACCAAGGTGCTTTGGTTACGCTAGTGAATCAAGATGATGTTGAAAGTACTTTTTTTATTGGTCCATCGGCGGGTGGAGTGAAAGTGGCTCATCAAGACTTAGTGTTTTCATTGATCACACCATCTGCACCATTAGGGAAAGCAATAATAGGGCAGCAGCTTGGAGATGAATTTGAATTGAACTTAGCTGGGAAAAAACAGCAATACGAAATTATTGATGTTCAGTGATTTTTTGGCTCAAAAAAGAGAGGCGAACCTCTCTTTTAAAATTTGATGTTAGCTATGTGATTAAACGCTAGGAACAGCGATTTGACCATTAGTCAGCTGATCAGTATCAGCCTCAATGATTTCATCAATGTAAGTTTCTACTGTTTGACCAACCATTTCGTCATCTTCTGTAAAGTAAGCAAGGTGGAAAACAGCATCACCTTCGTTAACTAAAGGTAAGGTTTGTTGACCAATGACGATGCCACCTTTATGAGCTCGCAGCTCAATTTCACTATGGCCTAGCGGTGCGCTGATGTAAGCCAGAACTTGGCCTTTTTCAACTTGTTCACCCAGTGTTACAACAGTACGTAAAATACCGTCGCTTTCTGCACGTAACCAACTTGTTGATTTAGCTATAACAGCTTCTGGTAAGCGTTTTCTGCTCGCTTTTAGCATGCCAATAGCTTGCATCACACGTTGTACACCTACATAACCTGCATTGATCGCAATTGGCTCAAAGCGCAATGCTTCACCTGCTTCATAGGTTAATACAGGGATATTGCATTTTTCAGCTTCACTACGAAGAGAACCATCACGAAGAGGTGAGTCAACAATCACTGGCGTACCGAATGCATGTGCAATGCGTAACGTCTCAGGATTACTTAAATCAGCTCGAAGTTGAGGAAGGTTCGTTCTGTGAATCGCACCTGTATGTAAATCAACAATATAATCACAACGTTGTGCAATCTGAGTGAAGAAGGTATTTGCCATGCGAGATGCCAAAGACCCTTTTTCAGAACCAGGGAAACAACGGTTTAAATCACGGCGATCAGGAAGATAACGTGATTTATGAATGAAACCAAAGACATTAACAATAGGCACAGCAATCAGTGTGCCTTTTAGTTTCTTCGGGTCAATGTTATTGATTAATTGACGTACAATTTCAACACCATTAAGTTCATCACCATGAATGGCAGCATTTACCATCAGGATTGGGCCAGCATGCTGGCCGTTAATGATCTCAACAGGGATAGATAAAGGTGAATGCGTATAAAGCTTAGCGGCTTCAATCTCAATTACCTTTCTTTCACCAGGTGCAACCGAGTGCGTTAATAATTCAAACGCTTGATTTTTTTTAGCCTTTGCCACGAGTTTTAGTCCTTTTAGTCGCTGCAGTTTTCTCAATAAAATCAATAATTAGGCCAGCAACATCTTTACCAGTTGCTTTTTCAATGCCTTCTAAGCCCGGAGATGAGTTCACTTCCATAACCAGTGGACCACGCTCAGAGCGAAGTAAATCTACACCAGCAACATTTAAGCCCATGATATTTGCAGCAGCTACCGCTGTCTTACGCTCTTCAGGAGTTAATTTAACAAGCGATGCAGAACCACCACGGTGTAAGTTAGAGCGGAACTCGCCTTCAGCACCTTGACGCTTCATTGCTGCAATCACTTTGCCACCAATAACGAAACAACGGATATCAGCACCGCCAGCTTCTTTGATGAACTCTTGAACCATGATATTTGCTTTTAAGCCCATGAATGCTTCAACAACACTTTCTGCTGCTTTACGTGTTTCTGCAAGAACAACACCAATACCTTGAGTGCCTTCTAAGAGCTTGATCACAACTGGCGCACCGCCAACCATGTCTAATAAATCTTTAACGTCATCTGGTTTGCTTGCAAAGCCAGTAATTGGCATACCAATGCCTTTACGTGACAGTAATTGCATTGAGCGTAATTTGTCACGAGAACGAGTAATTGCAACAGATTCGTTTACTGGGTATACACCCATCATTTCAAATTGACGTAATACCGCTGTACCGTAGAAAGTAACAGAAGCACCAATACGTGGAATGATCGCATCGTAATCAACCAACTCTTCACCTTTGAAGTGAATTTGAGGTTTTTCTGAATTGATATTCATATAACAACGTAATGCATCAATCACTTTTACTTCATGTCCACGACTCTCAGCAGCTTCAATTAAACGGCTAGTAGAGTAAAGAGATTGGTTACGCGATAAAATACCGATTTTCATTATACAGTTTCCTCAAAATCAACAAGGTAAGATGACGATGGATCTACAACAATGCGGTCTTGCATTGAGGTTCTTCCAAGTAACATACGAAACACCATTGTTTCTCGGTTACTTAATGTAATTTCAATTGGCCACTCTTGGCCTGCGAGTCGGATCATTGTTTTGATGACGTAGCGCATCTCTTCTTGACCGCTTGAGCTTTTTACTTTTCGTTGGTCTACGATTGGTGCTTCACAAATTTGCACAAAATCGTTATTACGCTTTTCTGGGTGAATCCAGAAGCGGACCCAGTCTTCACCATCCTTTGTGAAGGGCTCTACTTTAAAAGCATGCAAACAAGAAGTTTTGGCGCCAGTATCAACTTTTGCCTTAATTAATTTAATACCAAGTTCTGGAAGGCTTAGTGATTCGCGCCATCCGACAATGATTTTATCTGTCATTAATTTGTCTCAAATAGAAAAAATCCACACTAAGTATAGTTAATACTTGGCGGATATCTAACCCATTTGGCTACCATCTAATTGTCTGAGTGTGTTACTCAGTAGTCTGGAGTTTGGTGGAGTAAGTAGAGAGGTGTTATAGGATGTGTACACCGTGACTCAATGACGGCGAATTTATCAGTAGTTTTTAATTTCGTCAAATAAAATATTGATTATAATTTTGACGCTTTTGGATTACTTTTTCTAATGCTTATTTATTGTGAATAGAATAAGTCGTTCTATTTGTGCTGATTAAAAAAAAAGCAATTTAGTAAGGCGAATTATAAAGAAAAATGAATGACTATAATTCCTTATATTCATTGCAGAATAGTGAATATTGCTTTAAATCGCGATCAATAAGAAATAAATCAATTACTTTGATAATTATTTCTGGTTTTTAATGAAATCTGAGGTAATATAATTGCATTGTACTAGTTGAGTGATACGTTTTAATGAGCAGTAATAGAGAAAGTTTTAGTTCACGATTAGGTTTTATATTGGCAGCAGCAGGGGCTGCAGTTGGCCTTGGTAACATCTGGGGCTTCCCTACTCAAGCGGCAAGTAATGGTGGTGGTGCCTTCTTGCTTGTTTATTTAATTATGATCTTAGTCGTTGCTTTTCCTATGTTGGTTGTCGAAATGGCCATTGGTCGCCATGGGCAAGCAAACCCGGTAGATAGTATGCGTTCATTGACGTCTAATCCGCTAGGTAAGAGGTTTGGTGCATTTGTTGGTTGGATTGGATTAAGTGTACCTAGCGCTGTATTGATGTTTTATAGCATTGTTGGTGGATGGTTAATCTGTTTTTTACTGGGCGCTATGGCAAACGTTGTTGGATTGAATGATGTTGCTGAATGGTTTAAAGGCTTCAGTATTGAACGTAATTTACTAGGTACGATACTTTTTTATGTATTAACTATTCTAATCGTACAAGGTGGAATCAAAGACGGTATTGAGAAATGGTCAACTCGCTTGATGCCTGCATTATTCATTTTATTTGGCTTATTATTTGTTTATATCATGATGCAGCAAGGTGCTGTAGAAGGGTTAAAGCATTACCTTATTCCTGATTTTGAAAAGGTAATGGATAAGAAATTGATTTTAGCTGCAATGGGACAGGGCTTTTTCTCTCTGACTATTGGTGGTTGTTCAATGCTGATTTATGGTTCTTATTTAAGTAAGAAAGAGAACCTACCAAAGATGGCTATGAACGTAACATTAGTTGATACCGCTGTTGCTTTTATTGCAGGTCTTGTTGTTATGCCAGCGATGTTTGTTGCTATGCAAAAAGGCGTTCAAATTTATGCAGAGGACGGTTCGTTATTAAGTTCTGATACTTTAGTATTTACTGTATTACCTATGATGTTTGATAGCTTAGGTTTGTTTGGTGATTTATTTGCTATTGTTTTCTTTGCGTTGTTAACGATCGCAGCTTTAACTTCGTCGATCTCTATGCTTGAGTGTTCAGTATCGTTAGTAAGTGAGCGATTTGAAACAAAAAGAACGCCAACAAGTTGGGTTTTAGGTTCATTAATTGCAGCATTCAGCGTTGTTATTGTCTTTAATTTTGGTGAGCTATTTGGTTTAGTTGCTATGATTGCAACTCAGTATTTACAGCCAATTGCAGCATTATTGTTCTGTGTGTTTGGTGGTTGGGTATGGAGCCGTCATTCTAAAATTAAAGAACTTGAGCAGGGTTATCCTGAGTTCCAGCAAGGTTTCTTTGGTAAAGTTTGGCCTCTGTATGTAAAATTTGTGTGTCCTATTTTGGTTATCACAGTTTTATGGGCATCATTCTAGTTAGTTATAAATACTCAACATTCAAACTGTCTCGTCCTAAAATATAAAAAAAGCCAGCATGTTAATTATGCTGGCTTTTTACTTTTGATTGGATTTGTCTTATCTAAATTGTTTTGCTTCTTCTAGGTAGTCAAACCCTGCATCAGCTAGCTTTTTAATGAGAGCGTCTTTATCTAGTTCATAGAATTTTACGTAGCTATCTAAATCACCGAATTCGTCTCTGATTTTCATATTAACCATACTCATCAGCATGACAGGATCCATTGAAGCCATTTTTTCAGGTGTCATTACTTATCCTCAAAATCTGAAATTAATAAGTTAGCAGCAGCAAAGGCAGCACGTTCTCGAGCTTCTTTAGGTAGTGATTCATCTGCCGCGATATCGTTTAGTGTTTTTACGGCACAAGTGATGGCTTGTGGGATATAACCTTGATCACCACTACCAATTAACGAATACAACTCACGAACTTTGTCACAACAATCATAAACTTTCATAATTTTTCTCATATAAATGATAACTATAGTGAGTTTACACGTTGAAAAAGGGAAAACATAGATCAAAAAAAGCTGAAAAACCTAGGGGGAAGTTTTTCAGCTTTAGAGCAAAGATAAGTCTGTATTTTATTGCATGAAACCAGCGTCTCTCATTCGAGTTGCTACGGTTACTTTCTGCTCTGCAGTTAACGGCATTAGAGGCAAGCGAGGATCACCGGCATTGATGTCGTGAAGCTCCATTGCTACTTTACCAGCAGCCACACCGCCGAAATCAACCAGTACACGGATAAGCTCAATAACATTTGTCATCTTATTGAATACCGCTTCTTGATCTCCACGATTAAACGCTTCGATAATTGAATTAAAGTGTGGAGCTGCGTAGTTATAAGTACTACCTACTGCACTTTTTGCACCAACAGCAAGTGCGCCAGGTAGGTGCTCATCAACACCAAATGGAACATCAAATTTACCATCGCAAGCTCGAAGGCAACGTTGGTATTCGTACAAATCACCGCTGTTAAATTTAAGACCAGATAAATTAGGAATACGTTTATCAGCTTGGATTAAAAATTCTTCCATATTTAAATTCACGCCAGACATACCAGAGTGGTAGTAGTAGAAGCCTTTTGATGGAGCAGCTGCTGCAATGGTTGCACAATATTCAACTAAATCAGCAACGCTACCTGGTTTGAAGAAACATGGACCAATTGCAGATGTAGCTAAAATATCTAGTGTATCTGCATGGCGTGTAAGTTCTAGCGTATCAACAATGCTTAATGCACCTGTATGTACAATGATATCTAATTGATTATTAGAAGCGCTTACCCAACGTTCAGCAATGGCTTTACGTTCTTCAACACTACAGTGAATGCCCTCTCCAGTAGTCCCACATACATAAATGCCTTTTACGCCATCTTTGATTAAATGCTTGGCGATTTTATCAATTTCTTCAAAGTTTACGTTGTTTGAAGAATCAAATGGAGTATGTGGAGCTGCAATTAAACCGGTTAACTTTTTCATTTAAGCCTCGTTAGTTTATTTTTAATGAAGTTATTCTTCATTTAAATATCAATATTGGAGTTAAACTAATCTTATGGAGTAAAGTTTCATTTAGCAACATGAAAATCACAGCGTAATGTCGTAAATGTGATCTGTGAGAGTAAATTTAGCGCTAATTATTTTTATATGTGTCGTATTTATTCTTTTTTAGTGCGAATAATAATTATGGAGTTACACTTCACAAAGTGGGAGTGGCATGACAAAATGGAATTCATAACGTGTTTTATTCAAGGGTTACTTTCTGATGTCCAACCATAATATTCAAATAAAAGCGGGCAACATCATCGATACGATAGGCAGTCTTTATAATAGTCTGACTCCATCTTCAAAGCGTATTGCTGATTATGTTATGTCTAATGCGACTCAAGTGAGTAAACACTCGATTGCTGAATTATCACAGATTGTAAATGCGGGTGATGCAACCATTATTCGTTTTTGTCGAACTCTCGGTTTTAAGGGCTATCAAGATTTTAAAATGGAATTGGCGATTGAAGTTTCTAACCTTCAAGGTCGAGAAAAAGAGATCTTTGATACCGATGTTACTGCTGAAGATAATGCGGAAGTGATAGGGCATAAGCTTCAATCAACTATTGAAAGTGTTCTTGCAGAAACCATGAATTTGCTTAACTTCCAGTCTTTAGAGTCGGTAGCTGAAGCATTAAAAGACGCAAAAGCGATTTACTTTTTTGGTGTTGGTTCATCAGGTTTAACCGCTGAAAGTGCAAAACATAAATTTATGCGAATTGGTTTAAATGTGGATGCATTTACCAATAACCATTTTATGTATATTAAATCATCGTTAATGCAACCTGGGGATTTCGCAGTAGGGCTTAGCCACTCTGGTAACTCAGTTGAAACGACAAAAGCATTACGTTTAGCAAAAGAGAATGGAGCGACGACGATTGCCATTACGCATAATCCTCGCTCGGATATTACTAAGTATTCTGATTATGTTTTAGTGAACGGTAATAGGCAGGGACAACTGCAAGGTGACTCTATTGGTACTAAGATATCGCAGTTGTTCGTATTGGATTTAATTTATACCTTATTAGTTAAACGTGATATTAGCGGTGCAAAAGCCAATAAGCTGAAGACTACAGAAGCGCTTTCTAATCAATCGTAATTCTTTGACTGTATAAAATTATAAGGCCGTGAATATACACATATTCACGGCCTATTTTTTATTTCTGATAAACCAATTTACCCATTTGAATCGTTGTTGTAATGTCATTATTACTGTCGATAAGAGTAATATTTGCTTTGTAGTCTTCTTTTAATTGACCGTATTCATTGTCTATTTTCAACGCTTGAGCTGGGTATAAGCTTGCCATTCTCAATGCTTCTTCTTTTGATAAACCCACATGTTTAATTAAGTTACGTACCCCATCAATCATGGTAATAGCTGCGCCTGCAATGGTGCCGTCCTTATAGTGACATTTTCCGTCAGTTACGTAAGCAGGCGTTCCTGCCATATCAAACTCTGTTAAATCTGTTCCTGCGGGAGTGACTGCATCGGTCACCAAAAAGAGTTTTTCTTTTAGTTGTTGGTGAGCAATTCTAACGGATGGGTATGAAGCATGAATGCCATCCACAATAATACCAGCATGAGGCTTTTGATCGAAAATATAACCAACCACACCTGGTTCTCTTGAACCTAGAGGTGTCATTGCATTATATAAATGCGTAGCCATAGTGAAACCAGTACGGGCGTTTACTTGATCATAAGTGGCGTTGGTATGCCCAATTGAAACCGTGATCCCAGCGGCTGTTAAGCAATCTAGGACGTCTTGTTTGATATGTTCTGGAGCAAGAGTAATGACTTTTATTTGGTCACGATGTTGCGCAAGCAGGTGAGCAGTATTTAAATCTAGTTCACGAATGTATTGAGCTTGATGAGCGCCTTTTTTCTCAATACTGATGAAAGGTCCTTCAAGGTGAAGTCCTAATACACCTTCTTGTTCTGCATTTTCAAAATTGGTCATCATTGACAAGGTATTATGAAGGTCGATTTCAGTACTGGTAATTAAGGTTGGTAAGTATTGAGTTGTTCCGTATTTTACGTTGGTTTTATTCATCGTCTCTAATGTTGAAAGCGTTATGTCGGTATTGAGTAACACGCCACCACAACCATTCAATTGAATATCAATAAAACCTGCGGTTGCTAATGCACCTTCTCCATCAATGCGATCTAGAGTTAAAGAATCAGCTTCTTTCATTGAAATTATGGATGAAATTGAGTCGTTATTGATAATAATAGCCTGTTTTTCTTCTATTTTTTGACCATTAAATACATCAACATTGGTAATCATATACTGATTATTTTGAGCATTTGTACTGTTCATTTTTCTGCCTTATCCATCAAATATTCATTCCTACTGGAGTTACACTCCGTATTTTATACAGTCAAAAATACAGTAATGTCGAAATGCAATCAATTAAAATCCTTATAAATAGGGCGATTTGTACCTTCAGATTTTGTTGGTTTTATTTTTAAAGAGATCCAGATCTCCATTTTTACATCTTTGGATTGAAGTATTACTCCATTGGTGTAGTTTGGAGTAATACTATTATGTTGCTATTAAGTTTGGAGTTCAGCTTTATGGGAAGCAATATCGACAAGACATTAAATGCATTATCTCAAGGCTTCGTTTCATCATGTCAACCAGTTGATGATGGCCCAATGGATAAACCAGAAATTGTTGCTGCTATGGCAATGGCAAGTGTTGAAGGGGGCGCTATTGGTTTACGAATTGAAGGCATTGATAATTTAAAAGCAGTAAGACCACATGTATCGGTTCCTATTATTGGCATTATTAAACGTGATCTTGATGACTCTGAGGTTCGAATTACACCTTATATCGAGGACGTAATTGCATTAAAAGAAGCAGGGGCAGATATCATTGCAATTGATGCGACTCACCGACCTCGACCTGTACCCGTCGAAGAATTAGTAAAGAAAATTCAAAGCTTAGGTTGTTTAGTCATGGCGGACTCTTCGACTTATGAAGAGGGAATGTTTTGCCATGGACTGGGTGTTGAAATTATAGGTACAACATTATCTGGATACACCACACCAATCACTCCAAAAGAACCGGATTTCCCGTTCATTCAACAATTAGCAAATCAAGGGTGTTTTGTTATGGCTGAAGGGCGTTTTAATTCACCACAACTGGCTAGAGAAGCAATAGAAGCGGGAGCATCTTGCGTCACTGTTGGTTCAGCAATTACACGTATTGAGCATATTTGTGGTTGGTTTAAATCTGAAGTTGAGCTTGGTAAGAAAAACATGATTAAGGACATCGCATGAAGCCTTGCCTAACGGTTGATATTGGTGGAACTAAAATTGCGGCGGCAATCATTGACTCTAGAAAAGTGCTACGTCGTCAGCAAATAGCGACACCATCGTCTAGCCAACCAGAAGAGATGGATAAAGCGTTAGAGGAACTATTAACGCCATTTTTAGATGATATTTCAACAGTGGCTGTAGCATCAACTGGGATCATTAATGATGGAGTATTAACTGCTTTAAATCCGTTAAATTTGGGGGGATTAAATAATTATCCACTAAGAGCTGTGATTGAAAAAATTACGAAAAAGCCAACAACAGTCATTAATGATGCGCAAGCTGCCGCATGGGCTGAATACCAAACACTTAAGTTAAATATGGTCAACATGGCTTTTATTACCGTATCCACTGGCGTTGGTGCTGGCGTTGTTATTAATGATGATCTGCTTATCGGTGCGAATGGTATTGCAGGTCACGCAGGACATACGCTTGCGGATCCTAATGGACCGATATGTGGCTGTGGTCGTCGAGGCTGTGTTGAAAGTATTGCTTCAGGTACCGCGATAGGCCAAGCCGGAAAAAACTATTTTGGCGATGACTGCACAGGGGAAATGGTTTTTAAACATTTTTCGCAAAATGACCCTAATGCCACAGATATCGTAAACGGTTCAGCTAAGGCGATAGCCAACTTAATTGCCGATTTAAAAATGGTATTAGATATTGAATTGGTCACTTTAGGAGGCAGTGTTGGTCTTGCTCCTCATTATTTAGAACTCGTACAGCATTACCTAGCACAACAACCTTCACCATACCAAACCAAGGTTCAGCATGCTCGTTGCGGCGCTGATGCAGGATTGATTGGTGTTGCTCATTGGGCTAACAAAATACGTTAAAAAAAGAACTTCTAAGAAATAGTAATTTAACCCTACAAAAATTATACAAGGTATATTCCGATGGAAGCACAATCATTTGGTACATTAAATTACATTGCTCTCTTTGTCTATCTAGGGGCAATTATGGCAGTGGGTGTTTATTTTGCACGTCGTCAAAAATCAGCTGATGATTACTTTAAAGCTGGGGGAAGGATCCCCGGCTGGGCTGCTGGTTTCAGTGTATTTGCAACAACCTTAAGCTCTATTACCTTTATGTCTATTCCGGCAAAAGCGTATACAAGTGACTGGACTTTCTTAATTGGTCAGTATGTCGCTATTGCTATTCTTCCTATCGTTTTCTGGTTCTATATTCCCTTTTTTAGAAAGCTAAATCTGACTTCTGTATATGAATACCTAGAAAGACGTTTTGATGTAAAAATGCGCTTATTTGGCAGTATTTCTTTCATGCTTTTCCATATTGGTCGTATTGCGATTGTTACCTATTTAACGGCGTTGGCGTTAATGCCATTCATTGATATTAGCCCGTTAATGATTGTGTTCTTAATTGGTGTTCTTTGTATTATTTATACTTTCCTTGGTGGTATTGAAGGGGTAATTTGGACCGACGTAATTCAAGGTGTGATGCTTTCTGTTGCTGCAATTCTTATCTTTGTTGTTATTTGCTTTAATGTGGATGGCGGTATTGTTGAAGTGTTTAGCATGTCGAACCAAGCGGATAAATATTTCCCTGCAGAGCAATTTAGCTGGAGCTGGACGGACAGTACGATTCCAGTATTAATGATTGGTTTTTTCTTTGCTTCTTTACAACAATTTACTGCTAGCCAAGATGTGGTTCAGCGCTACATTGTGACAGACAATATTGATGAGACTAAAAAAGCATTGATCACTAATGCGAAATTAGTGGCTTGTGTTCCTATTTTCTTCTTCGCTGTAGGTTCTGCATTATTTGCTTACTACACTCAAAACCCAGAGTTGCTTCCTGAGAACTTTAACACGGGCGGTATTTTACCTTTCTACGTTATTTCTCAAATGCCTGTCGGAGTTGCTGGTCTAATTATCGCAGCGATATTTGCAGCGTCACAATCAAGTATTTCAAGTAGTCTAAATAGTATTGCAGCGTGTTTTACTTCTGACATTTACGAAAAAGTGAGCAAGAACCCAACCTCAGAGCAGAAGCTAAGAATTGGTCGAACACTAACTGTTGTTGCTGGTCTTTTAGGTGTCGTCGCTTCAACATACTTAATTATGTCTAACGAAAGTGAAATTTGGGATGCGTTCAACAGCTTACTTGGCTTAATGGGTGGTCCAATGACGGGACTATTTATGCTTGGTATATTCGTTCGCCGTGCAAATGCAAACAGTGCGTTATTAGGTGTAGTTGCAAGTATTGCTACTGTGCTTTGGGTGCGTTCAGCTACGGATTTAAACTTCTTTTTCTACGGTGTTATCGGTACTTTGATGGTGGTTATCGTGGGTTACCTAACCGCACCAATGTTCAAGAATAATTTAAACAGTGATGAAATTGATGAGCTAAGTGCAACAAAAGAAAAGCGTTCAACCACCACTGAAAAAGCGTAATTGATAATTGAGTTTGAGCCTTTGTATTTATAAAGGCTCTTTTAAGGACAGTGTTATGATTTATGGTCATATTGAGCACCAAAAAACAAACCAGTATTTACCACGTGTTATTCAGCAGTGTTTGGCGTATTTAAATGAAACAGATTTAGAAGCGTTACCAACAGGAAAACACATTATTGATGGCGAAAACATTTTTGCTAATGTCATGGAGTTTGAAACGGGTGAGGCAAGCAGCAAACAAGCTGAAGTACATAAAGAGTACATTGATGTGCAGTGCTTAATTCGTGGTGAAGAGCGTATCCAATATTCATTAGAGGATGAGGTTAACCCAATAGCTAAATCTTATGATGAAGAAAATGATTTTTACTTAGTTGAAAGTATGAATCAATGTAATGACGTGATTATGCATCCTAAAATGTTTGCCGTATTCTTACCTGAAGAGCCGCATAAACCGGGGTGTGTCGTATCTCAATCAGGATTGATTAAGAAGATAGTGATTAAAGTTCACCGTAGTTTGTTAGCTTAATTAATTGAAAATAAAAGCCCTGATACGTACTTAGTTATGGCATAAGTAGTATCAGGGCTTTGTCTTATTTAGGAAGGTCTATATTGATGCTTGTTTATCGCAATTTGTTTAGCGTAATTACTTTGCGTCTAACATGCCGCGATCAACGATGAATTCGATGATTTTATCTAAACCAACACCTTCTTTCAGGTTTGCAAACACGTATGGACGGGTTGGACGCATACGTGCAGTGTCTGATTCCATCACTTCAAGAGACGCACCAACGTATGGCGCTAAGTCGATTTTGTTGATGATCAATAAATCAGACTTTGTGATACCTGGGCCACCTTTACGTGGGATTTTCTCACCTTCAGCAACGTCAATCACATAGATGGTTAAGTCCGCTAGTTCAGGGCTGAAGGTTGCACTTAGGTTGTCGCCACCACTTTCTACAAAAACAACATCTAAGTTTTTATGGCGTTGAGCTAACTCTTCAACGGCCGCTAAGTTCATTGATGCATCTTCACGAATGGCAGTGTGAGGACAGCCACCGGTTTCTACACCAATGATACGATCTGCATCTAGTGCTTCAGCTTGAGTTAGGATCTTGGCATCTTCTTGCGTGTAGATATCGTTGGTTACTACAGCGATTTGGTATGTATCGCGCAGTGTCTTACACAGTATTTCTAATAGTGCTGTTTTGCCTGAACCAACAGGGCCGCCCACACCAATACGTAAAGGTTGTTTGTAATCTTGCATTTTATTTTCTCACGATCTAAATAGTCGAGTGTATTGGCTCTCGTGTCGAGAACTTGCCAATACTTGCGCTGGGGTGAAGCTACCTATTAGGTGTTCAGGCCAGTGCTGTGATTTTTCTACTGCTTGTGGAATAATTTCTGCCATATCGAGTAGCAGTTGTTGTCCGGCACTTTGCCCTAATGGAACCAATTTAATACCAACGATAACGGCATTTTCTAACCATCCCCACGCATACGCTGCAGCGAGTTTAGTTGGTGTTAAGTTCCAATGGTTAGCGGCTAACGCAAAAGCAGCAACTTGAGTTTGTTTTACCATTGGTAGGGTGGTTTGATTTAATTCGATCCCTAATTTTGGCAATAACATAGAGAAAGCGAGTCCTCTTTGTCTTTCTTCAAGACGTAACTCTTTGGTTTCTCGATTGGCGATAATAAAATCACACCAATCTTGAGCTTGTTGCCATTCTTCTTGCTGCAATAACTGAGTTAATTTGGCTAAAACAGGCAGCTCTAGAGTGGCTAAGCTGTCCATTAATTGATTGCTCAACCAATGCTTTAGCTCAGTCACATTGGTTACCCAGCCTTTTTCAATCGCCCATTCTAATCCTTGCGAATAAGTGAATGAGCCAACGGGTAATGACGGGCTAATTAATTGATAGAGCCGTAAATCCTCTAACACAATGACCGCCCTTAGTGGTGATGACCATCGTGTGAACCCGCACTTGAACCACCGTAAGCACCCGGTTCAGGTTGGTATTTTGCTTGTTCAACTTTTACGTTTAATCCTAAACGTTGCACCATGTCATCAAGTACGTGATCGTGTAGGTAACGGCACCAACCAGCTTCAACTTGTAGAGGAACGTGACGGTTGCCTAAGTGATAACATGCTTTTGCAAGTAGCAATAAGTCATCGCTGTAAACCGTTGAAACAGTCTCTTCAGCTGCAGTGATCATCGCTTGAATACCATCGTCACTTTCAACGATATCGTGCTCTTTTAATACAGTCCCACGTGGTAAAAACAGACCCGCTTCAGAGCCATCACTTAACATCACTTTTAAGCGACTTTTAGTGCGCTCTTGCATCGTTAGGCAAATGGTTAGTTCAGTTGTGTTATGAGCATGCTCTTCATTGTGATGATGCTCATCATGGTGGTGATGTACAAGATGAGTAAATTTAATCATGATTGTTCACTCTAAAAAGTGCCCCGCCGGTAAATAGGTAGAAAACCAGTGAGGCAGGGGGTTAGAATAAGAAATAACGTTGTGCCATTGGTAGCTCTGTAGCTGGTTCGCATACAAGAGGAACGCCATCGGCTTTTACTTCATAAGTTTGACTGTCTAGTTCAATGTTTGGTGTATAGCTGTTATGAATCATCGATTTTTTCGAGATATTACGACACCCTTTTACTTCACCAATTTGGCTTTGTAGATTCAACTTCTCAGGCACACCCGCTTCGATGCTTGCTTGAGATAGGAAGAGCATTGAAGACTTGAATTTCGCTTTACCGTAACAGGCGAACATTGGACGATAATGTACAGGCTGTGGTGTTGGGATTGCCGCATTAATGTCTCCCATTGGGGCGTAAGCGACTAAACCACTTTTCATTACAAGCGCCGGTTTTACACCAAAAAATGCTGGATTCCATAATACTAAATCAGCCAGTTTGCCTTTTTCAACAGAGCCAACTTCGTGTGAAATACCATGAGCAATCGCTGGGTTGATGGTGTATTTAGCTACGTAACGCTTAATTCGTTCGTTATCGTTATGCTCGTTATCACCTTCTAAAATGCCACGTTGAAGTTTCATTTTATTCGCACATTGCCAAGTACGAATGATCACTTCACCTACGCGGCCCATTGCTTGTGAGTCCGATGACATCACAGAAATTGCCCCCATATCATGAAGAATATCTTCAGCAGCAATGGTTTCACGGCGAATACGAGATTCAGCAAAAGCCACATCTTCTGGAATAGAAGGATCTAAGTGGTGGCAGACCATCAACATATCCAAATGTTCATCAACGGTATTGATGGTGTATGGCATGGTTGGATTGGTTGATGCTGGTAAAATATTAGGCTCGCCCACAGACTTAATCACATCTGGAGCGTGACCGCCGCCAGCACCTTCTGTGTGGAATACGTGAATAACACGATCGCCAATGGCTTTAACGGTTTCTTCGTAAAAACCCCCCTCATTTAAAGTGTCTGAGTGAATGGCAATTTGAATGTCCATTTCATCAGCCACGTTTAAACAGTTATGAATAGCCGCAGGGGTTGCGCCCCAGTCTTCATGGATTTTTAGTCCCATTGCACCGGCTTCAATTTGTTCACGTAGTGCTTCAGGTTTACTTACGCAGCCTTTACCAAATAGACCAACGTTAATAGGTAAGTCATCAACCGCTTCTAACATGCGGTGTATATTCCAAATACCCGGCGTTACCGTGGTTGCGTTGGTACCTGCTACTGGGCCTGTTCCACCGCCAATAAAGGTAGTTACGCCAGAAGTTAAACCTTCTTCAGCTTGTTGAGGACAGATAAAATGAATATGCGTATCAACACCGCCAGCGGTAATTATTTTACCTTCACCAGCCACAACTTCGGTTGCAGGGCCAACAACGATATCGACATTCGGTTGAACATCAGGATTGCCCGCTTTACCAATACCAAAGATACGACCATCTTTAATACCGATATCCGCTTTAACAATACCCCAGTGATCGAGAATTAATGCGTTGGTAATAACCACATCAACGCATTCACTATTAACCACTTGGCTTTGACCCATGCCATCACGGATCACTTTACCGCCGCCGAATTTCACTTCTTCGCCGTAGGTTGTAAAATCTTTTTCTACTTCTAAAAACAGTTCAGTATCAGCTAGACGAAGGCGATCGCCTGTTGTCGGTCCAAACATATTGGCATAAGCCGTACGAGAAATATGTGCCATTACTTCACCTCTTTATCGTCAGAAATTGTTGCAGTGATGTGCTCATCGACATTACCCATGATGGCGGCTTGGAAACCGTAGATTTCACGTTTTCCTGCAAATTCAACCAGTTCGATGGTGCGACGTTGGCCGGGTTCAAAACGAATCGCCATTCCTGCAGGGATATTTAAACGGAAGCCTTTGGTTGGCTCACGATCGAAATGAAGCGCTTCATTGACTTCATAAAAGTGATAATGAGAGCCAACTTGAATAGGGCGGTCACCATAATTAGCGACAGAAAGCGTTTGTGTTGTTCGACCTACGTTCAATTCGATTTGACCAAGGTCATCATTCACTCTTAATTCTCCAGGGATCATGATTTTCTCCTTAAACAATTGGTTCATGAATTGAAACAAGCTTGGTGCCGTCAGGGAAAGTACATTCCACTTGAACATCAGGGATCATTTCTGGTACGCCTTCCATCACATCATCAGCGGTTAAAATGGTACGACCGTAGTTCATAAGATCAGCTACTGTGCGACCATCACGAGCACCTTCCATAATCTCAAAGCAAATTAAAGCCACAGCTTCTGGATAATTCAGTTTTAGTCCGCGGGCTTTACGTCTTTCAGCTATCATGCCAGCAGAGGCAAGCAGCAGTTTGTCTTTTTCTCTTGGTGTTAATTCCATAGCGATTCCAACTTAATTATGTAGCCCAGATTCGTGGGACTTCGGGTAATTTTCCTAACCAATGTTGGCGAGTGTGCTGCCATAAGGTGCTAAAGCACGCCATCATAGGTTCTGTTTGGTGACCTAAATAACGAATAACCAATAAGCCATCAATCTCAGTAATCCCACAAATAGGGTTGCTACTGCCAAATAACTCAGGTTGTTCATGGAAATTTTCATCAATCAGTGTTCTTAATTTTTCTTCTAGTGCTTCTGACGCGGGGTAAATATAAAGGTTGCCAAGCATGGGATAGTGCCTCATGCCTGCGGCGTGTTTTATTTCATCAATTGAATCAATGTACATAGACTCAGAAAGCAGCAGTTGATCATCTACTTTGATATTGGTTCTGCCAGTAACAAATCCATTTTCAAATATTTCATTCAGAACAGGGCGACCAAAACAGTTCATCTCCCATCCAATAAAATGCGCATTCTTATGAAGCTCAACTTGAGTTTTTAATTGGGCCTGACTATCAGGAAAGAAGATATTTTCTTGAGGTAACCACTCTAAAAATCCATCACTTTCAACCGTGAGGTTTTGTGTTTGTGAAGAGATAGCGCCAGAGCTGCGATAAAACTTAGTCGCACCGGGTGTGGTTAAAAGTGAGTGAGCCTGTGGTGATACATGAATATTGATATTTAATTGATCCCCACCGACTACGCCACCGGGAGGGTGAAGTAGATAGGTATGGGCGACACCGGTTTCAGGATAAAAAGGGCGCTGCACCATTAAAGGGCCAACTTGCTCACGATGAACCAACTTGGTATTTGTCCCTCTTTTTTCATAGAAAAGGGAAATATCAGCTAACCAACCTGAAGATGATGTATTTATTTTTGGCATAACTAACCCTGCCGATATAGCATATTTCTTGAAGAAGAAAGAATGAAAATAAATAGCGTACGCCTCCAGTTTAAAACTAGAGAAATAAGTATTCTGAATAAATTTTAATTGCCTAAATCTAGGCAGTGTCGAGTGAATTACTCTGGTTTAAATTAAAGAGAATTTATTTTGTGTAAACATGAATATGAATAAATAAATTGTCTTTAGATAAGATGTTTTGAACGATTTACCCTGCGGATATTAATCCTATAATTTGTACTTGGCAATAGATAAATAACGAAAAAATGCACTTTTTTAACTCGTTTTTTTTATTCAAAATAAAAAGAAAATTTGTTCTTTTATTTGATAGAAATAACAGAAGACTTCTTCTTAATTTATAGTAACTATTTTTTTACAAATGGAATTGAGTAAGTGTTTTTCGTGTGAAATAACTAAGAGCCCTAGATTTCTCTTTTCTTGTAAAATCAATAACTGCTTCCAAATGGTTTGTTGAGTTATAGAATCAAGTTGAGCGGTGATTTCATCGCATAATAAATACTGAGTACTAGGTGTAAGAGCACGAAGTAAAGCTAAGCGCTGCAACTGTCCACCTGATAATTCCGTAGGCAAACGAGTTAACCATTGTTTATCAATCTCAAACTGTTGTAGAAGGGGTTCAACGTCATGTTCTTGAAAGCTTTCTTTTAGTGATTTAAGTATGTGCCATTTAGGGTTAAAAGCCAGCTCAGGATGTTGACCAACCCATTGAACAGGGTTAGGTGTTTTTTTTCCATAGACAGGAACGTTAAGTTCTCCCGTTTTTGGTTTGATAAATCCCGCTAATAGCATCGCAAGAGTAGATTTACCAGAGCCACTTACTCCATTCAATCCAAGTATTTCTCCTTTATGGAGCCTGATATTGGGTAGTGAGAGTGTTTTTTCTTGATATTCAACAGTCGCATTAGTTAAAGAAATCATATTAATTCCAGTTCTTTGGTAGTGCATGCCACAATGCTTGGCTATATGCGTTACTTTCGCCATTAATAATATGACTTGGCGTAGTGTGCTCAATAGATGCGGTATCTTCATCATCATTATTGTTTTTTAGAACCAATATATGATCCGCAATATCAATGATATGAGATAAATCATGACTAACGATAATGATTGTTTTTCCATCTTTATGAGCAAGATGCTGGTAATGTTGAAAGAGGGGAGCGCTGTATTCGTCATTAATCCCACAGCTTGGTTCATCAGCAATTAAAATACCTGGTTGCTGAATAAAAGCTAACGCGGAAAGTACTCGCTTTGCCATTCCACCAGATAATTGGTGTGGGTAGAGCTCTGCCACGGAAAAAGGCAGTTGTGCATGAGTTAACGCTTCACGGACCTTGTCTTTATTCTTATGAGTAAACCATGAGTTTTTCGGAATAAATTGTGATAGTTGTCGGCCAATTTTGGTCGTAGGGTTTAATGCATTACGACTTTGAGCAGCCAAAGCTAACCGTGTCCCTGATGCTATATTGATTTTTCCGGATAGTTCAAATTCAGAAGGCAGTGCATGCATGATGGCATTAATTAATGTGCTTTTTCCACTGCCACTTGATCCTATAATACCGAGTATTTCCCCTTGTTTTAAAGATAATGATAGCTTGGAAAACAAAGGTAGTGTCTTTGTTTTTAATCTTATCTCTATGCCTTTTAATTCAAGCATTATGCTGCTTTGATTTTTCATAAGATTTTCCAATTGATATTAATAGCAGTGAGCTTATTACTAGCATAATCCCCGGAAATAGAGCGAGCCACCACTGTCCACTGAGTAGGTATTGGCTGGCTTCTGATAGCATACCGCCCATAGAGGGTGTTGAGGGTTCTATACCAAAACCTAAAAAAGTGAGGCCAGCACCATGAACCAAGGCTTGGGGGTATAGCATAAGCATACCTATTAGCATTTGAGGTAAAATATGCGGAGTAATATGTACGGCATAAGTGTGTATTTTTGAATAGCCAAATGATAACGAATGTAGGACATATGGTTTTTGTCTAAGTTGTTCAATTTCAATTTTTAATAGGCGAGTTAGCTTTGGCCAGTGACTTAATGTAATTGCTATAACTAATCCTTCAAAACCCCCACCAACTAACACAGATAATACGATCATCACTAGGATATGTGGGAGTGAACTCCATACATCGACCATAAGATTAATTAAGTTATTGAAAGTGTTGTTAATGTTTCCAATTAGCGCGAAACACAATGAAAGTAATGCACATAAAATAGAAGAGAGTCCTCCCATAGCAAGACTAAACAGTAATGCTTTTAGTGTGCGGCTAAATACATCTCGACCAAGCCAATCGGTGCCGAACCATTCATGTACATTAGGGGCGATATTTCGATTGAATAAATCAATGGATTCGCCATTATTTTGCCAAGTAATCGAAATCAAAATTAATAAGCAAAATAATAATAAAGGAAGGTGCTTTTTAAGCATGGGATATCTCCTTTAAAATTAAAACGATGTCGATAAAGAGAGTCGTTTACTTAATAGTGATGCTGTTGCATTACCAACAAAAACAAACACAGCACAACATAAGGTGATACCGAACAATAATGGAGTATCACCACTTAAGCCTGCTTGCACTAAGGTTTGACCTATACCAGGAAAGTTAAACACCGTTTCAATAATGACAGATCCACTAAATAACTCAGAGAATCCCGCGAGTTGAATAACAATTGCCGGTATTAAGGTGTTTCTTAATAGATGGAAACGAACAACCGATAATGTTGATAACCCATGAATTCGAGCGTATTGCACATGTTGGCTCTGGATAACATCAATCACTTTCTCTTTGGTATGTAAAATGATAGGAGCAATCAAACCCAGAATTAACGTGGTTAATGGCAAAATGAAATAAGGTATTTTGTCATAAAAAGAGGTTGTTTCTGGCGATACTCCAATAGGTGATATTCCTCCTATTGGCAACCAGACCAGTTTAATTGCAAAGATTGTAATTAGAATCAAGCCAATCCAAAAGCTTGGAATAGCGTTAACCATTAACGCTAATTGGGTGATGATCTTACTTAATATAGTGTTGGGTTTTAATCCAAGAAACAACCCAATGCTGTAACCAAAAATTAAGGCAAGCAGACTCGCACTACTCATTAAAATAATAGAGTAACGACTGCGCTGCCAAATGATTTGGCTAACTTCTTCTTGGCGATGGTAAGAGTACCCTAGATCTCCAGAGAATAAGGCGTGACCAAATGTCATTATTTGCTCAAGAATGGATTGATTTAATCCAAGTCGCTCTATTAACTGCGTTTTTTGTTCGCCAAATACTGCAAGGACATTACCATTAAAATATTGAGCAATAGGATCGATAGGGAGAAACGCAATCAATACACTAATAATGAATAGAGCCAAGCAAAGTTGCAGTAGTAAACGTGTGATACTAAAGCAAACAATGCGAGGATGATGAGTATTTATTGACACTGCCAACGCCACTCTTCGATATTTGCAGTTAATGGCCAACCGTGATCATGAGGCTCTGTAATTGGCTGCGCTAAATCCAAACATTTGTCAGCCATATATAGATGGTTAATATTAACTAACCATGTCCAAGGGCGATCTTGTTGTATTTGTTTTTGAGCTTGTTGCCAAAAAGGAATAGATTCATCCCAAGTGTCAGCTTTTAATGCGTTATCAATAGCTAGATCGACTTGTGGGTTACTGTAACCACCAGAGTTGTAGAAATCGGTATGTGCGAAATCAGAGTGATAAACATAATTCACTTCACTGGCTGAATGACTGCCAAATCCCATAAGAACAGGCGTGGTTGTCATTTGGAGAGCAATGGCGTTCCACTCAAGTCCTTTAACTGTCACTTTTATGCCAATTTTATCTGCCATAGAGCTAATAGCTAAAGCCAGTTGCTCTCTTACGCTATCTCCAGCCTTATAAAGAAGAGTAAAAGAGGCTTCATAGCCTTGTTTATCGATAATGCCGTTATTATTAGTATCACTCCATCCTGCTTGTTTTAGCAGTGTTTCGATATGAGCTAAATTTATTGGCGTTGGAATTATAGAGGAGGTATCTAATCCCCACGGCATATTATCAGCAATTGAGTAGGCTGGCGTTGCATAACCATCCAGTAGTTTTTCAACGATTAATTGCTTATCAATAAGACATTCGAAGGCTTCACGTATTGCTGGATCAGAGCTTACATACGTCATATCTGATCCTTCATGATAATTCATTGGCCAAACAATACCACGGTTATCCAGTGTTGGTACTGACCATAGCTTGTAATCGCCAATGCTTTGATTGGCGTAACGTTGTGGAATGACGCTTAAGTGAAGTTGATGTGTTTTTAATTGAATAAAGCGAGAATCTTCGTTTCCAAACACGGCAATGATGTTATTAAACTTTGGTTTTTTAGCATAATAATAAGGATTTAAGCTCATACTAACGTATTGGCCTTTTTCCCATTTATTGAGAATGTAAGGGCCTGATCCCATAGGCAAGGAACCGTACTTTATCGCACTGTCACTACGTAGTTGGTAATATTTTTTTGGAACGATACCAATAGAAGATAAGCGATCTAAGAAGGTAATATCACAACGCTTTAAATGAAAAGCAACAGAGGTTGGCGTTAATGGTTCGGCCATTTCTAATGCACTTAAATCATGGGTACTGCCTTGAGCTAAGATTTGGTTGTAGGTAAATGCAACATCTTCAGCTGTAAGCGGTGCTCCGTTACTAAAAAGCACATCATCACGAAGGGTGACGATCCAAGTTAATTTGTTGTTCGTTAGACGCCATTCCGTTGCTAAATCGCCAACAAAATTTAAGTCTTTATCTCTTTTTAATAGAGTCGATTGGAATAGTGGATTACCGTATTTTCCCCAACCAAGAATAGGATCAAATCCCGTTGTTGGTTCGTTACCAAGAGCCACTTTTAAGGTTTCTGGGTATTTAGAAGGGGATGCTGTCGCTAGCGTAACAAAGCTTGTCATCGTTAGTAAGGTACAAATAAATAGAGAAAGAATACGTGTTTTTTTTCTATTCATTTTATTCAGTAATGTATTCACAACTTTTTTCCAATATAAAAGAAGTAGTGCAGGTAAATGAGAGAATGCATTTACGAACTGCATTAGAAATTAAGTGGCGATCTAAACTCATCATTCGAATATAACGATTGTGATTCGGTTATATTTGAGGCAGTACAAAGCACCTTAATAAAAAGGTAATTACTCATTAGCAATTAAAGCACTAAATACGTATAGATTGATGATAAATAATATCAGATCGAGTGTGATGGTATTAACAAGTAGAGAGTTAAACGCATCGGTATATAAAAAATTGCAAGCCGTAGAACAACGGTAAAAATAGAGAGCAATTTTGTTGCAGCGGATTCTATCAGTAGATTTAAAGTAATCAAGAAATAAATCAATGAAAGTAAAATTATTTCATTGATATAAAAAAGGCTAAGTAAATCTACTTAGCCTTTGGTATTTAATGCTGTGTGAAATTAGCTTAATTGCGCTTTAATGTGCTCAACAATGTTTGCCATTTCAACCGCTTCTTTCGTGTTTGCACGACGGTTCTTATACTCGAAGTTACCTTCATCCATGCTACGATCGCCAATAACAATAGTATGTGGAATACCGATAAGCTCGATGTCTTTAAACATAACACCTGGGCGTTCTTTACGGTCATCGAATAGAACTTCGATACCCATTGCTGTTAATTCAGCATACAGTTTTTCAGCAGCTTCTTTAACACGCTCAGATTTGTGCATGTTCATAGGAACGATAGCAACAGTAAATGGTGCAATCGCTTCTGGCCATACAATGCCGTATTCGTCGTTGTTTTGTTCGATAGCTGATGCAACAACACGTGATACACCGATACCGTAACAACCCATTTCTAGAATTACGTTCTTACCGTTTGCATCTAGAACGCCACAGTTCATTGCTTCTGAGTAAGCTGTACCTAATTGGAAGATGTGACCAACCTCGATACCACGTTTCAGTTGTAGTGTACCTTTACCACATGGGCTTGGGTCACCTTCAACAACGTTACGTAAATCTTCAACTTGACCAAGTTGTACATCACGTTCCCAGTTAACACCAAAGAAGTGTTTACCATCAATGTTTGCACCAGTACCAAAATCACTCATTACAGCAACTGAACGGTCAACAATGAATGGAAGTTCTAGGCCAACAGGGCCAAGAGAACCAGCACCAGCACCGATTAGGTCACGAAGTTGTGCTTCGTCAGCCATTTCTAGTGGAGAAGCAACTTGTGGAAGGTTTTCAGCTTTAACTTCGTTAAGCTCGTGATCACCACGGATGATAAGTGCGATGATATCTGCATCAACTTCATCTGATGCTTTAACAAACAGTGTTTTTACTGTTTTTTCAATTGCGATACCGTGTTGTTCAACCAATTCTGCGATAGTTTTCGCATTTGGAGTATCAACGGTTGTCATCTCTTGAGTAGGAGCAGCACGTTCTGTTGTTGGTGCTACGGCTTCTGCTTTTTCGATGTTTGCTGCGTAATCAGATTCTGTTGAGAATGCGATTAAATCTTCGCCGCTTTCAGCAAGTACGTGGAACTCTTGAGAACCACTACCACCAATTGCGCCTGAGTCAGCTAGTACTGGACGGTATTCAAGACCCATACGGTCGAATGCTTTACAGTATGCATCGTGCATTGCATCGTAAGACTTTTGTAGGCCTTCTTTGTCGATGTCAAAGCTGTATGCATCCATCATGCAGAATTCACGAGCACGCATTACGCCAAAACGTGGACGACGTTCGTCACGGAATTTAGTTTGAATTTGGTACAGGTTTAGCGGAAGTTGTTTGTAAGAGCTAACTTCGTTACGAACAAGGCTAGTGATAACTTCTTCAGCTGTTGGACTAAGTACAAACGGACGAACATGACGGTCAGTAAAACGAAGTAGTTCAGGGCCCATTTTTTCTGAGCGGCCTGTTTCTTCCCAAAGTTCAAATGGTTGAACTACGGGCATCAATGTTTCGATTGCACCTGCATTGTCGATCTCTTGACGAACGATGTTTTCGACTTTACGCAGTACACGTAGACCAGTAGGTAGCCAAGTATATAAACCTGAAGCCAGTCTACGAATCATACCTGCACGTAGCATAAGCTGGTGGCTTACTACTTCTGCGTCGTTTGGAGTCTCCTTCAGTGTTGAAAGAAGGTATTTGCTAGTGCGCATGTTTTCATCCATTTGTTAGTTATGAATATTGGAATAGCTCGATTTAAACAGTTAAACCGAGAGTTCAACCTTAGTATAGAGTCTGTTCTCTTAAGAATGGGCTCAAATCTAAAATTAAGCCCTATATAATATCAGCCCTAAAGCGATCTCAAAAGCGATCAATTGCAGTAACTGTAATAGAATTGCTTTCAACAAGGAATTTTACGTTTAAATCAAACAAATTTACGGCGTATTCTTTGTTATCGACTTTTCCTTTTTTATAAGCTGGACGAGGATCTTGTCCTAGTACTTCTTTGATCACCGCCTCTATCTCTCTTCTTTGTGGGTGAGAACTCAGTGATTTTTGTGCATCGATGGATAAAAACACATTCAACACATCAGGTTCTTTATCGGCAAAACCGCCAAGGGCATCGGGAATTGAATCTGAATAGGGGATATAAGGCTTGATATCAATAATCGGCGTGTTATCCACTAAATCGACACTGCCCAATTCTAAATAGGTTTGATTACCTTCCTGGATAACTCCTTTTAGTTCAACAGCAGACATACCAATGCCATTTGGACGAAATGTGGCACGAGAAGCGAACACACCAATACGTTCATTTCCACCTAATCGTGGTGGACGAACTGTTGGTCTCCAGCCAGCTTCAAGGTTTTGATCAAATAGAAAAAGTAACCATAGGTGAGAGAATTGTTCGATGCCACGAATCGCTTCTGGTGAATTAGCCTCACCGACGAGTTTAATTCTTGATGTGGCACTTGGAGCCAAACGAGGTTGACGAGGTACCGCAAATTTTTCTTTATAAGGCGATTGAATAAAACCAATAGGGTCGATGTGATAAGTCATTAGGCCGTTTTTCATTATTAATATCTTCAGGCATTAAAAAAGGTTGACGCTCTCACGTCAACCTTTTGTGGAATAACTGGTTAAAAGAAGGAGATTACCAACCTTTAACTACGCCACCTTTAAAGATTTTAAATGCAGCTTGGTAAACCTCTTCTGATTGGTATGCTTTAACAAATGTTTTTACGTTTTCTGAATTAACGTTATCGTTACGAGCGACAATTAGGTTTACATATGGAGATTCTTTGTTTTCAACTAGAATGCCATCTTTTTCTGGTGTTAAATCAAGATTACTAGCATAAGTATTATTAATTATTGATAATGTTACATCATCAAGAGAGCGAGGAAGCTGTGCTGCATCTAATTCAACAATTTTTATGTTTTTAGGGTTAGTGGTAATATCACGAACCGTTGCTGTAAGGCCAGCATCTTCACGAAGAGTGATTAGTCCTTGTTGTTGAAGAAGAAGCAGAGAACGGCCTAAGTTTGTTGGGTCGTTTGGTACAGCAACACGGTCACCATCTTTAATTTGGTCAACTGATGTTATTTGTTTAGAATAGCCAGCTATTGGGTATATAAAGTAGCTACCAGCAATTTCAAATTTATAACCTCGGTCAGCAATTTGTTGATCGAGATATGGTTTGTGTTGGAATGCGTTTAGATCAATAGAGCCATCCTCTAATGCCGCGTTTGGTGTTACATAATCAGTAAATATAACTAATTCAACATCAAGGCCGTATTGCTCTTTTGCTACTTTAGCAGCTACTTCAGCCACTTGCGCTTCTGCTCCTGCGACTACACCCACTTTGATTGAGTTTGTTTTTGCTTCTTCTTGCCCACAACCTGTAAGGATAAGTGTTGATGCTAGGCCAGCAACAGCAGCCAGTTTTTTCAGATTCAATTTCATTATTTACTCCTTAAAAATGAATTCCATATTAAATAAAATTAACGGTGATCGACTTTTTTAACTAAAGCATCACCAACAGATTGAATGATTTGAACCAAAACAATCAGCATAACAACGGTCACTGCCATGATAGTTAAATCATAACGGTGGAAACCATATCGAATAGCAACATCACCTAAACCACCGCCGCCAACAGTACCTGCCATTGCAGAGTAGCTAACCAGAGTGACTAGTGTGATTGTAACTGAGTTTAAAATAGTTGGTAGTGCTTCTGGAAGCAGTACTTTTGTAATGATTTGCAGTGGTGTTGCGCCCATTGATTGTGCCGCTTCAACCAGACCACTTGGTACTTCGATTAACGCACCTTCAATTAAACGAGCAACAAATGGAATCGCCCCAATGGTTAGTGGAACGATAGCTGCTGTAGTGCCAATAAAGCTACCAACAATCAGTTTTGTTACAGGGATAATTGCAACCATTAAAACCAAGAAAGGTACAGAACGTCCTACGTTTACAATCGCACCAAGTACGCTATTAAACGCGGTGTTTTCCATTAGACCACCTTTTTTAGTGATATGAAGAACAACACCAAGAGGGATACCAATAGCAAAGCCAACGATACCAGCAACCGCAACCATATATAGGGTTTCGCCAGTTGCGTTTAATAATAACTTGCTGTTTAAATTAAGCCATGCAGAAATCACATCAAACGACATAACCTAACACCTCTACTTTTACATGATGATTACGTAAGAACTCAATTGCTTTTTGAGTTGATTCTTGATTACCAAATACTTCAGCAAGCATTAAACCAAATTTAACACCACCAGCGTAATCAATATCAGAGCTTAAGATACTAATATCAATATCAAATTCGCGAGATATTTGACTGATAACAGGAGCATCAACCGTTGAGCCTGTAAATTCTAAACGAATAAGAGGGTAACTACCTTCAACATAAGTATCTTTCAAACGGGCTTTGAAATCTTCAGGGATTGATAGATCTAATGTTGCACGAATAAATTCTTGAGCTAGTGCTGTTTTTGGATGCGCAAAAATGTCACTAACAGCTCCTTTCTCAACCAGTTCACCACCACCGATAATTGCTACTTCATGACAGATGTTTTTTACCACTTCCATTTCATGGGTAATGATAAGAATAGTAATGCTTAATTTACGGTTTAGATCTTTAATCAGTTCTAGAATTGATTTTGTTGTTGCAGGATCAAGGGCGCTAGTTGCTTCATCACACAGTAACACTTTTGGATCCGTTGAAAGTGCACGAGCGATAGCAACACGTTGTTTCTGACCACCACTAAGGTTTGCAGGATAAGTATGGTGTTTATCTGCTAAGCCAACTAAATCTAATAATTCAGTTACTTTCTTTTGAATTTCTTGTTTTGATTTACCAGCAAGCTCTAATGGTAAAGCAACGTTATCAAATACAGTTCGTGATGCTAAAAGGTTAAAGTGTTGGAAGATCATCCCAATATTACGACGAGCTTTACTTAACTCGCTAGAAGAGAGTTTCGTTAAATCTACGCCATCGACAATCACTTCACCATCAGTTGGTCTTTCTAACATGTTTACACAGCGTATCAGTGTGCTTTTCCCTGCACCCGATGAGCCAATCACACCAAAGATGGTGCCTTGAGCAATACGAAGATTAATATCTTTAAGAGCATTAATTTCCTTTGCTCCTTGATAAAAAATCTTATTAACACGGTTTATTTCAATCATGATTCGCCTTGAACTGCATTTCGTAAAAAGATAGTTAACAAAGGTTACAAAACCTGAGCAATCTCTCATTTTTTATGTTTTACTGATGCTATTTCGGATACTGATTTAAGTCAATAGATATTTTTACGTCTAGACGTCTAAACGCATAAAATAAGGTGTCAATAAGTAAAAAGCATGAGATAATTTTTAGTATTAATCGATTTGATTCATAGAGGGTGTCACCTTGTCCAAACCAGCGGTATTTATTGATAGAGATGGCGTGATCAACGTTGATCGCGGATATGTTCATAAACGCGATGATTTTGAATACATTGATGGTGTATTTGAGGCTACGAAAAAACTCAAAGAAATGGGTTACCTATTAGTATTGGTAACTAACCAATCAGGTATTGCTCGCGGTATGTTCACTGAAGATCAATTTGAAATCCTTACTGAGTGGATGGATTGGAACTTTGCTGATAATGGCGTTGACTTCGATGGTATTTATTACTGTCCTCACCACCCTGAAGCGACTGTTGAAAAATACAAAGAAGCATGTGACTGCCGTAAACCAAATCCGGGTATGTTGGTTTCTGCACAACGTTTCTTAGATATCGACATGGAAAATTCAATCATGATCGGTGATAAGAAAGAAGACATGATGGCAGCGCAAGCGGCTGGTGTTGGTACTCGTATTTTAGTTCGAACTGGTAAGCCAGTAACTGAAGAAGGTGAAGCATTAGCAACAACAGTTCTTGATAGTGTTGCGGATGTACCAAAGTTCTTGTCTGCTTAGCTAGATTCGTTAAAGAGAATATAAATGAAACGCCTATAGAGAAATCTGTGGGCGTTTTTTTATGTGTTAACAATGAATATGTTAGCGGACTTTTTCTTTCTGTCTTATTTTTAAGATGAGAAAAGTGTATCTTTATTAGGCAAATTTACCTAGAGTTGAGTATATAGATGGATTTTAAGTGATCTGATTAAGGATTACAGATGAAGGTGGTCGTTATGAATAAGCTTGATAAAGGTAAGAGTTTGCTTTTAGACAAAGAGCAACCGAAAGCATTATGCCATCAAAAAGCTCCTGTAGATGAAACGGTTAACACGTGGGATCTACTTACGGATGAACAACAACAAGATATACTTTCTCATTTAAGTGAAATTCCTTTTCAGTAACAACCTCGTTTAAAAATTCTCTTTTTATCAGTAGATAATTTAATCCAATGAGGATTAATTTGTGACACTTTCATAACAATTGTGTCAAAAACTCGCCTTTTACTTTCTAATCCCCGTGCTATTCTGCAAACTGTTAACTCAATTACATTATCGATGGTTGCCTTTGTAGTTACTTAACTATTGAACTAACTTAATAAAATTATTATAAAAATAAATACAGTTTGGGCTAGAAATATAGCCTAACTCGTATAACGACAAAGGAGTTTGTCGAAGGACATGGAGTACTGTCACGGATGATATCTTACCTACTTAGGCGACTTTTATTAGTTGTTCCTACCTTTATCGGTATTACTTTACTTATTTTTGCTCTTACTCGATTTGTTCCGGGTGGGCCAGTAGAGCGTATGTTGCTAAGTCTACAAATGCAGGGTGCTTCAGAAACGGGCGGCACAAGCAGTGTTACCGATGGTAATAACGCCTTATCGGAAGAGCAGATTGAAGAACTGAATGCTTTTTATGGCTTAGATAAGCCGGTGTTTGAAGCGTATTATGATTGGTTAACTAAGTTGGTTGTTTTAGATTTGGGTGAGTCCACTCGTTATTATGAACCTGTTTGGGACATGATAGCCGAACGTTTACCTGTTTCTCTCTTTTATGGAGGGATGACGTTTTTGCTCAGTTATCTCATATCCATTCCGCTTGGCTACTTAAAAGCGCTAAAACATGGTTCTATTCTAGATTCAACCTCCTCAATTGCCATCTTTGTTGGTTTTGCTTTACCCGGTTATGTCATTGGGGTCTTTTTGATTAGCTTGTTTAGTTATCAATTAGAGTGGTTTCCAATGGGCGGCTTTATTAGTGATGACTTTGATGATTTCGGTGCATTTGAACAAATCAAAGACATTATGTGGCATGCCATCCTTCCTCTATTTTGTTATTTGATTGGCGACTTTGCACTACTTACCATGACAATGAAAAATAATTTAATGGAGAACTTAGCGTCTGATTATGTTCGTACTGCCATTGCGAAAGGGTTGCCATTTAGAAAAGCAGTGCGTAAACACGCATTGCGTAATAGCTTAATTCCTGTTGCGAGTCATTTTGGTAATTCGCTGATGTTCTTTATGACGGGCTCATTCTTAATTGAGGTTATTTTTAATATTGATGGTATTGGGTTGCTTGGATACGAAGCCATTATGGAGCGTGATTACCCAGTGGTTATGGGGTTGTTTGCTATTAACGCCATGATGTTAATGATAGGCAATATTTTGTCTGATGTGTGTGTTGCTGTGGTGGATCCACGCGTGAAGTTTGGAGCCTAGTTATGACATTATCATTCAATTTAAGTCCATTAACGCAAAAGAAAATTCAGCGTTTTAAGGGGATCAAAAGAGGTTATTGGTCATTCTTAATTTTATCCGTTTTATTGGTCCTTTCTATTTTTGCCGAAGTGTTTGTAAATAGCCGTGCTTTATTGGTGAGTTATCAAGGTGAGTGGCATTTTCCAACTTATGGCGATGTGAAACCTGGAAATACCTTTGGTCTTGATTATGTCCATGAGACCAACTATCGAGATTTGAAAGTTAAATTTGAACAAGAGGGGAAAGGGAATTTCGTTATCATGCCCATTATTCCTTGGAACCCTTATGAACAGGATTTTTCAGGGGATTTTCCTCCTACTGAGCCCAGTTTTGAAGGACAACATTATTTAGGCACCGATACGATTGGTCGAGATATTGTGTCTCGCTTGGTTTATGGCTTTCGGATTGCTATGGGCTTTGCTTTAATTACTTTGGCAATATCTTACGCCATCGGTGTTTCTGTTGGTTGTGCAATGGGGTTCTTTGGTGGGAAGTTTGATTTGTTTTTTCAACGTTTTATCGAAATTTGGTCTATGGTGCCTTTCTTATATGTCATCATGATCTTAGTCTCCATCATGAAGCCCAGTTTTATGCTCTTTACCTTAATCAATGTCATGTTTGGCTGGATGGGGATGACATGGTATATGCGAACCATGACTTATAAAGAGAAAGCTCGGGAATACGTCATGGCCGCTAAAGCATTAGGTGCATCAAATACACGAATTTTGTTCCACCATATCTTACCAAATACCATGGTAATGATTGTTACCTTAGCGCCATTTACCATTGTCGCCAATATCACTGCTCTTACTGCTTTGGATTATTTGGGGCTAGGTTTAATGCCACCGACACCAAGTTGGGGTGAACTATTGCAACAAGGTAAATCAAATTTAGATTCACCATGGATAGCGAGCTCTGTTGTGACGGCAATTGTCACCGTATTAATCATGGTGACGTTTATTGGGGAAGGGATCCGTGAGGCGTTCGATCCGAAAAAACACACGAGATATGTTTAATACCAATCGGAAATAATAAGAAAGGAATCGATGATGAAAAAAGGACTGACAACATTAGCGGTATCAATCGCTGCATTATTCAGCTTTCAAACGTTATCTGCTGATTTACCCAACAATCTAGAGTGGGAAACGAATGATTCAGCACCGACATTTGCATCACCAAAAGCGACCTTTGGTGGGACGTTTCGAACCTATACATTGAGCTTTCCTCAAACGTTTCGAACGGTAGGGCCGGACTCTAATGGCACCTTTCGTTCGTGGATATTACAAGCCAACTTACCGCCATTAATGAAACACCCAAACACCAATGAATGGTTGCCAGGATTAGCGCAATCTTGGGCGTTTGGTGATGATAACAAAACCGTTTATTTTAAGTTAAATCCTAAAGCAACATGGAGTGATGGCAAACCAGTTACAGCAGACGACTATCAGTTTATGCTTAAACTAATGCGTTCAAAAGATATAGTTGCTCCTTGGTATAACGACTTTTTTACCAATGAAATTGCAGATGTGATCTCTTTTGATAAACATACGATAGCGGTGGTTTCTGCAAAAGCTCGTAACCGAGATGAATTAATTGAATATACAAACTTAATGCCGCGTCCTGCCCATTTTTATGGCAAGCCGAAAGTCGATAAAAATAACGACGGTATTGATGATAAGTTTGTTCGTAAATACAACTTCAAACCAGAGCCGGTGACTGGGCCTTATTACATAGACAAGATTAAAAAAGGCAAAAACATTGCGTTTAAACACGTCGGTGAGGATTGGTGGGGTTATGAAAATAAATACAATCAACACCGTTTTAATGTCGAAAAAATTAATATTAAAGTGATCCGTGATGCGGATATTGCCCTTAAACATTTTGAAAAAGGCAATTTAGATTCGTTTGATTTAGTGCGACCTGATTTGTGGCATGAGAAATCGGATGGTAAAAATTATCAGAATGGCTACATACAAAAAGCATGGGTATATAACCAAGCTGCGGTTGGAGCCGGGGGACTTTGGCTGAATACGGCAAAACCAATGCTAGATGATATTAATGTTCGTAAAGGCATTATGTTTTCGACCGACTTTGACATGATGATTGCTAAGGTTTTACGTAATGATTATTCACGTAAACCAAATGGTATGGGCTTTGGTCACCCGGGTTACGATAATACCGACATAAAAGCGCCTAAGTTTGATGCTAAAAAAGCCATTGAGTATTTTGAAAAGGCAGGGTTTAGCAAAGTAGGCTCTGACGGTATCCGTATCAATGATAAAGGGGAACGCTTGAGTTTTGCGGTTACCTATTCACAGCAGTCATTCACTCCTCGAGTTGCGGTATTAAAAGAACAGGCAAAATTAGCGGGTTTAGATTTTGAACTTAATCTGATTGATGGCTCTAGTATGTTTAAATACGTACTTGAGAAAAAACACGATATTTCTTTCCATAATATGGGGACGGGAGACATTCCTGCCTATTGGGAGTATTTCCATTCAGATAATGCCAATAAGCCACAAACCAATCATTTCACCAACTTCACATCACCAGAGTTAGATGGGTTGATCGACTCATTTAAAAGTGAATTCGACATTGAGAAAAAACGGGCGCTTTCTCGTGAGATCCAACAAGTGATTGCCGATGCGAATGTTATTGTGCCTGGTTATATGGTGCCTTACGCTCGTGCTGGTTTTTGGCGTTGGATGAAGTTACCAGAGCAAATGGCCACTAAGCAGACCGGTTATCTGTTTCACGGTTGGGGTTTTGCTCAAACCTTCAGTACGTTCTGGATTGATGAAGAGATAAAGAAAGAAACAAAAGCGGCAATGAAGTCGGGTAAAACGTTTGAACCCGTTACGATTATCGATGATACCTATAAATTATAGATATATCAGTACGTATTGATAGCCAGTAATAAAGACTAGGCGAGGGATCGCCTAGTGTAAATAATAATAAAAATAGCGAAGAAGCATATGGATAGAAATATTGTTTTATCGGTGGAAAATGTAGTCACTGAATTTCAAACGGATGAGGGAACGGTGAGGGTGCTTGATGGCGTCAGTTTTCAAGTTCCAAAAGGAAAAACCATTGGCATTGTTGGTGAATCGGGATGCGGAAAAAGCGTTACCTCAATGTCGATTATGGGGCTATTGCCTAAACCTTATGGCAATGTCGTCAGTGGGCGGATCTTGTATGGAGATACGGATTTAATTCAACTAAGCCCTGATAAATTATATGAAATGCGCGGTAACCGTATCTCAATGATTTTTCAAGATCCAATGACAGCACTTAATCCTGTTCATACCATAGGGAAACAAATTAATGAGGTGTTAGAACTTCATCGACCTGATCTCAATAAAAAACAGCGCCTTGCTTATTCTTTAGAAATGCTTGAAAAAGTGGGGATCCCATCGCCTGAATCACGTCTTCATGAATACCCTCATAATTTATCTGGTGGTATGCGTCAACGAGTCATGATAGCCATTGCCTTGGCTTGTGAGCCTGATATTTTGATTTGTGATGAGCCAACAACCGCATTGGATGTCACGATTCAAGCACAAATTTTAGAGTTAATGAAAAAGCTTCAAGATGAAACGGGTATGTCGATCATTTTTATTACTCACGATCTTGGTGTTGTCGCTGAAATTTGTGATGAAGTGGTCGTGATGTATGCAGGGCGTGTCGCCGAACAAGCGGGGATCTTTGAATTATTTGATAACCCTAAGCACCCCTATACACAAGGCTTGATGGCATCAATGCCGAGCTTACATTTAAAACCCAAAACTGAGCTGGATACCATTCCTGGAACCGTCCCTTCTTTAAATGAAATGCCAAGTGGCTGTCGTTTTTCTACTCGTTGTAAATATAAGCAAGACAAGTGCGATGTAGAAGTACCAGTAATGAATCAAGTCGGTGTGTTACATCAAGTAAGTTGTCATTTTAGTGAAGCATTAATCAGTAATGAGGAGGCAAAATGAGTGAATTATTACGAGTTGATGATCTGAAATTACACTTTTATTCGGGAAAAGGGATTTTTAATAAAGGTTACGTCGTTCATGCTGTTGATGGGGTCTCATTAAGTGTGAATAAGGGGGAAACCTTAGGTTTAGTTGGTGAGTCTGGTTGCGGTAAAAGTACGTTAGGCCGTAGTTTACTTAAATTATTTGAACCAACAGCAGGACGTATCTTTTTTGAAGGAAAAGACATTACCCATTTGGGCAATAAAGAGATGCGTTCATTGCGCCAAGAAATGCAGATTATTTTTCAAGACCCAACCGAATCATTAAACCCTCGTCATACCATCGAAATGATCTTAGAAGAACCGTTTGTTATTCATGATGTAGGAACAAAAGAAGAGCGAAAGCAATGGGTCGAAGAGTTACTGATTAAAGTAGGATTACCACCAAGTGCTGCTACTCGATATCCTCATGAGTTTTCTGGTGGACAAAAACAACGTATTGGTATCGCTAGGGCAATAGCATTAAAACCTAAATTAATTGTGTGTGATGAATCGGTTTCTGCATTAGATGTTTCTGTTCAGGCGCAAATCGTTAACTTATTACTCGATTTACAAAAAGAGATGAATTTGGCGTTAATTTTTATTGCTCATGACTTATCGGTGGTCAAGCACATCTCAGATAAAGTGGCGGTGATGTATCTGGGTAAAATTGTTGAGTATGGGGATTCAGAGACGCTTTATCATTCACCTAAACACCCTTATACCAAGGCACTATTATCCGCTATTCCTGTATCTCATCCTAAATTTAGAGGGAAAGAAAGGATTATATTAAAAGGCGATGTACCTTCTCCAATTAATCCACCAAAGGGGTGTCGTTTTTCAACTCGTTGTCCAAAAGCGGAAGAAGCGTGTTTTCGTGATGAGCCCAAAAGACAATTGCTTGATAATAATGCGCATGAAGTGGCTTGCCATTTATATAAATAAATATCTTTTTTGAAACATCTTAATGGCTCTGTTTTATCCTATAGTTACAAGGTTAGAATTAACATAGGTTTAAAAGAATGAAGAGATTATTGGTGTTGGCTATTTTTGGTGTGCTTGGTGGTTGTTCTTCAGTGACGGTTCCAGATATGGGGTCAGCGAAACCTGTGCATTATGAGTGTGAAGCAGGAAGAAATTTTGATATTACGTTCAATAATGATGATGCGTTGTTAAAGCTACCGAAAGAGGAATACGTATTAAAACGTGCGGTATCGGCATCAGGAATGAAGTATGTATTAAATGATGATATGCCCGATGTTAGCTCTGCAATTGTATTTCATGGAAAAGGCGATGAAGCCATTTTAGAGCTTGGTCGAGTCGTATTGAGAAACTGTACCGTTTCAAAATAATACTAATTTAAGTAAATAATCAGATATTTTGTAGAAAATAGATGAGATAAAAATGCCCATACATTCATTTGTATGGGCATTATTGTATTTAGCTTAAGAACCGTAGGTAACAATATAACGAGTTGGCTTGTGGTTCATTGCCAATACAATATTGAGAACAACGGCACCTAATACTGAAACGAGGAGTAACCATGGAGTGATAAAGAAAAACGAAGCCGTTAAAATACAGCAATCAATGGCCATTTGAACTTTACCTACAGAGATCCCGAATTTCTCTTGAATAAACAGACATAGCACATTGAAACCACCTAGACTTGAGCGGTGTCTAAATAGAATCAACATACCTAAACCCATCAATAACCCACCAGCAACGGCACAGTAAATATCATTGATATGATCCACTGAAATCATCATATTCAAATGATCAGTCATGATAGAAACAAGCGCCCCAGAAATTAAACTGGTTAATGCGAAACGTTTCCCAAAGCGTTGCCAAGCCAGAGCATAAAAAGGTAGGTTACATAGAAAATAAAGAATACCAAAGCTGATGCCACTCATTTGGCTAATTAATAAAGCTAATCCTGTTGTTCCGCCAGTCAGTAAATGTGCGGCTTGTAAAAAGAAAATCCCTTGTGATACTAAAAAAGTGCCTGTCAAAATAGCGATCACATCTTCTTTATGTGAATGTTTTATTTTTTCCACAGTGTGCAATACCTTGCGACGAACATAATAATGGTCGCTAGGATAGAGTGAATCGGAATTTATGCAATTAGCTAGGTGTAAATAAATAGAGGATTTGTAGTAAAGCCTTTACAGAGTGTAAAGCAGAAAAATTGACATATATAACAATATTAAAATGTCATATCTCTGTTTTCGTTCATGCAATTATTTGAATAACTAGTTATTTATATTGATGATTATGAATATATTTCATGTTGATAATGAGTAATCCGCAACAAAAATAACAAATTAATATGCAATTTAGGGTATCTGATCCAGATCAAATTATGTAGAATACATTGCAGTTGAGACTGGTGACGTAAACGTTTGCGTCATTGGGCTATTTTTGGGTTTTATATTTATCTGAGTCAGGAGATACAGATGCTTAAGCGTGATATGAACATTGCCGATTACGATGCGGACTTATTTGCAGCAATCCAGGAAGAAACAGTACGTCAAGAAGAGCATATCGAGCTGATTGCTTCTGAAAACTACACTAGCCCACGAGTAATGGAAGCTCAAGGTTCACAATTAACGAACAAATATGCTGAAGGTTACCCTGGCAAACGTTACTACGGTGGTTGTGAGTACGTAGATAAAGTTGAAACACTTGCTATTGAACGTGCATGTGAGTTGTTTGGTGCTGAGTACGCAAACGTACAGCCTCACTCTGGTTCACAAGCGAATAACGCAGTTTACATGGCACTGCTAAATGCTGGTGATACTGTATTAGGTATGAGCCTTGCTCACGGTGGTCACTTAACTCACGGTTCTCCAGTAAACTTCTCTGGTAAACTTTACAACATCATTCCTTACGGTATTGATGAAAATGGTCAAATTGACTATGAAGAAATGGAAGCATTAGCAGTAGAACATAAACCTAAGATGATCATCGGCGGTTTCTCTGCTTACTCTCAAGTATGTGATTGGGCACGTATGCGTGAAATCGCAGACAAAGTTGGCGCTTACTTCTTTGTAGATATGGCTCACGTAGCAGGTCTTATTGCTGCAGGTGTTTACCCTAACCCTGTGCCTCATGCTCACGTTGTAACAACAACGACACACAAAACACTGGCAGGTCCTCGTGGTGGTCTTATCCTTTCTAATGAAGGTGAAGATCTTTACAAGAAGTTAAACTCAGCAGTATTCCCTGGTGGTCAAGGTGGTCCTTTAATGCACGTTATCGCTGGTAAAGCCGTTGCATTTAAAGAAGCGCTTGAGCCTGAGTTCAAAGAATATCAAGCTCGTGTTGTTGCTAATGCAAAAGCAATGGTTGCTGAATTCTTAGCTCGTGGTTACAACATCGTTTCAGGTTCAACTGAGAACCACCTGTTCCTAGTTGATTTAATTGATAAAGATATTACGGGTAAAGAAGCGGATGCTGCACTAGGTTCTGCTAACATTACTGTAAATAAGAACTCAGTACCGAATGATCCTCGTAGCCCATTTGTTACTTCTGGTATTCGTATTGGTTCGCCTTCAATTACGCGTCGCGGTTTTACTGAAGAAGATGCGAAAAACCTTGCGGGCTGGATGTGTGACATTCTAGATAACATGGGTGATGAGTCTGTAATTGAAGCGACAAAAGCAAAAGTATTAGAAATCTGTAAGCGTCTACCAGTTTACGCTTAATTTTTTACTTTATTAAAATGTTAAAGGCTAGCCTGTAATGGGCTAGCCTTTTTTATTGATAGTTTTAACTATTTCTTTTCTATACGATTATTTTGTATTTAATCAGTTATTGGTATGGTTTTTTACGTTAACAAGTGTGAAATAAAGTACAGATAAATAATGATAAATATGCAAAGTAATTTCTGTTTCATGATTTTAATTCTATTTCTGTATTATTTTTGAGAATAACTAAAAATAGTTGTGGTATGTTTCGATCTTAGTGAACTGAACGTTTAGTTTCAGCACTTCTAAAAGGTTGAATCATGAATAAAAAACTATTATTAGCGTCATTGATACCAATGTTGCTAGCTGGCTGTAATCAAGAAGAAATAAATATAGGAAGTGGACCTGATAGTGGGGCTACAACGCCTCCTACTCCCCCAGTGATTCCTATTACTTATATCAGTACATTAATGGCCTCAGGAAAAACCATTACCGGTGATGTCTATTGTAATGGAAAGCCTTTAAATACAGACTCTGGAACTTTTACAGTAAAAGAAGGTTCGGTATTTGATTGTTCTTTGGGTGGGCTGACTCTAGGTGAATTTAAAGCGCCAACTCCAGAAGCTAAGATTTCTGGTGTAACAAATACTACATCAGAAGCCTCTTTTGACCTTCAAGAAGTAAAAGGGGCAAATGCAACGAGAGTTCTTCAGTCTATTTCTACATGTACCCAAGAAGATAGTATTTGTTTGGATGACTTTGATTCTATTGATATTCAAGATATTTATTCAGATTTAGATAATAACGAATCTGTTAATGCATTTTTGAAGTCAAAAGAAGAAGAAGCGACTGATGAAGTTGGTAAAGCACCGAGTTCACACGTTGATACTGAAATTGTTCCTGAAGTAACACCTGGTACAAGTAATGATTTAAATAGTGGTTTTGTTTCTGCTAGTGCAGAAGATAGCTATGCCTATAAACCGAGTGCTGAGGCGAAAGTATTAACTAAGAGCCAGTTAACGGATAGTACAGGTACACCATTAGCTGGAGTTAATTTCTTTTCTGCTAATGCAGTAGGTATTACGGGCGAAAATGGTGAATTCGAATACTTGTGGGGCGACAAGCTTACCTTTGGTATCGATACCTTTGAATTTGGTAGTGTTGCTGGTAACCAAGTTAGTTATAAGATTACAGACGTTAGTGATAATGCAGTTGTTAAAGCGAATATCCAATCGTTAATTACACGCTATGCAGAGAATAATCATAATGGGTTACTTATCTCTGAAAAAGTTCAAGATACATTTTCTCTTTATCCAAATGTAATTAACGAACTGATTAATTTGAGTTTACCTAATGGTGGACAAATTGAAGGGACGAATTTTTCATTACCTGATGAATTTGATGCACAGTTCCAAAATGGGCTAACTGCTGCTATCGATGCTGAGTTACAACAGCAACGAGCATCGTTTTATTTTTCAGATTTCCCGCATGTATTTTCATTGGATAATGGCACTTATGTGACCGATTCTTTGACGAAAATATTCAATGGAGTAACGAGCTTCCATGTCTTCAATGACAACGGCAGTTTTTATGGTGCTACAGGGTATACTCGAGGAATGCGAGCCTTAAATCTATCTAACCGAGCATTTCCTATAATGATGCCTCGCGCGGATATCAATAAGGATATTCCCTTTGGTGAGCAGCAAGCATGGACTCGTGAAGGCCGTCCTTATATTGCCGTTCATCCAACTATTGAGATGCCACCGATCCCTCTAGTTTCAAAAGATAACGCTACTTTTGGTTTTCCTTTTGTTACCGCTGGCGAAATTGGTTCTGGTAAAGTGGTATTTATGGGTAATAGCATGTACCCAAGCATTATTTCATGTCCAGATAACTATTGGGCTAATGATGCACTAAGAATAGACTCTGCATTACAATCATGTACATCATCGTTTGATTTAGCTAACGATCCTCGCAATGATAATGGCAGTATGAAGACTTTCTTTAATAACTTATTTACGTGGTTAAATAACGATAAGTCAATTAAAGGTATTAACGTTGCAACAAATATCAACGTTGCTACAGCCTTACGTTCAGGTACTTCTCACGGCAACGCATATGACTTCTTTGTAAACCCATCTTTTGGTTTTTCATCTGTTGAAAAATTAACTAAGGATGGTTTTTCTGGACGTCTATCAGCAAGTGAAACGCCGTTATTAATTCTTCAGGCTTATCCTCCTAAGCCTCAAGGTGACGGCATGAGCCATCGCTTTATCGCTGATTTAGACAACCCAAATCTAAGCCAAGATGATATTACTGCTTTAATTACTTATATTAATGAAGGTGGTAGTGTTTTATTTATGGATGCGATTGATAAGGTGACTAACCCTGAACCAATTGGACGTTTAGCTGATTCAGCTGGTGTTTCATTGGGCGGAAGTAACGTTACCCCAACATCACAAGCATTTTGTGGTTCGTCATATTACTGTCAAGCGCCATCTCCAAACCTTCATGTGAAGAGCCAATATGAGATGGTGGTTCTTGAGCGTTTCCAAGATGTGGATGGACAGCAACCTTATACCGTGAATCAAGATGGTTCGGTAGAATGGACTAAAGATGAAACTAAGATCAAGTTTGAAATTCCAACGTATGAAATTATCAAACGTGATGATAAAGGTGATCCTTTACTAGATAAAGATGGCAATCCTGTAATGGAGACTAAGTTTGCTCGTATTTTCGTTAAGAATGGTGAAGAGAGAGCGACTGCTATATCTGAATTACAAGAAGCATTTGAAGGAACGCCTTTATGTACTCATTCTTATGAGTATGAGTTTAACTGTATAGAAACTCGTCAGGGTGATGGTATACAAGTTCGTGGCGCATATTGGCGTGCGGATTTCGATCGTTATCAAATGAACCAAGATGTTGTAGAAAGTATGGTTAAAGCTGCAAACCTTGGTGATAATTTTAATGCTCTAATGGAGCATGAAATGTATTACCGCACTAAAGGTAAGCAAGGTACACGTTTATCTACTGTTGAGCTAAATCAAACGTACGATAATCTTTCAATTTGGATGTGGAACGATAACCCATACGCTTATGATCCTAATGTTCAAGATGAGTTAGGGTTTAAAACTGCGGTTAACTTCTTAAATTGTTATACAGATAATCAACATCAGACTGATGTTCCAGAAGCTGCATGTCCAGTTGATCTAAAAGCGACATTAATTGCAAATGGTATGATTCATGGTGAAGGTGAATTAGCGGGACAAATGAATCCTAGCTATCCGCTAAACTACATGGAGAAACCGTTAACTCGCATTATGCTAGGTCGATCTTTCTGGGACCATGAAATAACGGTTGATACCACTAAGTACCCAGGCCGAACTGTTGGCGCTACAACATCTGAAGTCGTTAATATCGAAACAGCAGGTAAGGCGGTAAGTTATTCTGCAGGAAATAACCAATCAACGGGCTTATGGGCTCCTCAATTAAGTGAGGTAACGGTTAGTGGTGATGTGACTGCAATGATTACCGTTATGATGGCGGATGATTTAACTGGTAAGCCACAACATGAGACAAGTTTAAATCGTCCTCCTAGAATGCAGATGAGCTTTGCTCATGATGGTCGTTCAACAACATTTAAAGTTCCTTATGGTGGTTTAATTTATATTAAACCTACAGAAACATTAAGTGGTGCTTCAACCGTCGCTGAATTTAGTTTGGATGGTGTTGAAAAAGCGGCATGGTGGAAGAAAGATCCAGCTAATAACCTTGGTGAGTGGGTAAATACACCTGATTCTTCAACTGCGCCAATCGCAGAAATTGATACAGGTTCATTTATTTACACCACAGCTCTAAATAACGTTAAGACCGCTGATCTAAATGAATTCAGCAAAAATATGAACCGCTTTGCTGATGCTGCAAGTGATTTTTACGGTCGTGATGAAGAGAGTGCTGATGGTAAACATCGTCGCTTTACTTACCCAGAGCTAAAAGAGTTCCGTCATCGTTTCGTGAATGATGTGCAGATTTCGATTGGTGCGGCGCATTCAGGTTACCCTGTGATGAGTAGCTCATTTAATGCTAGCTCAAATAAAATACCAACAAATGCAATTGATGATTGGTTGGTATGGCACGAAGTTGGTCATAACCTTGCTTCAGCACCATTCTCGGCACCGGGCAGTACTGAAGTGACAAACAATCTTCTAGCGCTATATATGCAAGAATTGGAAGGCCGTAATGCTAATCCAGAAATGGATCGTATTAGAACGAGCATTCAAAAAGCGCCAGCTTGGTTAAGCTCAAATGATGGCCATGCATGGAGTCATGGTGATGCAGGTCTTCGTCTAGTTATGTTTGGTCAATTGAAGATTTGGGCTGAAAATCATTTCGAAATTGATCGTTGGTATGTTGATGGTGAAACTAAACCTGCTATCTACAATCAAGACCAAGGTTGGAATATGATTAAGCTGATGCACCGTAAGGCTCGTGGTGATCAACAAGGTGATGCGGGTATCAATTACTGTAGTTCTGGTGACACAGGCTTAAGCGCTGGTGATCTAATGATGGTGTGTAGTTCTTACGTATCAGGTTATGATTTGGGTGAGTTCTTCCAAGCATGGAATGTAGGTGAAACTTCAGTGACCAATGCTGATGGTACTAAAGTGTACTTTGGTGGTATTAGCTCTGCTGGTTTAAGTAAGCTTGCTGAGTTGAAGTTAAATAAGCCGAAAAAAGATCCACTAACTATCAATGCACTGCCTAATTAATAGGAAGTCATAATAAAAAAGCCCCCGAACCATCACGGTTCGGGGGCTTTTTATTGTCAGCTATTTAATTAAATAGAAACTGATTAAATTGGGTATTACTTGTTAATATTAATTAACGCGCCAGATTTACATTGGAAAGTGTAGTAGCGGCTAGTTTCGTTAAATTTACCTAGGCCTTCACCAGTACAGTAATCAACATTAATATCACGCATGATATCCAGTGTTTTTTCATTATTCAGTTGGAATTTTGAACCATCACTACATACGATACGAACACGGCCATCATCACTTACAGAGTAAACTTTTACTTCTGTATTACACAGTTCAAAAGAGGCGTCTTGATAGTTATCTTGTTGTTTTGGTGCACTGCTACAACCGGCTAAAACAAGCGTAAATAGGCACGCTAAACTGATTTTTTTCATTGTGATAATTCCTTTAAACTAGACTATCTATTAAATATATCGTTTATATGCAATGAAAGCGAATTTCTGCTTAACAAATATTCATTAAACTCGAATTGTATTAATTTGAATACTTAACTCAGACATAGTTTGTTCAATATTGTGCATTTCATTCTCAAGATGCTGAATTAATTCATTTGTTCCATTAGCCAGCGAGGCAAGTTCATCAATATCAGCGTTAACAGAATTTGCTGTTTCAGACTGCTCTAAGGTTGCCGCAGAGATACTGGTATTAAAACTGTCTATTTCTGTTACTGCAGAGTGTAGAGAATCAATATAACTAGAAGAGTTAATCACACTGTCTTGAGTCTTACTACTTAGTGTTTTACTTTCTTCCATTAAAATAAAAGATTGTTTTGCACTGTTTCCAATAGCATCAAGTAACTGGCGAATATCATTAGTCGCTTCTTGGCTGCGTTGAGCTAATTTTCTCACTTCATCTGCGACAACGGCAAAACCTCGTCCTTGATCGCCTGCTCGAGCGGCTTCGATTGCTGCATTTAATGCAAGTAAGTTGGTTTGTTCAGAGACTGCCGTTATCGTGTCTAAAATATCAGAAACATTGAGCGTTTCTTTTTCCAAATTTTGAACGTGCTCATGTGTGTTAATAATACTGTGATGTAAATCGTTTACAACGCGAGTCGTGATTTGAGTATGTTCTTTACAGTTAGTAGCGTTGGTTGTGGCTTGAGTCGTTGTTTCGTGAGCATTATTAGTTACTCCTGCAATTTCAGAACTGGTTTGAGCCATTTCAGTCATAGCAGTTGCAATACTATCGCAGTGACTTAACGTTGTTTGGCTTGATTGAGTCGCTCGCTTTAAATGATGGCTTAATTCATTCAATTCATCTTGTGTTTTGGATGCCACACTATGAGCTGCTCTTAGTGGTAAGGAAATACTTTCAATTAAAGAGTTAATGTCTTTTGCTATGTGATCAAATTCATTTTCATTATTGTCTTCAAGAGTCAGCGTGAGATCCTTTGTCGCAGACATTTCATTAATACGCTGACTAAATGATGTCATACGATTACTGATAGAGCGTGTTGTTAATAAACTAACTGCAGCAATGGGAAGTATCAAACATACAGCAATAGCAATGTAAATATTGCGAGTTAGTTTAGCGGCGTCCATATTATGTTTTGCAGCATCATTTAACTCTGTTGAGATGTTATCGGTTATTGCTTTTATTAAACCAATACGCTGAGTTGCTAGAGAGAACCATTCGCTAGCATTGGGCCCACTAAGATCATTTAAGTTATCTTTTTGGGATAAATATGATGATTGAATATCGGAGACTTGCTTCCATGTTTTTGATTCAATTGTGGTGTTTAATGTTTTTGTAAAGCGGTTAGATAACACGGATTGAGCTTGTCGAATTGATAGGGATTCTGTTGAAATATAGCTATTTATATCTGCAAATTTATCTAAGCTTGACCTTTTTCCTGCAAATGCCCCATTAAGCGCACCTCGAACTTTCCCTGCCTCCTCTTTTACCTGTAACAGTGAAGAGAGACCAAGCATTTCATTACGAATAAATTGATCATCAATATTACCAATGATGATTGAGATTGAATCAAGAGAAAGTTGATTGAGTGTTGAATAATAGATAAACGGGGAGTCTTGGATAGAGAGATTATCAACTTGCGAGCGGATAGTTGATTTATGATTGAGTTGCTGGATGATATCTGAAAGAAGAGCGTTGATTAACTGTTTGTCTAGGTAGAGAGGAGTAAAGCTTCGTAGGATTTGTTCTGCTTGGTCTGATTTCTGTCGTTGCGAGAGCAGCTTATCTTTTCCTGAACGCCCTTTCGAGGCGATAAAACCAGCTGTTAATCCGCGCTCAACTGCAAAGTTATGTGCCACATTATCTAAGGCATTAAAAAGGGTCACGGCTTCTAAAGAGTAATTGGCATCATAAACATTTTCATTTTCTTGCAGTAACAATTGAAATAAGAATGTTGAGATAATCAATGTCGGTAGAAGTGATATGATTAATAATCGATATTTTATACTTTTAAAGACAGACAAAATCATAGTTAACCTTTTAATTAATGTGGGTATATACATTTATCGGTTGCATTAATTGATACTTTAATAATTAAAACTGGGTTTTTCTTTTGGTTTAAACAGGAACTTAATGAAGGGACATAGGCAGGCATCTGCTTTTCTTGTACACTAATTGAAAAAAATTAGGAGGCAAGTAATGCATTGTCCATTTTGTAGCGCAACAGATACTAAGGTTATTGACTCACGACTCGTGTCTGATGGACATCAGGTTCGTCGTCGTCGTCAGTGTTTGGCGTGCAGTGAGCGATTTACTACATTTGAATCAGCTGAATTAGTGATGCCAAAAGTGATTAAATCAAATGGTAACCGTGAACCTTTTGATGAAGATAAATTATCCGGTGGTCTATATCGTTCATTGGAAAAAAGACCAGTTAGCGCTGACTTAGTTGAACTCGCATTAAATACGATAAAATCACAGCTTCGAGCTACTGGTGAACGTGAAGTTCCATCAGATATGATTGGTAACCTTGTTATGGACCAATTAAAAGAACTCGATAAAGTGGCTTATATTCGTTTTGCCTCTGTTTACCGAAGCTTTGAGGATATTAAAGAGTTCGGTGAAGAAATTGCAAAATTAGAGAAATAACATGACATTTACTACCCAAGATCATCTGATGATGCAAAAAGCTATTTTATTAGCTAAGCAAGGCATTTATACCACAGCACCCAACCCTAATGTGGGATGTGTATTGGTTAAAGATGGGAAGATTGTTGGGGAAGGGGCGCACTTAAAAGCGGGTGAGCCTCATGCTGAAGTTCATGCATTAAGACAAGCAGGAAAAGAAGCGCAAGGGGCAACGGCTTATGTTACGCTTGAACCTTGCTCTCATTATGGACGCACACCTCCTTGTGCTGAAGGACTTATAAAAGCGGGCGTAAAAAAAGTAATTTGTGCCATGGTTGATCCAAATCCTCAAGTTGCTGGTCGTGGTCTTGCTATGTTAAACGAAGCTGGAATTGAAACTGCATCAGGTCTGCTTGAAGCCGATGCTAGAGCCTTAAACCCTCATTTTTTAACTCGGATGGAAACTGGAAAACCATTTGTACAGTTAAAAATGGCAGCGAGTCTTGATGGGAAAACCGCATTAAAAAATGGAGTGAGTCAATGGATCACTTCAAAAGAAGCAAGACAAGATGTTCAACGCTTTCGTGCACAATCTGGTGCAATACTCTCAACAGCGAAAACGGTGATTGACGATAACGCCTCATTAAATGTGCGTTGGAGCGATCTTCCTCCTTCAATTCAAGAAAGCTACCAACAAGCGACTATTCGACAGCCAATGCGTTTTATTTTAGATCGTCAGCATGCATTAACATCCGATTTAAAATTGTTTCAAGCCTCTGGTGAAGTGGCTACGATCTCATCTCAAAACACACATCCAATCGTGACTTCTGAAAATCATATACAATGTTGTGTTGATGATCATCAATTGAACCTTAAAGAAGTCGTAAATAAAATTTCTCGTGATTTTAATGTAAATCATATTTGGGTTGAGGCTGGTGCTACATTAGCAGCAAGTATGATTAAAGAAAATTTAGTTGATGAATTGATTATTTATCTCGCTCCTAAATTGATGGGAGCGGATGGGCGTAGCATCATTAATTTAATTGGATTAGAAACGATGTCTGAGACAATTGACTTGGATATAAAAGACATACGTATGGTCGGTAAAGATATTCGAATTACCGCAACAATAGCAAGGTAAGCCATGTTTACAGGAATTATTGAGTCAGTAGGTACACTGCAAGCGATTACACCAAAAGGTGAAGATATTAGCGTAACGGTTAATGTTGGACAGCTAGACATGAGTGATGTAAAGCTTGGAGATAGTATCGCTACTAATGGTGTTTGCTTAACGGTTATTGCGATGACAGAGCAAACTTACACTGCGGATTTATCGTTAGAGACCTTAAAGCGTACCGGTTTTGTTAATTATAAAGCTGGCGATAAGGTAAATCTTGAAAAAGCGATGTTGCCAACAACCCGATTTGGTGGGCACATTGTTTCTGGTCACGTCGATGCTGTCGGTGAAATAATTGAACGTCACCAAACCGGCCGTGCCATTGAGTTTTGGATACAATTGCCTCAAACATTAGCAAAATACGTTGTAGAGAAAGGCTCTATTACTGTGGATGGCATTAGCTTAACGGTTAATGATATTCGAAAAAATGCATTTAAATTGACCATTGTTCCGCACACGGCTGCAGAGACTACGATGGATAACTTTTCTGTGGGTCAGAAAGTTAACTTAGAAGTTGATGTGATCGCTCGATATTTAGAAAGACTTGTGATCGGACAGAAAGAAGAGCAACCAGAGTCTTCTGTTACGATGGATCTTTTGGCAAAATCAGGCTTCTTAAATTAAGCCTCACCACTTAACCTAATTAATATAAAAGGTATTTCACATGGCAATTAGCTCAGCAAAAGACATTATTGAAGATATTCGTTTAGGTAAGATGGTAATTCTTATGGATGACGAAGATCGTGAGAATGAAGGTGATTTAATTATTGCCGCTGAGAAAATCACTCCTGAAGCTATTAACTTTATGGCAACTCATGGACGTGGTTTAATCTGTTTAACCATGACAAAAGATCGTTGTGAAAAACTAGGTCTGCCTCCTATGGTGCAAGACAATAATGCACAATTTACAACGAACTTTACGGTATCAATTGAAGCGGCAGAAGGCGTAACAACTGGTATTTCAGCAGCAGACCGTTCACGTACAGTCGAAGCGGCAGTAGCTAAAAATGCCGTTGCTGCAGATTTAGTTCAACCGGGTCATATATTCCCACTTGCAGCGCAAGAAGGTGGCGTATTAACTCGTGCTGGTCATACAGAGGCGGGTTGTGATCTAGCTCGTTTAGCTGGTTATGAGCCTGCGGGTGTGATTGTTGAAATCTTAAATGATGACGGAACAATGGCGCGTCGCCCGGATTTGGAAATTTTTGCTGAAAAACATGGCATTAAATTAGGTACGATTGCTGATTTAATTGAATACCGAAATAACAATGAAACCACAATTGAACGTGTAGCTGAGTGTAAATTACCTACCGAATTTGGTGAGTTTGATTTAGTTACGTACCGCGATACGATTGATAATCAGCTTCACTATGCATTGAAGAAAGAAAATACATTAAGTGAAGCACCGTTAGTACGTGTTCATTTACAAGATACGTTCACTGATATTTTGCATTCAGATCGTTGTGCAGAACGCAGCTGGACACTGCCAACGGCAATGCAGCGTATTGCCAATGAAGGTGGCGTATTAGTGATTCTTGGCAATGAAGAATCAACAGACAGTATCGTACATAAAGTGAAAGTTCTTGAGCGTCAAGACAGTGGTGAAGCACCAACCATGGCGAAGAAACAAGGTACTTCTCGCCGTGTGGGTGTTGGCTCTCAAATTTTGGCTGATATTGGTATTTCTGACATGCGTTTACTTTCATCAACGTCAAAGCGTTACCATGCCTTATCTGGCTTTGGTTTGAACGTTGTTGAATACGTAACGAAATAAAAGCATAAATATATGGCCCTATTCGATGAGTAGGGCCTAAATAATTAGATATTTGTCACAAAGCTGTGATAGAATCCGGCGATTCTCACTATGAATGCGTAGTTGATAAATAGAAACCAGTTTAATTGGAATAAAACAGATACAGGAAGGCTCATGAACGTAATCGAAGGCGGCGTTGCTGCTCCTAATGCGAAAATTGCAATTGTTATTTCTCGCTTTAATAGCTTTATTAATGAAAGTCTACTTTCAGGTGCTATCGACACTCTAAAGCGTTTTGGTCAAGTATCTGAAGAAAACATCACCGTTGTTCGCTGCCCAGGTGCCGTAGAATTACCGTTAGTTGCTCAACGAGTAGCTAAAACAGCAAAGTATGATGCTATCGTTTCATTGGGTTCTGTTATTCGTGGTGGCACACCACATTTTGACTATGTATGTAGTGAATGTAATAAAGGTCTAGCACAAGTATCTCTGGAATATAGCATTCCAGTAGCATTTGGTGTTTTGACTGTTGATACTATCGATCAAGCAATCGAGCGCGCCGGTACCAAGGCTGGTAATAAAGGGGCAGAGGCTGCACTAAGCGCACTCGAAATGATTAATGTTCTGTCTCAAATCGAATCCTAATGGGGGTTAGTGTGAAACCAGCCGCACGTCGTAATGCACGTCAATTTGCTCTTCAAGCAATCTATTCATGGCAACTAAGCAAAGAAAATGTTGCAGATATCGAAGAGCAGTTTTTAACTGCTGAAAAATATGATGAAGAAGAGCATCATGCAAATGAGCCTAAGCTACAAACTCCAGAGACAGATGTAGCGTATTTCCGCGATCTTTTCTCAGGCGTAGCTCTAAATCATATGAAATTAGATGGGAAAATGCGCCCATACTTATCTCGTCCGCTTCAAGATCTTGACCAAATGGAACTTGCGTTACTACGTATGTCTATTTACGAGATGATGAATCGTGATGATGTACCATACAAAGTTGTTATCAATGAAGCGATTGAACTTGCAAAAGTATTCGCAGCAGAAGATAGCCACAAGTTTGTAAACGGTGTATTAGATAAAGCGGCTCCAACTTTACGTAAAAAATAAGTTGGTCATAGCATACTAATTAAATCGTAAAGGTCAGCCTCGTTGCTGGCCTTTTTTATAACTAAAAAACAGTATTAATCGAATATGTGTAGTGAATTTAATTTAATCGATAGATTTTTTGTTCAAGAAAATGTTTCGCGTGATGATGTTGATTTAGGTATTGGGGATGATTGCGCATTAGTAACTGTGCCTGAGGGCTATCAAGTAGCAATAACCACAGATACTTTAGCCGCTGGAACGCACTTTTTAGCTGATGCAGATCCTATTAGCGTCGGGCATAAAGCACTTGCGTCTAACTTAAGTGATTTAGCGGCCATGGGAGCAAAACCAACGTGGGTGTCTTTAGCATTAACCTTACCTCAATCTGATGAAAAGTGGCTAGAAGGATTTTGTAAAGGATTCTTTGATTTAGCTAAACAATATCAAGTTGAGCTCATTGGTGGAGATACAACAAAAGGGCCTTTAAGCATTACTATTACGGTACAAGGAATTATACCTAAAGGAACTGCATTAACTCGAAGTGCTGCACAAATAGGTGATGATATTTATGTTACAGGTAATTTAGGTGATAGTGCCGCAGGCCTTGAAGTGATTTTAAATTCACAAAAAAATGTGAAGGGAGAGTTAGAAAAGGAGTTAGAAAAACGTCATTATTACTCAACACCACAAGTTGAGCTTGCGCAAGATATTCGTCATTTATGTCACGCAGCATTAGATATTTCTGATGGTGTAATTTCGGATCTAGGTCATATATTAAAGCAATCAAATGTGAGTGCCGTTATTAATGTTAATAATTTACCTATTTCAAGTGAACTTGTTACGTATTATCGTCAAGATAAAGAAAAATGTCAGAAACTTGCATTAACTAGTGGTGAAGAATATGAACTTTGCTTCACTGCACCTAAAAAAAATAGTAAAGCAATCAAACAAATAGCTACTATTTTAAATAAAAAAATTAGTATAATTGGTGAGATAATTGATAAACCATTTAATGGTTTACCAGATAGTGTACAATTGTTTGATAATAATAAACTATTAGATTGGCAATTATTAGGTTACGACCACTTTAGGAGAGAACAATGACAAACCCTCTAGCCTTAATTAGTCTCAAAAACCCGTGGCATTTATTAGCTACTGGATTTGGGAGTGGCCTCTCTCCAATAATACCTGGAACCATGGGTACACTGGCTGCGATTCCTTTGTATTTATTACTTGCTCAGTTACCGTTTACTTTGTTTGTCATAGTGGTTATCGCCTCTGCTCTTATTGGTATTAAGATTTGCGACATTACTTCAGCTGACATGAAGGTTCATGATCATGGATCAATTGTTTGGGATGAGTTTGTTGGCTTATGGATCACCATGAGTATTGTTCCATATTTAAATTTAGAAGTAACTGATTGGAAATGGTTACTAACTGGTTTTATTTTGTTTCGATTTTTCGACATGGTAAAACCTTGGCCAATTGGATGGTTAGATAATAAAGTTCATGGCGGCTTTGGCATCATGCTTGATGATATTGTTGCTGGATTTATGGCTCTAATTAGCCTTTGGTTAGTTGGAAAGTATTCTGGTTGGTTGTAATGCGCAACAGTAGATTATTATTAAGCTCCTTATTTATATCGCTTATTTCATTTTTTTGTACCTCTAAACTGGCTTTAGCTGATCCGGTTTTAGTTGGGTATTGGGGCTATAATGAATATCTTGATCTATATCCTGAAGAAAAAGCACTAACTAATACGTTAAAAGAAGCGGTTAGAGGGGAGCCAGTCCCTCTAGCTATCAAACAAACAAAACCAATTAAAATATCTTTTGTTTATCCTGGTGAGCAATCATCTGATTATTGGCAACGAAATATTGTTGCTCTTGAATCACGTCTGAAAGCGTTAAATATCCAATATGAACTAACGCCAGTCTCAACACGTCTAAATGTTGATTTTAAAGAACAAAGTCGTTCTCTGCATAAAGCGATAGAGCAAAAATCAGATTATTTAATTTTTACTCTTAACACGACTCGTCATCGTAAATTTATTGAACATGTATTGCAGAATCCAGAAACCAAGATTATTTTGCAAAACATCACGACTCCAGTAAAAGCATGGCATGGTAGCCAACCATTACTTTATGTGGGATTTGACCATGTTATTGGTACTAAATTATTAGCAAACTATTTTCAGCACCGTTTTCCTGAACATGCTAATTATGGAATGTTATATTATTCATATGGCTATCTGAGTACCGCAAGAGGTGATGTTTTTGTTCAATCTATGGATAGTGATAAATACACACTGACTTCTTCTTTTTATACCGAAGCGACTGAAGAAAGCGCTTATGCTGCAACACAAGATATATTAAAAGATAACCCTGATATTGATTTTATCTATTCTTCATCTACAGATATCGCTTTAGGTGCTATTGATGCGATTAATGAAAATAAGAACACTAAGACTGTCATTAATGGTTGGGGCGGTGGTTCATTAGAGTTAAAAGCCATAGAAAATGGGGAGCTCGATGTTACTGTTATGCGTATGACTGATGACACTGGTATAGCAATGGCAGAAGCTATCAAACTAGATTTAGAGAATAAACCAGTACCTACTGTTTATTCTGGTGAGTTTGAACTTGTTACATCTGATACGAGTGAAGAAACGCTTAATATGTTGAAACAGCGTGCATTTCGTTATTCTGGTGTAGAACACTAATAATGAATAAAGGTAAAGCCTCGTTAGCGGATCTTATTTTCCGATCAATTTTTATTATATTTTCTATTCTAACAGTAGGTATAACCATACATACCTATCAATTAAGTGTGAATACGATTAATGAAGAAGTTAAACGAAACTTACAACAAACCTCAGGCATAATTAATAACTTCTTTGAACATAGATTATCCATTCTTCAAATTCGACAAGATACGGATGCAGAAAGTCTTGCTATCTATGATCAATATGTAGAAAGTGATTATAAAAATAAATTAAATACGTATTTTTCTAATATTGAAGCTAAATCCCCTTATAATTCACCAGACTTTAGGTTTATAGAAGTAAATAACAAACTGTACTGGGATGATGGAAATAGTTCATTTTTAAGCCTAAATGAAAAGTGTTTGAAAATAATCATTAAAAAAAATCTTAATATTAACACTTGGTATTATATTAAGATGGAAGATCCTTTATCAGACGCTGATTTTTTAATTAGAAAAACCCCTATAGTTAATAATGATTCAGGTAGAATTGTTGCATTTATATATAATGCAGTAATGTTGAATAATAACATCTCATTTTTGAATAAACTTAAAAAACTAACGAATAGTCAAGATGTATTTATTATTAATGATAATAAGATATTAGCATCAAGTGTAAGTTCCAATACAGAAATATATCAAGAAGTCACCTCTATTTTAAACGGCACAAGAAAAAGAATACCGAGTAAAATATTAAACTTTACACCTATTAATATTAAATCAATGTCGGGTGAAATATCAATATTATCATTAAAGAATAAGGATAATATTGAATTGTTAGAGCAACGATTTATTTATAGTGTTGTTCTCTCATTTTTTGTACTTATTGCTATCGCTGTATTAATTCGAGGGTTATTTGAGCATAAAATACTCTTGTCATTAAATTCGTTATTAAAATACACAAATACAGTATCAAAAAATGAAACACGAAGTGAGTATCAAGGTTGTGGTATTTTAGAGTTTGATCAAATTGGGGAAAAATTAGAGCAGACATTTTCTGAACTAATTGAAGCTAAAGAAGACAGTTATAAAGCTCAAAGAGCGGCAGAGAAATTAGCTCAAGTTAAATCTGACTTTTTAGCAAGAATGAGTCATGAAATAAGAACACCTTTAAATGGTATTTTAGGCATATCTAGTCTATTAAAAAGTAGTAACTTAAATAGAGAGCAACAAAAACAAGTGAATATTCTCCATCAAGGAGGAGAGCATTTACTTGCTGTATTAAATGACATTTTAGATTTTTCACAGATAGAACAAGAGAAATTAAAAATAAATAGCGCTCCTTTTAAACTGAGTGATGTATTAGAAAATATTAATGCAATTTATTTTCCTATTTGTAAAAATAAAAACGTATTCTTTTCAATTGAAAACCATGTTAATCCAGACGTATTCATTAATTCTGATCAGGTAAGATTAACGCAGATCCTTTTTAATCTATTAAGTAACGCCGTTAAATTTACAGAGAAAGGTAAAGTAAAGTTAACCTTATCTCTTAATAAGCATAATTCTGATTATTACTTACAGTTTTCGGTTGATGATACAGGGGTCGGGATCTGTGCTGAAGAGCAAGCAAGAATGTTTGAGCCATTTGAGCAGTCAGGCTTTTCTGAATCGAGAAAATTTGGTGGAAGTGGATTAGGACTGGCTATTGTTAAGCAATTACTTGATTTACTTAAAGGTAAAATAACTATAAATAGTACGATAGGTGTAGGCTCTACATTTAGCGTTCTTATTCCTGTCTTGATATGTGAAGATAAAGCCAATATTTCAGATGCTAAAGCAGAAAATGAGATAACGTCATTACCAACGGGGTTAAAGATTTTATTAATTGAGGATAATAAATCGAATGCTTACATTGCTAAAGCTTATTGCCAAAAGTATGGGTTAAACGTTACGTGGCGAAATGATGCTGCTCAAGGTATTGCTGAGCTTTCTAAATCTGAATTTGATTTGATCTTAATGGATAACCAAATGCCGGGAATGAGCGGTATTAAAGCAACCAAATATATTCGTAATCATTTGAAAATAATGACGCCTATTTATGCGTATACTGCTGATGCGTTAGAGGAATCCAATCAAGAATTTTTCTCGGCAGGGGCAAATTATATTATTACTAAACCAATAAAAGAAAAGTCGATATTGGATGCATTGGCTTTTTATAAATCGGAGAACGGTTTGCCACCTTTTGACTCGTAATTAGCTTCGCTTAATTCGAACGACTCTCATTACTTCAATGTCAAAGCCTGCAATTTTTTCATTACTAGGGTAATAGGTTAGATTAACCTTTGCTCCTTTGAGAGATTGGTAGGCTTTTGTTCTATTAAATTTAAATGGAACATTACAACCTTCAATCATAATAGTATGCTGTATCCAATCACCGATATCTCTTTGAGTATGAGAAGTGACTTTGACATCAACACTATGGGTTAGCTGTTGATGTTTATTTAGCATTTTATCTACGTCTGATTTCATCATTAGGCTCGTTAGTTAAATACATCTAATGATGAGATATATCCTCATTTCAGTCAATATAACAAGGAAAGCTGTATGTCTAAAAAAGTGTATTGTGTTGCTCAGTTTTTACCAAAAGAAGGTAAATTAAATGAATTATTTAAGGTATTACAAAGCTTAGAACCAAACACAATAAGAGAGGATGGATGTATTCAATATATTGTTACTCGTCATATTCAAACCCCATTTGCTGAAGGTGATAGCTATCCAATTGCCTTTAATGAAATTTGGGCAGATAACGAAGCATTTGAAGCGCATTGTCAACGTGATGAAATTAAACAATTTTTTGAGCAGCAATGTATCGCAGATGATGGATTAGTTGCTAAATGGAATGTGTGTATTTATACGGATGAGCCAGTTGATTTTGATGCTCCTAAGCTTTCATAAAATATAAATAAAAATGCCACCAAACGGTGGCATTGTTTTAGGAAACTAAGATGGGCATGAAATTAGAGATCAAGGTAATCTCTAATTTGTTGCTCAATGCCATTTGCATCAAGTTTTAATTCCGTATGCATTTCTTCTTGCGTACCTTGAGCTATGAATTCATCTGGTAAACCTAGTTGAAGAACTGGTTTAACAAGACGGTTTTTCATTAAAAATTCAATGACACCTGAACCTGCACCACCGGAAATCGCATTTTCTTCAATAGTCACTAAAACGTCGTGATTGGTTACTAACTCACAGATAAGTGCTTCATCAAGAGGTTTAGCAAAACGCATATCTGCAACGGTAGCATCTAACTTTTCTGCTGCTTCTAAGCTATTTGCTAAGAAGGTACCAAAGTTTAAGATAGCAACTCGCTCTCCCTTTTCTGTCACTTTAGTTTCACGGAGTAAACGACCCTTACCAATTTCAAGTGCTTGCATTTCATTATTTACTTGGGTACCTGTTGCACTTCCGCGTGGGTAACGAACAGCGCTAGGGCCAGTGTGTTTATGGCCTGTGTAAAGCATTTGGCGGCATTCGTTTTCATCACTTGGTGTCATGATAACCATATTTGGAATACAGCGCATAAAGCTGATATCAAAGGCGCCTTGGTGTGTTTGTCCATCTGCACCGACTAAACCAGCACGGTCAATAGCAAACATCACGGGTAAATCCATAATAGCAACATCATGAATTAATTGATCGTAACCACGTTGTAAAAACGTTGAATAGATAGCAACGATTGGGTTGTAGCCGGCAATTGCCATCCCACTCGCTAAAGTAACTGCGTGTTGTTCTGCAATGGCAGCATCAAAATACTGGTTAGGGTATTCTTTAGAGAAACGAACCATACCTGAGCCTTCTCGCATTGCTGGCGTAATGGCCATAAGCTTACTGTCTTCCTTCGCCATATCGCAAAGGAAGTCGCCAAAAACAGCAGAGAAGGTTGGTTTACCACCAGACGATTTTGGTAACGAGGTGTTACTTGGATCAAACTTAGGTACACCATGGTAGCTGATAGGATCTTTCTCAGCAGGCTCATAGCCTTTACCTTTTTTCGTCATAATATGTAAAAATTGCGGTCCTTTTAGGTTGCGCATATTTTTAAGTGTTCTAACTAGTTCATTAACATCATGGCCATCTACCGGACCAATGTAATTAAAGCCTAATTCTTCAAACATGGTGCCCGGTACAACCATGCCTTTTAAATGTTCTTCTGTGCGTTTTAGTAGTTCTTTAATCGTAGGCGTACCAGAAAGCACTTTTTTACCGCCTTCACGAATAGAGGTGTATAAGCTACCAGATAATACGCGCGCTAGTTGATTGTTTAATGCTCCAACGTTTTCAGAAATTGACATTTCATTATCATTTAGAACAACAAGCATATCAGGGTGAATATCACCAGCGTGGTTTAAGGCTTCAAATGCCATACCGGCTGTAATGGCACCATCACCAATAACACTGACTATTTTGCGATTCTCTTGCTCTTTTTCAGCACAGATAGCCAGGCCTAAAGCGGCACTAATAGATGTTGATGAGTGACCAACAGAAAGAACATCATATTCACTTTCACCACGCCACGGGAATGGGTGTAACCCGTCTTTTTGTCGGATGGTTGAAAGTTGCTCTCGGCGTCCTGTTAGTATCTTATGAGGATAAGCTTGATGGCCAACATCCCAGATAAGCTGATCAAATGGGGTGTTATAAACGTAATGCAAAGCGACGGTTAACTCTACGACACCAAGACCAGATGCTAAGTGACCACTTGTTTTACTTACCGAGTTTAAAAGGTAAGTACGTAGCTCATCGCATAACGCTGGTAAGCTCTCTTTTGGTAAAGAACGTAATTCATCTGGTGTATTTGCCAAAGCCAGAATTGGGTATTTTGAAATATCTAATGACATAGTAGTTAGCGCTTATCTGTTTTAGTTTTTACGCTCAATAACGTATTGAGCGAACGCTTGCATTGCATCCGTGTTATAAGGGATGTCGTTTAATGCTTCAATTGCTGTTTGATACAGTTGTTCTGCTTTATGTTTAGCACCTTCAAGGCCAAGTAAAGCAGGGTAGGTACTTTTATCTAATTCTAGATCAGAACCTTGTGGTTTTCCGAGAGTTTCAGTATCACTAATGATATCTAAGATATCATCTTGTACTTGAAAGGCGAGACCAATGGCATCAGCATAAACTTCTAACTGTGGAAGTATGGCTTTGCCTTTATCTCCAGCGCAAAGAGCACCGAGTTGAACCGCACACTTAATAAGCGCTCCGGTTTTATTCGCATGAATGCGCTCAAGAGAGGTAAGGTCAACTTTTTTGCCTTCAGCTTGCAAATCTAACGACTGTCCCATGCACATACCTGAGGCACCAGATGCTTTTGATAATACGCGGATCATATCGATGCGTGATGTTTCTGCATCGTCACTTAATTGACCATTCGCTAATATTTCAAAAGCAAGTGTTTGAAGTGCATCACCAGCAAGAATCGCTGTTGCTTCATCATATTTTATATGGCAAGTCGCATGACCGCGGCGAAGGTCATCATTATCCATTGCTGGTAAATCATCATGGATCAATGAGTAAGAGTGGACACATTCAATCGCTGCGGCTGCACTATCGGCAAATTCAGCTTTAATGCCAAGCATTTGTGCTGTGATATAAACTAAATATGGTCGAGCGCGTTTACCACCTAACAGCAATGAATATTTCATTGCTTCAGTTAGTGGTTGTTGTTGAATTTCGATTTTTTCAAGCCACTGATTTAATTGTTCAATGTTTCTATTTTGAAAAAATGTAAGTTGTTGTTTTAGTGAATCAGTCATCTTGTCCATCAAAAGGTGTTAGTTCTGCGTTATCGTCAGCTTGAAGAAGAATTTCTACTCGTTGTTCCGCTTGAGTCAGTTTTTCTTGTCCAGCTCGTGCTAAAGAAATGCCACGTTCAAACTTCTTCAATGCATCTTCAAGAGGCAAATCGCCACTTTCTAATTGATTGACGACAGAATCCAGTTCTTCTATTGCCGCTTCAAACGATAAATTTTCAGGTTTTTTTACAGCCATAATGATTCACTCTTAAAATGATCCAAGAAAGGTAACTCAGAGAGAGGTGAGGGTCAATTGAACAGGTGAGAAAGTCACGTATAAAAGTAAAATTTAGTGATTAAGGGCTACTTTTCAATCGATATCTTAATAGGACGAATCTTTTTGTACAAAAAAATTAAACCATCCAACGCTTTGGTCGATAAGAAATAAGCGGCAAAAAAGCGATACAATTTTATGGCTTAAATTTTGCTTAGCACTATGTAAGTAAACACAAGCAGCATATAGGGGAGCGCTCTGTGGATTTAGCAACGTTAATAGGCTTAGTTGGTAGTTTTGCATTTATTATTATGGCAATGGTACTGGCTGGTGGTTTAGCCATTTTTATGGACACAACATCGGTTTTAATCGTAGTTGGTGGTTCAATTTTTGTTGTTTTAATGAAATTTACCGTAGGCCAATTTTTTGGCGCTGGTAAAATTGCAGGTAAAGCATTTATTTTTAAAACAGATGAACCTGTTGATCTTATTGTAACTATTGTTGAAATGGCTGATGCAGCTCGTAAAGGCGGTTTCTTAGCATTAGAAGAAAAAGAAATCAGTAACTCTTTTATGCAAAAAGGTATTGATTTATTGGTTGATGGTCATGATGCTGAAGTTGTGAAAGCAACATTACAAAAAGACATCGCATTAACGAATGAACGTCATGAACGTGGTGTTGGTGTATTTACTGCTTTTGGTGATGTAGCTCCTGCTATGGGTATGATTGGTACCTTAGTTGGTCTAGTAGGCATGTTATCAAACATGGATGATCCTAAATCTATCGGTCCTGCAATGGCGGTTGCGCTATTAACAACACTATATGGTTCGGTAATTTCAAACATGGTTGCATTCCCTATTGCTCATAAACTTGAATTACGTAAAGAACAAGAAAAATTGAATCGCCGTTTAATTCTTGATGGCATTTTAGCGATTCAAGATGGTCAAAACCCTCGTGTTATTGATAGCTACTTACGTAACTATTTAAATGAGAAAAAACGTGTTGTTGACACTGGCGAAGAATAAGACTGGGAGTCACTAATGGAAGATGAAAACGACTGCAAATGTCCTCCTGGTGCCCCCTTATGGATGGCAACATTTGCTGACTTAGCAACATTATTAATGTGTTTTTTCGTTCTATTACTTTCGTTCTCAGAAATGGATGTATTGAAGTTTAAGCAGATTGCAGGTTCAATGAAGTTCGCTTTTGGTGTGCAAAACGTTTTAGAAGTAAAAGACATACCAAAAGGGACAAGTGTTATTGCTCAAGAATTCCGTCCGGGGCGACCTGAGCCAACGCCAATTGAAGTTATCATGCAGCAGACAATTGATATTCCACAGAAAACATTAGATTTTCATGATGGAGAATCGGATCGTGCTGGTGGTACTAAACGAGAAGCGGGTAAACAGACTGGTGGCGAGTCACCATCTAATTCGACACAAACGAGCGCTCAAAGTAATTCAGAATCTGAAAGTCAAACTCAAAGTCAACAAGAGTTAGAAGATACGATTAAAAAAGCACTAGAGCGTGAGATTAGTGAAGGGGCGATTGAAGTTGAGAATTTAGGTCAACAACTCGTTATTCGTATTCGAGAAAAAGGTGCATTTCCTGCAGGATCAGCCTTTTTACAACCGAAGTTCCGTCCACTTATTCGTCAAATTGCAGAGTTAGTTAAGGATGTTCCAGGTATCATTCGTGTATCAGGACATACCGATAATCAGCCTTTAGATTCAGAACTTTACCGTTCTAATTGGGACTTATCTGCTCAGCGAGCGGTATCCGTTGCTCTTGAGATGGAAAGAGTTAAAGGTTTTGAAAGTGACCGCTTACGTGTTCGTGGTATGGCGTCAACAGAACCTCTAGTTTCAAATAAAACCGCTGAAGGGCGAGCTCGAAATCGTCGTGTTGAAATCAGTATCATGCAGGGTAAACCTCATGAGAGTGATGAAGTACCTAGTGCTCAACCGTAATTTGAGTTAAAGAGGTCAGAGATAATTAAGATAATAATGAAAGGTGAGTTGAATTAGCAACTCGCCTTTTTTTTCGGTATAATCTTGCGCCTTAGATTCGGTCCTGAACCAACCTTATCTATCCTTTTGATTGTTTTCCTACATCAGTGAAGTCTATATATGAAGTTTATCGTTAAGCCACACCCAGAAGTTTTTGTTAAAAGTGATTCAGTACGTAAGCGCTTTATTCGTATTCTTGAATCTAACCTACGCAGTATTATTCAGCGTGAAACCAAAGGTGTTGAAGTCATCAACCGTCGTGATCATATCGAAGTGACAGGACTGAGTGATGAATACCGTGATGTAACATTGTCGGTACTAACGCAAACTCCAGGTATTCACCATGTACTTGAAGTTAAGCAGTCAGGCTTTAAAGACATGCACGATATTTTTGAGCAATGTCTTGAAATGAACCGTGAAGTTATTGAAGGTAAAACGTTCTGTGTACGTGTTAAGCGTCGTGGTAATCATGACTTTACATCTATTGAGCTTGAGCGTTACGTTGGTGGCGGTTTAAATCAATCAGTAGAAAGTGCAAGTGTTCGTCTAAAGAACCCTGAAGTGACGGTTAAATTTGAAGTAGCAAATGACAAATTAAACCTGATTATTGCTCGTCATAAAGGCTTAGGCGGATTCCCTCTTGGAACTCAAGAAGATGTATTAAGTTTGATTTCTGGTGGTTTTGATTCTGGTGTATCAAGCTACTTACACATTAAACGTGGTTCAAAAGTACATTACTTATTCTTTAATTTAGGTGGCCCAGCTCACGAGATTGGCGTGAAACAAGTATCGCACTTCTTGTGGAAAAAATACGGTTCATCAGCAAAAGTTAAATTTATCTCTGTTGATTTTGATCCAGTTGTTGCTGAGATCTTAGAGAAAGTAGATGATGGCCAAATGGGTGTTATCTTAAAACGTATGTTTATGCGTGCAGGTGGCATGGTTGCTGAAAAATTTGGTATTGAAGGATTAGTTACTGGTGAAGCATTAGGTCAAGTATCTAGTCAAACACTAACTAACTTACGCCATATTGATAACGTAACGGATTCACTGATTCTACGTCCTCTAATTAACTGGGATAAAGAAGATATTATTGATTTGGCTCGTGAGATTGGTACTGAAGATTTCGCGAAAACAATGCCTGAATACTGTGGTGTAATTTCTAAGAAACCAACAGTAAAAGCAGTGAAAGAAAAACTAGAAAAAGAAGAAGCGAAATTCGATTTCTCTGTTCTTGAGCAAGCGGTTTATAACGCACGTGTTATGGACATTCGTGATATTGAAAAAGAAAGCCAAGAGCAAGCTCCAGAAGTTGAAATGGTATCTGAGCTAGGTTCTGATGTTGTGGTTCTTGATATCCGTAGTGCTGAAGAAGAAGATGAAAAACCGTTAGAGCTTGATGGTGTTGAGGTAACTCACATACCTTTCTTCAAATTAGCAACTAAGTTTGGTGATCTAGACCAATCTAAAGAGTACTTATTATACTGTGAGCGTGGTGTGATGAGCCGTCTTCAAGCATTATTATTAATTGAGAATGGCTACAAGAACGTAAAAGTTTACCGTCCATAGTCAGTAAATATGCAGCATTTAAAAAGGGCGTTGATTATTCAACGCCCTTTTTTTGTCTATCACCGATTGGAGTTAGACTTGATGATAATTAAGATTAGGAAGTGTTACTAAATCAGCGGCTAATTTAGCAGTAAGCTCTTTACCCGCAAGAGTTGTGACAATTTCCATCGCAAACTCAAGAGCAGAACCTGGGCCTTGGCTTGTAATTAAGTGATTTAACACATCCGTAAATACACGCTTAATACGGCGATTTTTCTCTGGAATTGCTTCCATAAAGCTTGGGTAGCAAGTCATTAATGCATCTGGATATAAATTATGATGCTGTAAAACAATGGCTGGAGCGGCACAAATTGCAGCAACCCATTTTTCATCGTATTTTTGTTGCTTTAACATCTCAATGAGTAGGGTGCTGTCTCTGAAATTTTCAGAACCTTTTAATCCACCAGGAAGAACAATACAATCAAATTCTTCATCAGCAACTTCAACAAGCTTTACATCAGCGGTTAACATCACTCTTTGTGCTGCTTTCATTGTTAATGAACCATCAAAAGCGGTACTTGCAACGGTCACATCAAATTTTGCACGCTCTAGAATATCAATTACCGTAATAGCTTCTAACTCTTCAGTACCGGGTGCGATACATACGAGAATTTTTTTAGTCATAATGTGTTCTCTTCAAATTGTTTAATCTGATTATATAACGATTGATTAATAGGTGCTGAAATACCGTGAAATTTAGCACGCTTTAATAAATAACCAGTAATGAAATCAATCTCAGTTTTGCGTTGATAAAAACAATCGCGATTCATTGAAGAATAATTGGCAGATGTTGCTTTTATAACTTGGTTAACGCTTGAAAGTAATTCTGAGTAACGCCATTCAATGCCTTCTTTTTGCAAAACCTCATGCACTTCAGAGCAAATGTTCACAACATATTGATGAATGTCGGGTTGTTCTAATTGTCCATTCTTACATTGATGAATTGCTGTTAATGGGTTAATCGCACAGTTGATAGCGAGTTTTTTCCATAACGCGATATTGATTTCTGGGTTCCAATCGACACTTGGTAAGCTATGGTTTAATACATCTTGAATAAATTGACACTGTTTACCTAGTGGGTTAAATGGCCCTACAGAGGTATGTCCATAACCTGTATGGATTACGTTAGTGCTATTTTCTTTTAAGGCACCATGAGTCGTCGTTGCTTGCAAAATTGGGTGGTGATTAATGCGTTCTTTTAAGCCATCAATTGCCCCCATGCCATTATGCATAAACAGCAGTATGGTTTCTTTTGATAATGATGGAAGTAAAGGGAGTAAGGCGCTTTCGACTTGCCAAGCTTTAACTGTAATTACTAGCAAATCACAATCGATCAAGGCTTGTTTATCATTGCTCTTAAATTGGTGTGATGAGTTTTCATTAGCAGATAATGAAAGTGATTGCTCAGAAGGCATTGAATTTCTTGTCCATAAGCAGACGTTGTGTCCTGCTTTTTGTAGATAACACGCCCATAAAGAGCCGACTGCACCGGGACCAAGAATGGTGATATTCACAGATGAATCCATTAAGAAGAAATAATGAAAGCAGTGTAATTGGTTTGCTACAAAAAACAAAGGCGCTCATAGTGAGCGCCTTAGTAAAATAGATATTCTAAGTTAGATTAGAATTTGTAAGTAACACTTAGGTAATGACTCACGCCTGATGATTCCCATTCTCCACCAAAGCCAGTAGCTGCACCATCTTCTAAGCCGTAAATATCTTGGTAAGCTTTCAGACCGTAACCAACAGCAAACTGGTTTGAATGCCAGTAGATACCATTAAACATAGCGCCGCCATTGCTCTTTGTACCAGCTTGGCTATCATCCATACCTAATTGGTAATCAATGTAACCTTGGTAAGAAATGAATGAACCGTTATCGAAGAAGTAGAATGGTTTGAACCAGTTAGCCGATACTTGATAACCGTTCCAATCTTTAGTGTTTAAATCATAAAGACCGTAGAAGTTAAGACCAACTTTACCTAACCACGGAACCATAACATCAGAACCTAAACCCCAGAAAGAGTTATTAACTCCACCGCGATTACCACCCCAGTTAAATAGAGTTGCAACGTAAAGCTCTTGAATTGGGCCCATTGATAAATCTTTACCAGTCAGTCCATCTAAAGACATACGTGGTGCGAATTTCATGAACATTTTATCTGGAGCTGTTGATTTATCTGTATCGTCTTTGTTTGCTAGGTTGAATACGTCAACGTAACCATAAAGATCAAAAATGCCAGAGCGACCGCCAAATTCCATTTCTAAATAGTCATGTGTATTTTCTGCAGCAGTGCTTGAAGCTGGTTTCTCATCGATTGAATACATGTAGTTAAACTGCATGAATTTGAAATCATTCTTATGAGTATCGCCATCAGTATAATCAGCAGCGAAAGTTGGAGCAGAAAGAGTAGCAAGAACAGATAGAGCTAAAAGGGATTTACGCATAATGGTATCTCTATAGTTATGTATTACAATAATAATAGAAGAACGATATAAATATCGTTTCCGAATGACGCAAATAATATAGAGAAAGTTCACTTTTTTAAATGCAATTTATGTAATAGCAATGTTATATGTAGATCTCGATCGTGTTTATAAATTGGACTAATAAAATAAGGTGATCAATATCACTCGCTTGACAAAACTCTGACATAAAAATGTGAACAAAAACAAAAAAGCCTCCTAAATTAGGAGGCTTTGGTAGCACAGTTGTTACGTATAAGAACTTTAAGAGCGTTGATGCTTATCAAGAAGCGCTTTGAAATGCCCTTTAAGCATAAGCAACATAATTAGACTAGGGATAACCATTACTGCCGTTAATATAAAGAATAAAGGCCAGCTATTTAAGTAATCAGCCAATTCACCACTGAAAGAAGCTAATGTTGTTCTGCCTAAGTTTCCTAATGAAGCAAGCAACGCATATTGAGTCGCAGAGAATGCTTCGCCAGTCAGTATGGTTAAGAAGGATACAAAGGCAACGGTTGAAAACGCAGTTGTGAAGTTATCTACAATAATCGTTGCTAGGAATAAATGTTCATTAGGACCGACATTAGCGATAAGCGCAAACATCAAATTACTTGCAGCCATAGCCACACCGCCAATCATTAGACCTTTTACAACACCAAAACGAACATTGATTAAGCTGCCTAGTAGGGTGAAAAATACGGTTGCCCCCCAGCCGATCAATTTAGAGTAATAGCCAATTTGTTCGTTACTAAATCCGATTTCTTTATAAAAAGTGATCGACATTCTTCCAAGAAAAGCTTCACCAATTTTAAATAAGAAAACGAATAATAGTAGAGTACAGGCTGTTTTTACTCCGTTTCGATTAAAGAAGTCATAAAATGGTTCAATCACTGTTACGGTAAACCAAGCGGCAACTTTAGAACCAACCAATTTATTATGACGTTCTTCGGCTTCGTGTTGTAGTTCATCACGTTTGGTTTTTGGTTCGCCGACTAATAGAGTGAATACCATTAATAAGCCAACAATTCCTGCCATGCCATAGTAAACGCCATTCCATCCGATGCTATCGGCATTGATAAAAGCGAGATAACCAGGTAATGAATAGCCAGTCCACCAACCAATCACCGCCATTGCTGATGCTTGAGGCATTTTTGTGGATTCTGATTTTGGGAAGGTATCAATACGAAATGCATCAATGGCAACATCTTGTGTCGCTGACGCAGTCGCAATAGCAAGTGCAAACATTGATGTTAGCATTAAATTTTTTGAAGGATCTAATCCTGCAATTTGCAACGTACAAAACAGAACAATCGCTTGGCAAACAAAGATCCAACTGCGGCGTTGGCCTAGTTTGTTTCCAATAAAAGGGAGCTTTACACGGTCAACAAGTGGTGCCCACATAAAGTTAATTGCATATACCGCGAATACTGAACCGAAATAACCGATAGCAGCACGAGTTAATCCAGCATCTTTTAACCAACCCGACATGTTCGAGCCAATAAGTACCCAAGGAAAGCCACTAGAACAACCTAGCATGAAAACCCAAAGTAAACGTTTATCCATGTAGCTTTTTATGGCTGTTTTCCATTGCATGGAATGAGACATGAAACGCTCCTTGTTATTTGTTCTTATTGAAATAGATAGAAAAAGCAGCCCGAAAGCTGCTTTAGAGTAGTGCTATATTAACTAAATTATTTAATTAATGTTGCTTTAGTTATGATAATTGGTTCAACTGGAATATCTCGCATACCATTTGGTAGTGCTTTGGTTTTCTTAGTCGCCATTTTTTGAATCACATCAAAACCTTGTGTTACTTTACCAAACACAGCATAACCTGGTGGACGCTGACTTGCGTTTAAGAAGTCATTGTCATTTAGGTTAATGTAAAATTGACGAGTAGCAGAGTCAGGGTTATTAGTTCGAGCCATTGCAATTGTAGCAGTGTCATTACCTAAGCCGTTATAGCCTTCATTTTTGATAGGACCATAGCTTGGCTTTTTCATCATATTTTTATCAAAACCACCACCTTGAGCCATGAAGCCTGGGATCACACGGTGAAATTGAGTGCCCACATAACTGCCATCTTCAACATAACGAATGAAGTTTGCCACAGAAATAGGGGCTTTCTCTGAATTTAGTTCAACAGTAAAGTTACCTAATGTGGTTTCAAATTTTACTGATTCTGCTAGCGCCATTTGACTCGTCGTGCTAAGAGCGGCAATAATTAATGCGGCTTTTGAAATCATTTTAATCATTAAAAGTTACCTTTAATGTATGTTTGTAATTCTTCATCAACAGCGATTTTATCTAATACTGCATTTAATAAGTCATTAAGAACTTGTTCAATGTCTTGATTATCAGCACTCATAGAGCCTGTTTTTTCTGATACGCCATTGTAGGTTTTAACAAACTTACCTTTTGGTGTTTCTGCTGTAATTTGAAGCTTAACCTGAGTTTTGATTTCATTACTCATTAGAGAATGCTGCACACTTACTAGAGCTTCAATAATATCTAAACGTAATGTGTTATCGCTATCTACAGTAATAACAAAACCCTGAGTTTTAAGTTGTGAAGATAATGCATCTTCTAGAGTTACACGTAGATTTTGTTTTGCGTGAATTGGTTGTACATTTTGACGACCATTATCAATGACAGCGACGTATTGTGCAGTACGTAAATCGCTGCTATCTAATGTTAATTTAATACCATCAACGATTTGGTGAGCATTTGATGATGCTTTAGGTTGAATATCCAATTGTGGATCTGATGGTGCACTACAAGCAGCTAAAAAAAGTGCAGAAAGGGCAATGATGACCTTTTTCATGGTTTAATCCTTTTTTATTTTGATTTTTCGGCTTTAACAGCTTCTAAAATAACGAATTTTGAATTGCTAGCAACTGTGGTGACATTTTCTTCACCAAATAAGCGACATAATTTACCATCATAATCAAGATGACGGTTTCCAATAACTAATAATTTACCATCTTTGCATAAGATGTGCTTAGCATCACAGAACATTTGCCATGCAATATGGTCAGTAATCGCTTGGCCTTGATGGAATGGAGGGTTACATAGTACAAGATAACTGCTGTGTTTTTTAAATCCATCCAAACAGTTATTAGCAATAAATTGGAATTGACGTTCTTTGCCTAAGTTTACTTCTAAGTTACGGCGTGCAGATTCAACAGCCATAAAGCTTTCGTCAACACAAGTAATACGAGCTTCAGGGTTTAGTTGACCAGCTTTTACACTGAGTACACCATTACCACAACCAAGATCTATAATGTGTCGTAATTCAGGATCTGAAGGAATATGCTCAAGCATAAAGCGAGCACCTTGATCTAATTTTTCCCCTGAATATACATTAGGGTAGTTAAGAAGATCGATGTCTTCATTATCAACACTCCAACAAACAGCTTCTGCGATGGTTTTTGGGTTCGTTGCGTTTGCGTTTGAAAATACTAAGCGGTGCTTCTTCCAAGCAAGCGATGTTTTAGTTTCACCAAGGTACTCTTCAAATAGCTCAAGTGTTGAATTATGAATTTCTTTAGCTTTATTAACCGCAATAATAGGACAATCAGCGTTCATAGATTGGCGTAGTTGCTGCAACTGCCATGTTAACATTCGATTGTTTTTTGGGATTTGCATTAATACTAAATCGAAACCTTGTGGCATCTCTTCAGTTGATGTGATGAGCTGTACACGGTTACATTGGTTTCGTTGTAGGTTCTTTAATGTACCACGTTGTGAAACAAATGAATCGGTCATCATTGTTACGTTATGCTTGTCTGAGAACCAGCATGATAATGCACCAAAATTATCATTTAAGATAAGAATGTTTTTGCCATCTTCTAGATTTAGCTCTTCTTCTACATATTTAATGATGTATTCATCACCCGCATCCCATGCTTGCAGTAGTTCTTGAGCACGTTTAGGGTAACGTTGTAAATTTAGGCTTCGGTCAAGTAGACTCAGTTCTGTTTTCATAATGATTTGATCTTCAAATAGGGAAGGCTTCTAGCTATTGTCGCAAATGGTGTATAAAGTGGAAACAGAAGAATTCAAATAAAGAAAGGAATTATATGATTCAGCATCAAATTGAACAAAAATTACGCGAAGCGTTAGCGCCTTCTTATCTTAAAGTTCTAAATGAAAGCTACATGCATAACGTACCTGAAGGTTCAGAGAGCCATTTTAAGGTGATTGTAGTGAGCGATGAATTTGAAGGTAAACGTTTAATTGCTCGTCATCGGACTATTAATAACATCTTAGCTGAAGAATTGTCAGACCATATTCATGCTTTAGCCATTCATACGTATACAGAAACAGAATGGCAAGCTCTAGATACAGAGCAAGTTCCTCTTAGTCCCAACTGTATGGGCGGTGGAAAAGGTTAAAAATGAAACGCTAATGTTTATTTTTTAACATAAAATAAATATAAAGTAAGGCTGTTTGTTAAAAAATGACCAATATTTAATGTCATTGCTACTTATGGGGTATTTTTTGATTTTGAACAAGAATTGTGCAGTAGGTCTAAAATGCTCAACCTATTTCAATGATTTCTGACAATGAATAGTAAAAAATAGCAGGAATCGAGTCATTGAACGTGGCATCTACACCATAAAAAATGATAGAATCCTCCGCCTTAAAACAGCTTTTTTCGTATTTATGTAAAAAGCATATTACTAGGATGTTAATAGTGTTGCGTGATTTGTGTCGCCAATACTGGACACATGCAGTGTCGTGTCTTATATAGAATCTTTTTTCCCATAAAATTAGTGCAAGTGCGTATGATTACAATAAAAAAGGGTTTGGATCTTCCTATTGCAGGTGTTCCTACTCAGGTGATTAATGATGGTAAATCCATCACTAAAGTCGCCTTGCTTGGCGAAGAGTACGTTGGTATGCGTCCTACGATGCATGTCCGCGTGGAAGATGTAGTAAAGAAAGGTCAGGTTCTTTTTGCTGATAAAAAGAATCCAGGCGTAGTATTTACTGCTCCAGTAAGTGGTAAGGTTGTTGAAATTAACCGTGGTGCGAAACGCGTACTTCAATCTGTAGTAATTGCAGTTGAAGGCGAAGAGCAGGTTACTTTTAATAGCTATGCAGCAAATGAACTAGTGTCGCTTGATCGTGAAACGATTAAAACACAACTGGTTGATTCAGGTGCATGGACTGCATTACGTACTCGTCCGTTCAGCAAGGTTCCAGCGATTGATTCTGAAACAAAGGCTATCTTTGTAACTGCTATGGATACTAATCCGTTAGCGGCTGATGCAGAAGTGATCATTAACCAACAAGAAGAAGCTTTTGTTGCAGGCTTAGACTTATTATCTGTATTAACAGGCGATAAAGTTTATGTATGTAAGAAAGGAGGTAGCTTACCTCGTTCTTCTCAAAAAAATGTTGAAGAACATGTATTTGATGGCCCTCATCCAGCAGGTTTAGCCGGTACTCACATGCATTACTTGTATCCTGTAGATACAAATCATGTAGCGTGGAGCATTGGTTACCAAGATGTGATTGCATTCGGTCAACTGTTCTTAACGGGTGAAATCTACTCTGAAAGAATCGTATCTTTAGCTGGCCCTGCAGTAAATAATCCTCGCTTAGTTCGTACTATTACTGGTGCAAGCTTAGTTGATTTAACTGACAGTGAAGTAATGCCTGGTGAAGTTCGTGTGATTTCTGGTTCTGTACTTAACGGTACGCAAGCATCAGGTCCTCACGCTTACCTTGGTCGTTACCATCAGCAAGTTTCTGTTCTTCGTGAAGGTCGTGAGAAAGAATTGTTTGGTTGGGCTGTTCCTGGCAAAAACAAATTCTCAGTAACTCGTTCATTCTTGAGTCACTTATTCTCAGGTCAACTGTTTAACATGACGACAACTACTAACGGTAGTGATCGTGCAATGGTGCCAATCGGTAACTACGAACGCGTATTACCATTAGACATGGAAGCAACCATGTTATTGCGTGACCTTTGTGCTGGTGATGTTGACAGTGCACAACGCTTAGGTGCATTAGAATTAGATGAAGAAGATCTAGGTCTATGTACATATGTGTGCCCTGGTAAATATGAGTATGGTCCAATGCTTCGTGAGATCTTGGATACCATCGAGAAGGAAGGGTAATTGATGAGCCTTTTAAATTTATTTGAAAAAGTTGAACATCATTTTGAGCCAGGCGGTAAATATGAGAAGTGGTTTGCTTTATACGAAGCAACAGCAACACTTTTCTATACTCCTGGTACAGTAACAAAAGGTGGTTCACATGTTCGTGATAGCGTTGACTTAAAACGTATCATGATCATGGTATGGTTTGCGGTATTCCCAGCAATGTTCTGGGGTATGTACAACGCAGGTAACCAAGCAATTGTTGCTCTTGAACATATGTATTCAGGCGCTGAACTTGCAGCAGTTATTTCTGGCAACTGGCACTACTGGTTGACTGAAATGCTAGGTGGCACAGTAAGTGCTGATGCAGGTTGGGGCAGTAGCATGCTACTGGGTGCAACATACTTCTTACCAATCTACGCAACAGTGTTCCTTGTTGGTGGTTTTTGGGAAGTGTTGTTCTGTATGGTGCGTAAGCATGAAGTTAACGAAGGTTTCTTTGTAACTTCTATCCTTTTCGCATTGATCGTTCCACCAACACTTCCACTATGGCAAGCAGCGTTAGGTATTACTTTCGGTGTTGTTGTAGCGAAAGAAATCTTTGGTGGTACTGGTCGTAACTTCCTAAACCCTGCGCTAGCGGGTCGTGCATTCCTATTCTTTGCATACCCAGCTCAAATTTCAGGTGATACAGTTTGGACTGCTGCTGATGGCTTCTCTGGTGCAACAGCACTTAGCCAATGGGCACAAGGTGGTCAAGGTGGCCTAGTAAATACAATTACTGGCGACACAATCACTTGGATGGACGCATTCATTGGTAATATCCCAGGTTCAATTGGTGAGGTTTCGACTCTTGCTCTGATCCTTGGTGGTCTAATGATCGTTTACATGCGTATTGCTTCATGGCGTATCATTGCTGGTGTAATGATCGGTATGGTTGCAGTGTCTACACTGTTTAACCTAATCGGTTCTGACACAAATGCAATGTTCAGCATGCCTTGGCATTGGCACCTAGTTCTTGGTGGTTTCGCGTTTGGTATGATCTTTATGGCAACAGACCCAGTATCGGCTTCATTTACTAATAAAGGTAAGTGGTGGTACGGTATTTTAATTGGTGGTATGGCTGTAATGATCCGTGTAGTTAACCCTGCATACCCTGAAGGTATGATGTTAGCTATTCTATTTGCAAACTTGTTTGCTCCACTGTTTGATAACCTTGTAGTTGAAGGTAACGTGAAACGGAGACTAAAACGCTATGGCAAGTAATAACGATAGCATTAAAAAGACTCTCGGTGTTGTTATTGGTTTGAGCCTAGTGTGTTCAATCATCGTATCAACGGCGGCAGTCGGTCTGCGTGATAAGCAAAAAGCAAACGCAGTTCTAGATAAGCAAAGCAAAATTGTTGAAGTTGCAGGTGTTACAGGTTCAGGTACTGTTCCTGAGCTATTCGCTGCAAACATCGAACCTCGTCTTGTTGATTTTGCAACAGGTGATTTCGTTGATGGTGACGCAGCTACTTACGATCAACGTAAAGCAGCTAAAGATCCAAAACAATCAATTAAGCTAACAGCTGAGCAAGATAAAGCAAAAATCATTCGTCGTGCAAACGTGGGTGTTGTTTACCTAGTTAAAGATGGCGACAAAGTGACTAAAATTATCCTACCTGTTCACGGTACTGGGTTATGGTCAATGATGTATGCGTTTGTTGCAGTTGAGACTGATGGTAACACTATTGCGGGTATCACTTACTACGACCAAGCGGAAACTCCGGGACTTGGTGGTGAAGTTGAAAACCCAACGTGGCGTGCACAATTCGTAGGTAAGAAACTGTTTGATGAAAATCATAAACCTGCAATTAAGATTGTTAAAGGCGGTGCTCCAGCTGGTTCTGAGTACGGTGTAGATGGTCTTTCTGGTGCAACGCTAACAGGCAACGGTGTTCAACACACGTTTGACTTCTGGTTAGGTAATGACGGCTTCGGTCCATTCCTTGCTAAAGTTCGTGATGGAGGTCTGAACTAATGGCTAGCGCAAAAGATATTAAAAAGAGCATTTTAGCGCCGGTGTTGGATAACAACCCTATCGCGCTACAAGTTCTTGGTGTTTGTTCAGCTCTAGCTGTAACAACTAAGCTTGAAACGGCTTTCGTTATGACTTTAGCGGTAATGTTTGTTACTGCTTTGTCTAACTTATTCGTTTCGCTAATTCGTAACCACATGCCAAACAGCGTTCGTATCATCGTTCAGATGGCGATCATCGCTTCTTTGGTTATCGTTGTTGACCAAGTATTGAAAGCATATCTATATGATATTTCTAAACAGCTTTCAGTATTTGTAAGCTTGATCATTACAAACTGTATCGTAATGGGTCGTGCGGAAGCGTTCGCAATGAAATCTGCTCCATTCCCATCATTTATCGATGGTATTGGTAACGGTCTTGGTTATGGTTTTGTACTGATGACAGTAGCATTTTTCCGTGAACTTCTTGGTTCTGGTAAGCTATTTGGTGTTGAAGTTCTTCCACTTGTTTCTAACGGTGGTTGGTACCAACCAAATGGTCTAATGCTTCTAGCACCATCAGCATTCTTCTTAATTGGTTTTATGATCTGGGCTATCCGTATCCTTAAACCAGAACAAGTAGAAGCGAAGGAGTAAGGTCGAAATGGAACATTATATTAGTTTACTTGTTAAATCGATCTTCATCGAAAACATGGCGCTTTCATTTTTCCTAGGTATGTGTACGTTCTTAGCTGTATCTAAGAAAGTAAAAACATCGTTTGGTCTTGGTGTTGCGGTAGTTGTTGTTCTAACAATCGCTGTACCTGTGAACAACCTTGTTTATACGTACCTACTAAAAGAAAATGCGTTAGTTGCGGGTGTTGATTTAACATTCCTTAGCTTTATTACTTTTATCGGTGTAATTGCAGCACTAGTACAAATTCTAGAAATGATCTTAGATCGCTTCTTCCCACCTTTGTACAATGCTCTAGGTATCTTCCTTCCGTTAATCACAGTTAACTGTGCTATTTTCGGTGGTGTATCTTTCATGGTTCAACGTGACTATAACTTTGCTGAATCTGTAGTATACGGTTTCGGTTCAGGTATTGGTTGGATGTTGGCTATCGTAGCACTTGCTGGTATTCGTGAAAAAATGAAGTACTCTGATGTACCTCCAGGTCTTCGTGGCCTTGGTATTACTTTCATTACAGTAGGTTTAATGGCGTTAGGCTTTATGTCTTTCTCTGGTGTTCAACTGTAGGGTAAGCACCCAATAATAAGGAATAACAAATGCAAAGCATTATTCTTGGTGTAGCGATGTTTACCATTATTGTATTGGCTTTAGTATTAGTGATCTTATTCGCTAAATCTAAGTTAGTACCATCAGGTGACATTACTATCTCTGTAAATGGCGATGCTGATAAAGCAATCATTACACAACCAGGTGGTAAATTACTTAGTGCTCTTGGTAGCGCTGGTATTTTCGTATCATCTGCTTGTGGTGGCGGTGGCTCTTGTGGTCAGTGTCGTGTGAAAGTGAAATCTGGTGGTGGTGATATTCTACCTACAGAGCTTGATCACATTTCAAAAGGTGAGGCTCGCGAAGGTGAGCGCCTAGCATGTCAAGTTTCAATGAAAACTGACATGGAAATTGAACTTCCTGAAGAAATCTTTGGTGTTAAAAAGTGGGAATGTACTGTTATCTCTAATGATAACGAAGCTACTTTCATTAAAGAGTTAGCGCTTGCTATCCCTGAAGGTGAAGAAGTTCCATTCCGTGCTGGTGGTTATATTCAGATTGAAGCTGAACCACACCATATTAAATATTCAGATTTTGATATTCCTGAAGAATATCGTGGTGACTGGGATAAGTTTAACTTGTTCCGTTACGAGTCAATCGTTAATGAACATTCAATCCGTGCTTACTCTATGGCTTCATACCCAGAAGAGAAAGGCATTATTAAACTGAACGTTCGTATCGCGACTCCGCCGCCAAATAATCCTGATGTTCCACCTGGTGTAATGTCTTCTTATATTTGGTCACTAAAAGCTGGTGACAAATGTACTATTTCAGGTCCATTTGGTGAGTTCTTCGCTAAAGATACTGACAATGAAATGGTATTCATCGGTGGTGGTGCAGGTATGGCGCCAATGCGTTCTCATATCTTTGACCAATTATTACGTCTTAAGTCTAAGCGTAAGATGTCTTACTGGTATGGTGCACGTTCTAAGCGTGAAATGTTCTATGTTGAAGATTTCGATGGCCTAGCGGCTGATAACGAAAACTTCGTATGGCACTGTGCACTTTCTGATCCAATGCCAGAAGATAACTGGGATGGTTACACAGGCTTTATCCACAATGTTCTTTATGAAAACTACTTACGTGATCATGAAGCACCTGAAGATTGTGAATACTACATGTGTGGTCCACCAATGATGAACGCTGCTGTTATCGGCATGCTGAAAGATCTTGGTGTTGAAGATGAAAACATCTTACTAGATGACTTCGGTGGTTAATCTATCGAAGTAAGAAATATTGGCTGACTCAGTACTGAGTCAGCCTTTTTTCGTATTTATGGTCCGTATTTAACCTGACAAAGTACAGGGTTATAGGTTTAGCAAACAAACTTAAATTTATATTCCTGTGTATTGTTTGTATTTAAAGGAGTTGGCAGTGTTTGTCAGTTTTACTCAGTTAATTCATAAAGCAAAACTTATTTTATTATCTTGTTTTGCCCTTATTTTACTTGCTGGTTGTGGTGATCAGCGTGAGCAAGTGTATCTGAATGGCCCTACGATGGGGACAAGCTATAATATTAAATATATAAGCAAAGATGGACTGCCTAAATCTGAAGACGTTCATGCGGAGATAGATAAGCGATTAGAGCTTGTTAATGACCAAATGTCGACTTACAGAAAAGATTCAGAGTTGAGTCGCTTTAACCAAAGTAAAGAACTGACCCCATTTACCGTATCAAAAGATACAGCAACAGTTATTAAAGAAGCTATTCGATTAAATAAAGTTACTTTAGGTGCACTTGATGTAACTGTTGGTCCTCTTGTTAATCTATGGGGATTTGGCCCAGAAGCTCGACCAGAAGTCGTTCCTACTGATGAAGAATTAAATGCACGACGTAAAATTGTGGGTATTCAGCATTTAACAGCTACAGAAACCACGGTTACAAAAGATATTCCTGAGTTATATGTTGATTTATCAACTATTGCAAAAGGTTGGGGTGTTGATGTTGTTGCGAATTATCTAGAAGATCTTGGCATCACTGATTACATGGTTGAAGTCGGTGGTGAGATGCGAGTGAAAGGCAAAAATAAAGAAAATGTTGCTTGGCGTATCGCAATTGAAAAACCATCAGTTGATGAGCGTGCGATTCAAGAGATTATAGAGCCGGGTCATCATGCAGTAGCGACATCTGGTGATTACCGTATATACTTTGAGAAAGAGGGTATCCGTTACTCTCATATTATTAACCCAATTACAGGTTACCCTATATCAAATAAGGTAGTATCTGTAACGGTACTCGATAAATCATCAATGACGGCCGATGGACTTGCTACGGGTTTAATGCTTCTTGGTGAAGAGCAAGGTATAGAGGTTGCTAATAAACACAATATTCCTGTTTTCATGATAGTGAAAACGAAAGATGGCTTTAAAGAGATAGCATCTGAAGCCTTTAAGCCTTTTTTGAAGTAAGTGAGTAAATAATGAATACATTTCTGATTACATTTTTTGTTTTCTTAGCGGTGATTGCTGCAATGGCTATTGGTTACATCATTCAGCGTAAAGTTGTAAAAGGTAGCTGTGGTGGTCTTGGTGCTGTTGGTATTGATAAAGTTTGTAATTGTCCTGAACCATGCGATGCCCGCAAAAAGCGTGAAGCTAAAGCAGCACTTAGAGCTGAAAAATTAGCAGCATGGGAAAAAGACCGTATCGCATAATTAATACCTCATAATTCCATTTTTAAACAGCACCTATTATTGGTGCTGTTTTTATTTGAATAAAAAATGGTTCAAAGTTATTATTAACTGTGTTTTTATACAGTTAATTTTTATGAGTATCGACTACCAATTACCTTCTTCGAAGCAAGTAACTAGAAATCAAAAGATTATTCATATTGATATGGATTGCTTCTATGCGGCTGTTGAAATGCGAGATAATCCCAGTTTACGCAATGTACCTTTGGCGGTTGGGGGGCATGAACGTCAACGAGGTGTACTAAGTACTTGTAATTATGAAGCTAGGAAGTTTGGTATTCGTTCTGCTATGCCAACAGGTAAAGCATTAAAATTATGCCCAAATCTCGTTGTTGTACCGGGCCGAATGCAGGTCTATAAAGAAGTATCTCACCATATTCATCGTATATTTCGACGATATACCGATAAAATTGAACCCCTCTCATTAGATGAAGCGTATTTAGATGTTAGTGATTGCTCACTTTTACACGGTTCTGCAACATTAATAGCAGAGCAAATCAGAAAAGATATTTTTAATGAGCTTCAGCTTACCGCTTCTGCTGGAATCGCCCCACTTAAATTCTTAGCTAAAATTGCATCAGATCTTAATAAACCAAATGGACAGTATGTTATTACTCCTGATTCCATGATGAACGAAATTAAGGGGTTACCTCTAGAGAAAATTCCAGGAGTAGGAAAAGTAAGTTTGGAGCGTCTTCATCAATTTGGATTGTATACTTGTGAGGATATACAAAAGAGCGATCAAAGAGATTTATTACTGAAATTTGGCAAAATGGGTGCATCATTATGGAAAAGATCGCATGGTATTGATGAGAGAGAGGTTATTACAGAACGTAACCGAAAATCTGTGGGAGTAGAGCGCACATTTACACATAATATCAGTAGTTTTAATGAATGCTGGGATGTTATCGAAAATAGGTTATTTCCTGAGTTAGAAAAAAGGTTATTAAAAGCGAATGGTTCAACTTTTATTGCCAAGCAAGGGATTAAAATTAAGTTTGCTGACTTTCAACAAACGACAATTGAACATGTACATCATAACTTAACGCTACCATTTTTTAAGGAGCTGTTAGAAGAGGTGTTAGAAAGGCAAAAGGGAAGAGAGATTCGTTTAATTGGATTAAGTGTTACGCTCAAAGAGAAAGAGTATTTTCAACAATTACAACTCATTTAATGATGAATAATATAATTTAGTGTTTCAGTATTGAGATTTTAATATAAATTCCATTTAAATTTATTGATTTTTGATTAAAGTTAAATCAGTTGGTTCTTATTTGCACTGTTTCTGTAGAGGTTAAAAAAACGACGATATATAATTCCCTTTCGAGTTTTCGAAATAATTATTATATAAAAACGGTTGTTTATGAAGTTTACTAAATGTGCATTAGCGTTAAGTTTGGCATTACCAAGTATCGCTAATTCAGCTCCACTTCTTTCTTTAGATACATTAACAAATCAAGAAAAAATTCAACAAACTAACGCATGGTTAGAGATCGATACCCAAGCTTTCCAAAATAATATTGATACTTTAAGAGCATCATTAGAGCAAGACACAAAAGTGTGCGCCATAATGAAAGCGGATGCTTATGGTAATGGTATTGAAGGTTTAATGGCCTCAGTTATTGAGCGCAATGTTGAATGTATTGGTATCACAAGTAATGAAGAAGCTCGTATTGTGCGTGCTAAAGGTTTTGTCGGCGAACTAATGCGCGTTCGTGCGGCATCACCGAATGAAATTGAATCTGGTTTACAATATAAAATTGAAGAGTTAATTGGTTCAAGTGAACAAGCTAATATTATTGCGAAATTAGCAAAACAGAACAACACGATTATTCCTGTGCACCTGGCTTTGAATGCTGGTGGTATGGGTCGCAATGGTTTGGATTTATCACAACCTCAGGGTAAGAAAGAAGCATTAAACATTGCCTTTAATGGACATGTGAACATTGTTGGCATTATGACTCACTTTCCAAATGAATCTGTCGATGAAATCCGCACTAAATTAAACCTTTTTAAACAAGAGAGCCAATGGTTAATTGATGAAGCACAATTAAACCGTGATGATATTACACTGCATGTGGCAAATTCATACACCACAATCAATCTACCTGAAGCGCACTTAGATATGGTTCGTCCTGGTGGTCTTCTTTATGGTGATATGCCAAATAATCCTGAATACAAACGCATTGTTCAATTCAAAACATCTGTGGCTTCTTTAAACTATTTACCAAAAGGGAGTACTATTGGTTATAGCAGTACTTATGTGCTAGGGCGCGATTCTATTTTAGCTAATTTACCATTAGGTTATTCTGATGGTTACGTTCGTTCTATTGGTAATAATGGTTACGTACTGATTAATGGCCAAAAAGCGAATGTTGTTGGTGTAACATCAATGAATACCACAATGGTAGATGTCACTGATATTAAAAATGTGCAGCCTGGAGATGAGGTTGTATTATTTGGTAAGCAAAATGAATTCACTATTGAGGCGAAAGAAATGGAAGCATTCAGTAGCCGTAGCATGCCTGAACTTTATGTTATTTGGGGTTCTACAAATCCTAAGATCTACAAATAGACGTCGGATTGCACGAATTTAAGTAAGAGAAATTAGGTACTTATTTAGATTATAATTGCGTAAATAAAAAACGGTCAGCATGTGCTGACCGTTTGTTGTTTAGTTAGATAGCATTATTTTTTAGGAATATTTTCTAAAATAGCCACCATTTGTTCCCAGTATAATGCAACAGTATCAATCTTCACTTTCTCATCTGGAGAGTGAGGGAATTTGATTGTTGGGCCAAATGAAATCATATCCATTTCTGGGTAAGGTTTCTTAAATAACCCACACTCAAGACCAGCATGAATCACCATGATATTAGGTTTATTGCCGTAAATACCTTCATATACATCACGGAAAACGTGCATGATCTCTGAATCCGCATCAGGTTTCCAACCAGGGTAAGTACCTGAGAAAGTGACTTGAGCACCAGCTAGCTCAGCAACAGATGAAAGCATACCTTCAACCATGCTACGGCCTGAATCCATTAATGAACGGATAAGACATAGAATAGTAATGCTGTTTTCGTCAGTGGTGATCACACCAACATTTAATGACGTCTCAACTACACCTTCGATATCATCGCTCATGCGAATTACACCGTTTGGACATGCATTTAGTGTTGCAATAAAACGAGATTGAGTGTTCTTTGTTAGTACTTGTTCTGCAGATGCTGTTTCGTTAAAGCTAACGATATCTGTTTCTACTTTGCCTAATTCATCTTTTAATAGGTTTGTATAGAAAGTAAATAATTCGGCTAATTTAGCTTCATTTTTGGCAGGAACTGCAATAGTAGCAAAAGCTTCACGTGGAATTGCATTACGTAGACTACCGCCACGGAATTCAACAAGGCGTAAATCAAGCTCTTGTGCGTGACCAGCTAAAAAACGACCTAGTAGTTTGTTAGCATTTCCACGGCCAGTATGAATATCACAACCTGAGTGACCACCCTTTAAGCCTTTAAGTGTAATTTGGCGCGTGATGTAACCAGAAGGAAGGGCTTCACGTTCAATGTCTAATTTGATAGCACCATCGGCACCGCCAGCACAACCCATGTAAACTTCACCTTCTTGCTCTGAATCTGTGTTTAAAAGGATATCACCTTCTAACCATCCTGCTTCCAGACCAAAAGCTCCTGTCATACCAGCTTCTTCATCGATAGTTAATAATACTTCTAGAGGGCCGTGTTTTAGCTCTTTTGATGCTAACACTGCAAGACAAGATGCCATACCCATGCCGTTATCAGCACCAAGCGTTGTTCCTTTTGCCGTTACCCACTCACCATCAATGTACGGTTGAATTGGATCTTTAGTGAAGTCATGCTCTGTATCTTCATTTTTTTGTGGAACCATATCGATATGAGCTTGTAGGACTACGCCTTTACGATCTTCCATGCCTGGTGTTGCTGGTTTTTTAATAAAAACGTTACCAGTAGGATCACGACGCACATCTAGACCTTCAGTTGTTGCCCATTCAATAATGTATTGAGCCAATGCTTCTTCATGTTTTGAAGGGTGAGGAATAGAACAGATTTTGTCAAAAAATTGCCAAAGAGGTTGAGGGGTTAGTTGACTGATCTCAGACACAAGAATCTCCTTTATGAAAACGGTTTTTACTTATTAATGCTCTAATTATTTGAGTCATTGTTTGTTAATACAATTCAGTATACCTCTGAATCTAGCGAATTACTCTGTTTGATATTCTAAATGGAAAAACAATTTAAAATGATGAAATGACAGACGATTAAATGAGCAGCATTCGCAAACGGTTTCGTAATAAAATTACATTATTAGTATAGTCAATAAGCTATTTTCTGTTTTTTATGTGAGGTTCGTCATGTTTTTGTTGTAATTTAATTTCTTGGTGGTATAGTTATCTCATCTGCTGATAAGGCAAATAGAAATGCTCATAGGATGAGTCCGATTTATCGCCTCCAAGGAACCGAGATCAATTTAAAATGTTAAAAACTATCAATTGATAAGGTGATGTTATGTCTTTTTTAAGTTCTTCAAAATTCTGGAATCAACGCTCTGTATACACAAGTCAATTTGTGTACCCAATGTGCTTTGGTTACTAATAAAACTTCGGTTTTATACGTTAAAGTAATACCCCTATAATTGGAATTCTATTCTACCCTTATGGGCAGTTAATTCTCCGCCATTCAAAACTATTTTGGATGGCGTTTTTTTTATCTAAAAAATATTAATCACTTCCACACTCTTTTTATTTTTCATTCTAACTAATTGAATCATTAAATTAATTTCATGATCGTAAGATTAGTGCATTCACTTTATTTACTGTTTGCTTATTAAAAGGGCAACTATCGCTAGAAATTAGCATAATTCCACTTTATAATTCTCAGCCAATCGATTACGCAAACGTTTAGATTGCATAAATTCACTAGGAAATTACTCTAATGCTTGAGAAATTATTTCAACTAAAAGCTAATGGTACGACTGTTCGTACTGAAGTTATAGCTGGTATAACCACGTTTTTAACCATGGCTTATGTTATTTTCGTTAATCCAGCGATTTTGGCGGATGCGGGAATGGATAAAGGGGCTGTATTTGTCGCAACTTGTATTGCAGCAGCTATTGGCTGTTTCATTATGGGATTTGTTGCAAATTTCCCGATAGCTCAAGCTCCAGGTATGGGACTTAATGCCTTTTTTACTTATACCGTTGTTTTAGGTATGGGTCATACATGGCAAGTCGCTCTTGCTGCAGTATTTATGTCAGGGGTTTTATTTATTCTTCTTAGCTTATTTAAGATTAGAGAATTAATTATTAACTCAATCCCTCTTTCTTTAAGAACGGGCATTTCTGCCGGTATTGGGTTATTTTTGGCATTTATTGCACTAAAAAATTCAGGGATTGTTGTTGATAACCCTGCGACATTGGTTTCAATGGGCCACATTAACAGTTTTCCTGCTGTTATGGGGGCATTAGCTTTCTTTTTAACCATTGCTTTAGTGCATCGTGGCTATAAAGCTGCTGTTATGATTGCTATTTTGGCTGTAACCGCACTTGCATTGCTTTTTGGTGATGTTCAGTATGCTGGTGTAATGTCAATGCCGCCAAGTATCGCACCTACCTTTTTACAATTAGACTTTTCTAGTGCGTTTGAACTAAGCATGCTAACAGTAGTATTTGCATTCTTATTCGTCGATTTATTTGATACAGCGGGCACTTTAGTTGGCGTATCACAGAAAGCGGGGATCATGGACAAAGACGGCAATATCCCTCGTTTAAATAAAGCGCTACTTGCTGACTCAACAGCGACATCAGTTGGTGCTTTATTGGGTACTTCAAATACGACATCGTATATTGAAAGTGTTGCAGGGGTAGCTGCAGGTGGTAGAACTGGTTTGACAGCTGTTGTTGTTGGTATTCTGTTCTTACTTGCATTGTTTTTTGCTCCATTAGCAGGAATGGTTCCAGCTTATGCAACCGCTGGTGCTTTGTTCTATGTCGCGATTTTGATGATGTCAGGTCTTGTTAGCATTGATTGGCGAGATCTTACTGAAGCAGCCCCAGTTGTTGTGGTATGCTTATTAATGCCGTTAACCTTTTCTATTGCTGATGGTATTTCATTAGGCTTTATTTCTTACGCTGCAATTAAGTTGCTTAGTGGTAAAGGTCGCGAAGTTCATATCAGCGTTTGGGTTCTAGCTGCATTATTCACGCTGAAATTTATTTTTACGGCATAGTCGTTGATGACTGTGTCACTTAGAGGTTTTGTCAATTATGGCTAATAAATTTGTAATCACTTGGGATAACATGCAGATGTATACTCGTCAGCTTGCTGAACAGTTACTTCCTGCCGATCAATGGAAAGGTATTTTGGCTGTGAGCCGTGGTGGCTTAGTTCCTGCTGCAATCTTGGCTCGTGAGTTAAATATTCGTCATGTTGATACAGTATGTATCTCAAGCTATGACCATGATCATCAGCGTGATATGACGGTTGTTAAAGCGATGGAAGGTGACGGTGAAGGTTTCATTATCATTGATGATCTAGTAGATAGCGGTGATACTGCGGTTAAATTACGTGAAATGTACCCTAAAGGTAAATTAGTAACGGTATGTGCTAAACCTGCAGGCGTACATCTAGTAGACGCCTATGTTGTAGATATCCCACAAGATACATGGATTGAACAACCTTGGGATATGGCGGTAACTTACGTCGATCCTATTGCTAAAAAATAATTAGCAAAAAAATTTTTAATAAAATGACTCTTTTATAGGGTCATTTTTTTTATTCAAAACTTAATTTTATTCGCTTCTTCATATTCCTTATTCTTCTTTCAGTATATAGTGAGAAGATGAATATGTTGTTGATTGGTGGTAGATATGCCTCAACCAGAGAGTGAAAACCTTTCAGTTAAATTGTTTAAAAATCATAAGCAAGCATTAGAGACGTCAGGCTTGGTTCCTTATCTTCCGAGTAGTTTGGGGCAATTGGAACAAAGTGGGCGCACTTGGTATCGTGAATTACGCCGACCACAATGGATATGGCAAGGCGTAGATGCAATAGAGCTTGAATCCATATTGGCTCGTATTGCAAATAGTCAAAAGCATCGTTCTCGTGATGAATGGTTAGATACCGTAAGCGGTTATCATTCTGGAAACTGGGCCTATGAATGGATCCATGCGGGAATGGAACATCAAAAAACGGCTTCAGAACTGGATGGCGATGAGGCGGCAGAAGCGTATTTTAAAGCCAGTTTGTATTTTAGCGTGGCAGGTTATCCTCATATAAAGGGAGATAATTTAGCAATTCAATCACAAGTGTTAGCTAGTCAAGCCTATGATATGGCAGCAAAACAAACGTCTCACCGTGTTGAAAAAATACTTGTGCCGTACCAGGGAAGAAAAATAACCTGTTATTTGCATTTACCCAATACAGAAAAGCCATTGCCTGTCGTTATAGTGAGTGGTGGTATGGATTCATTACAAACGGACATGTGGCGTTTGTATCGTGACTTTCTTGCTCCTAATAATATGGCGATGTTGACATTAGATATGCCATCAATAGGCCATAGCTCCCACTGGCCATTAAGTGAAGATTCAAGTTGTTTGCATCAAGCTGTATTGAATTATCTTCCAAATATTCCGTGGGTTGACCGTTTTCATGCTGCTGTTATGGGATTTCGATTTGGTGGTAATGTCGCATTGCGTCTTTCGTTTTTAGAGCCAAATCGATTAAAAGCGTGTGTTGCATTGGGCGCTCCTGTTCATCAAATTCTGACCAATTCAACAAGATTAAAAACCATGCCTAAAATGTATCTTGATGTGTTAGCTTCAAGGTTGGCTAAGCAAGTTGTTGATATAAATAGCCTTACAAGTCAAATGCAAGCATGGTCGCTTAAAAATCAAGGTTTCTTGTCTGGTGGGCGAAAAACATCAGTTTCTGTTTTGGCTATTGGTCTGAAGGATGATCCTGTTTCACCTAAGTCAGATAACAAATTAGCGGCGCTCTTTAGCAAATATGGTAAAGGGGTTGAGCTAAATAGTAAGACATTACATAGTGGCTATGAAGAAGCATTAAAGCAGATGATTGAATGGATCAAAGAGGAAATGAAGCAATAGTTTCTCTATTTATTAATAGAATTAAAGTGAAATGTTATTAAATGCTATTTTAAGCTTGTACTGTTCTGATTTGCTTGCTAAAAGTAGTGTCAGTTTTACCAACAACGTTACGATGATTATCGTCGTAAAATTTACATCATTTATTTAAGTAAAATAGGTAGTAGGGAATTGAATACACAATCTCAAACCATAGTAGTTAAGCTTGGTACAAGTGTACTCACCGGTGGCACATTAAAATTAGATAGAGCACACATGGTCGAATTAGTTCGCCAATGTGTTCAGCTAAAAAAAGCTGGCCATCAAGTTATTGTTGTTACGTCTGGCGCAATTGCTGCTGGCCGTGAGCATCTTAACTACCCCGAACTACCCAAAACCATGGCTAACAAGCAGTTATTAGCTGCTGTTGGTCAAAGTTGCTTAATTCAAGCATGGCAAAGTTTGTTTGGTATTTATGGTGTCGACGTAGGTCAAATGCTATTAACTCGAGCTGATTTGGATGATCGTGAGCGTTATTTAAATGCACGAGATATGCTTCAGGCGCTATTAAAAAATAATATCGTTCCTATCGTTAATGAAAATGATGCGGTAGCAACCAATGAAATTAAAGTTGGTGATAACGATAACCTTTCTGCATTAGTCGGTATTTTAGCGGGTGCAGATAAATTATTATTGTTAACAGACCAATCGGGTCTATTTACCGCTGATCCACGTAAAGATCCAAAAGCAGAATTAATCAAAGAAGTTCATACTATCGATGAAACACTACGCAAGATAGCTGGCGGAAGTGGTACAACACTTGGTACCGGTGGTATGGCGACGAAGTTGCAAGCTGCTGATGTGGCGCGCCGAGCGGGTATCGAAGTAATTATTGCCGCTGGTAGTGCTGAGAATGTAATTACTGATGTTGTGAACTCTAAACCTCAAGGTACGAAGTTCTTACCTGTTGAGTGTGCTCTAGAGAGCCGTAAACGTTGGATCTTAGCTGGACCTCCATCAAAAGGCAGCATTGTTATTGATGAAGGCGCTGTTAATGCAGTTCAACAAAAAGGCAGCAGTTTATTAAGTAAAGGTATCACTGAAGTATCAGGCCATTTCGTTCGTGGTGGCGTAGCGAAAATTGTGAATACAAAAGGTGAATTGATCGCTCGTGGTATTTCACGTTATTCAAGTGATGACTTATCTAAGATTTTAGGAAAACACAGTCAGGATATTTACGCAGTATTAGGCTACGAATATGGCCCTGTAGCTATCCATCGTGATGATTTAGTACTGATTTAGTAAAAGGATATATTGTGAATTTAACAACTATGGGTCAAGCAGCTAAAGCCGCTGCATTTGACTTAGCTGTTGCTCCAACAGCGCAAAAGAATAAAGCACTTGCAATTATTGCTGATGAATTAGAAGCAAATAAAGATGCGATATTGGCTGCCAATGCAAAAGACATTAAAGCGGCTGTAGAAGCTGGTATTTCTGAAGCGATGCAAGATCGTCTTCTATTAACTGAAGAGCGTTTGGTTGGTATTGCTAATGATGTGCGTAATGTTATTAATCTGAACGATCCTGTAGGTAGTGAGATTGATAGTAAAGTCCTTGAAAACGGTATGTCATTATCACGCCGTCGTGTACCTATTGGGGTTATCGGTGTGATTTATGAAGCACGACCAAATGTAACTATTGATATTGCTTCCTTGTGTTTAAAAACAGGTAATGCAAGCATTTTACGTGGTGGTAAAGAGACGTTTTTCTCTAACATGGAATTGGTAAAAGTTATTCAAGTCGCTTTGGAAAAAGCAGGATTACCAGCGGCGTCTGTTCAATATATCGAAAAGCCAGATCGTGAATTAGTGTCTCAACTTCTGACTATGGATGATTATGTTGATATGATCATTCCACGTGGTGGTGCTGGTTTACATAAAATGTGTAAAGAAAACAGCTCTATTCCTGTGATCATTGGTGGCTTTGGTATTAGCCATGCGTTTGTTGATGAAAGTGCTGACCTAGAAAGAGCATTAGTTGTTGTTGATAACTCAAAAGCGCAGCGCCCATCAGCATGTAATGCACTCGATACCTTATTGGTTCATGAAGCGGTCGCACCACAGTTTTTAGCACTACTTGCCGATAACATGGCAGGCCGTGTTGAGTTAGTTGCAGAGCCTAAAGCGTACGCATTATTAAAAGAGTTTCAAGGCGTATCATTACGTGAAGCGCAAGAGGGCGATTTTGATACCGAATGGCTAAGTTATACATTAGGTGTCAAAGTGGTGGCAGATGTAAATGAAGCTGCTGCACATATGCAAAAGCATAACGCGAGTCATTCAGATACCATCTTAACTAACAACATTGAATCGGCAGAGAAGTTTATTAATATGGCTGGATCTGCTGCGGTATATGTTAATGCATCAACACGCTTTACTGATGGCGCTCAGTTTGGCTTAGGTGCAGAAGTTGCAGTATCTACTCAGAAGCTTCACGCGCGTGGTCCAATGGGCTTAGAAGAGCTAACAAGCTATAAATGGGTTGGTAAAGCAGATTACCTAATCCGTTCTTAGTTCTAACTCTAAAGTATCTATAAACAAAAAAGGTTGACGCCAAAACGTCAACCTTTTTTATTATTCAGACCCTAGACCTTACTTAACTTCTTCGCCTTTAGCTTGAAGATCAGCATGGTAAGAAGAGCGAACAAAAGGACCACAAGCAGCGTGAGTAAACCCAAGCTCTAATGCAATTTCTTTTAACTCATCAAACTCAGCAGGTGGAACGTAGCGCTCAACTGGTAAGTGGTGACGACTTGGTGCTAAGTATTGACCTAAAGTAAGCATGGTTACACCATGAGCTCGTAAGTCTTTTAATACTTCAACAATTTCTTCTTTTGTTTCACCTAAGCCCATCATTAAGCCCGATTTAGTTGGAACGTTCGGGTGCTGCTCTTTGAACTTTTTAAGTAGATCTAAAGACCATTGGTAATTCGCTCCTGGGCGTACTTTACGGTATAAGCGAGGAGCCGTTTCTAAGTTATGGTTAAATACATCTGGTGGGTTATCGATCATCGCTTCAAGAGCACGATCCATACGACCACGGAAATCTGGAACCAATGTTTCAATGCGGATTTCAGGATTTAATGCACGAATTTCGCGGTTACAATCTGCAAAATGCTGAGCACCGCCATCACGTAAATCATCACGGTCAACCGAAGTAATTACCACATACTTCAATTTCATATCTTGAATTGTTTTAGCCAGTTTTTTTGGTTCTTCAGCTTCTGGTGCAACAGGACGGCCATGGGCAACATCACAGAAAGTGCAACGGCGGGTACAGATAGCACCTAAGATCATGAAGGTTGCAGTACCGTGGTTAAAACATTCAGCGAGGTTAGGGCAAGACGCTTCTTCACATACCGAGTGAAGATTATTCTTACGCATTGCTGATTTGATATCGTCGATACGTTTACTGCTAGCAGGAAGTTTGATTTTCATCCATTCAGGCTTACGTAGTACTTCTTTTTGCTCTGTAGGCATGTTTTTAACTGGAATTAATGCCATTTTATCGGCATCGCGGTATTTTACACCTTTTTCCATTTGGATTGGCTTACTCATGATTGCTGCTTTCCGTTAAATACTCGATATCAATGTAATCAAGTAGTGTTGTTAATTCTTTAATCAGTAAAGGATGAACATCTTCGACGTGTTCTACTTTATTCTCTACTGTCATGTTATCTTTAACTAAGTCATGAAGTTGGGTCATTTCCATACCAGCATAACCACAAGGGTTTATACGTAGGAAAGGAGATAAATCCATATTAATGTTAAGTGCTAATCCATGGAATGAACACCCTTTACGGATACGTAATCCTAATGAACAGATTTTTTTATTATCAACATACACTCCCGGAGCATCAGGACGTGCAGCTGACTCAACATTAAAATGACTTAATGTATTGATTACGGTATTTTCAATATGCGTTACTAATTCACGTACACCAATGTTCTTACGTCGCAAATTAATTAATACATAAGCAACTAATTGACCCGGACCGTGATAAGTCACTTGCCCACCTCTATCGCTTTTTACAATAGGGATATCACCAGCAGCAAGAACGTGTTCTTCTTTACCTGCTTGTCCTTGTGTAAATACAGGGTTATGTTCCACTAGCCATACTTCATCACATGTATTTTCATCACGTTCATCGGTAAAAGTATGCATTGCTTTCCATACCGGTTCGTAATCTTGTCGACCAAGATTTTTAACCACTAGACGTTTGTTCAATTAGATCACACTAGGTTGAAAATTTGCCTAATGATAGCAAGGATAGAAGGGAAGGAATAGATAAGAAATGTAGGGGTATATCAAAAGATCAAAAAGGTAGGCAATATTATCAACTAATATTGCCTATCATTTTATTATAGAACCATACGAACGATTTCGATTTCCGCTAGTTCTTTATAAAGCGTCTCTACTTGCTCAATAGAGGTTGCTGTAATGCTAACAGATACTGAGTGGTAGTTACCTTTGCCACTTGGCTTTACTGCTGGTGTGTAATCGCCAGGAGCATGACGTTGGATTACTTCAAGAACAAGCTCAGGTAGCTCTTCATGAGCAAGGCCAACGGCTTTGTAAGTAAATTTACATGGGAATTCTAGAAGATCTTTTAGCTTTGGTTGCTCTTGCATAACCGTCTCCAATCGAGAGTGGATGATATATGTTGAGAATATTACTGTGACCTAGGTCAGATAACAAGTGTTAATCCAGTAAATTAAAAAGGCAACCGAAGTTGCCTTTTATGTATTCTAAGTTTAGCTGAATATTAGCTTAACCAGCCTTTAAACATTAGAACAATGTAATCGATAAGACGGCTAAAGATACCACCTTCTTCAACATCATTTAGAGCAAGTAGTGGGTATTCAGCAATGTCTTCACCATCGATTTGGTAGTAAAGTTTACCAACAACATCACCTTTGTAGATAGGTGCTTCAAGCGTTTTTTCTAATACAAAGCTTGCGGTCATTTTCTTAGCTTGGCCACGCGGTAAAGTTACATACGTATCTTCTGCAACACCTAAAGCAACTTCATCGGTGCTACCCATCCATACTTTTTCAGTTACGAATGTTTCATTTGCTTTATGTGGTGAAACTGTTTCAAAGAAACGAAAACCGTAGTTAAGTAATTTTTTACTTTCTGCTTTACGAGCGTTACCTGATTTAGTTCCCATAACAACAGCAACTAAACGCATTTTTCCTTCTGTTGCTGAACTTACTAGGTTGAAGCCAGCACCGTTTGTATGGCCTGTTTTAATGCCATCAACGTTCATGCTTTTATCCCACAATAGACCATTTCGGTTGTATTGAGTGATACCATTGTAAGTAAATGATTTTTCAGAATATACGCGATATTCTTCAGGCACATCACGGATTAAAGCTTGACCAATTAATGCCATATCGTAAGGCGTTGAGTATAGGTCATCACGATCAAGACCATGAACGTTAGCAAAGTGTGTGTTTTTCAGATTTAATGTTTTTGCCCACGCGTTCATTAGGTCAACAAATGCATCTTCAGATCCCGCTACGTGCTCAGCCATTGCTACACAAGCATCGTTACCAGATTGAATGATAATACCTTTATTAAGTTCACGAACTTTTACAGTACTGCCCACTTCGATGAACATTTTTGATGAACCAGGGAAGTTTTTAGCCCAAGCATTTTTGCTGATAACTACATCGTCATCCATTGAAATGTTGCCACTTTCAATTTCTTGACCGATAACATAACTTGTCATCATTTTAGTTAAGCTTGCAGGGTTCATACGAACGTTCATATCTTTTTCAGCCAATACTTTGCCTGAATGATAATCCATTAATACGTAGCCTTTAGCTGCGATTTGCGGTGCATTTGGAATAACCGCAGGTGCTGCTACAGCAACGGTTGAGCCTAAAATAAAGCTCGATAAGATAAGTCGTTTTAACTGTTTCGCTGAATTTTTCATAATAATAACTTTGCACTGTGAGGTAGTGAAACTGCGTACATAATAGCAGATTTGAATATCATAACCAGATGTGTAATTAAATAACTGATTTTATATGAAAAGAAAGATAATAAAAATTCATCTGCTCTTTTTATGAGACATCCCTATCTTGTTGTTATCTAAAGACAATAAGATTTCGCATTAGTTCATTAATATTTACATCAATAAGAGATGCTAGATATTTACTTACAATATTTACTAAAGATTGACATTTCTGTTGATATTGTTGTCTTTGAAATCATTATTTCTTCAATTCTTGGATGATAAATGCTGAAGTATATTGTCCATTTTTTGCTTCGATTAATGTTTTATCTGCGTTGTCTCTATCAATAAAAGGCCCTAAACGAACACGGTAAACATTACCTGATTTTATAATGTTTGTTGGAGCATTAAATTGTGCTTCTAGTTTCTTTGCTATTTTATCCGCACTTTGTTCATTTTTAACGGCGACCATTTGAATATGATATTGATTAGGGTCTATTGCGTGCCATTCTTGTGGGTTAGTCGGTTTAGCTACAGAAATATATTCGATTTTAACATTTGCTGTACCGGTTTTAAGTACATCAAGTTTGGCGGCCGCTGCAAAACTTAGGTCTATAATTCGACCTTCATGAAAAGGTCCACGGTCATTGACTCGAACAATGGCTGTTTTTCCATTGTCTTTGTTAGTTACTTTTACATAACTTGGAAGTGGCAGTGTTTTATGAGCAGCACTCATTGAATACATATCATACACTTCGCCATTTGATGTTTTATGGCCATGAAATTTTTTACCATACCAAGAACTTATCCCTTCTTGAGTAAACCCTTTGGGTTTTTTCACTATCGGGTAATCTTTGCCTAATAAGGTGTAATCTTTATTACCATATAAACTTTTTGGTTCATAGCGAGGGTGAGCATCTTCGATATGTTCAACTGAAATTGGCATATCAGGTGCAATATCATTATCTATTTGATAACGACCAGCATTAGGTTCATCAGTTGTTTTTTGAGGTGGTTCAGAAGCACAACCTGCTAATATAAGAGAAACTGCAAGTAAAATAACGCGCATTAATTTGCCTTTGAGTGAACTTTTCTATGAGTGTGAATTGACATTAGAATACCAAAACCTGCCATTAGGGTAACCATGGAAGTACCACCATAACTAACTAAGGGAAGAGGAACGCCTACAACAGGAAGAATACCACTGACCATGCCGATGTTTACAAAAATATAAACAAAGAAGCTTAGTACAACACTTCCTCCCATCATGCGCCCAAAAGCCGTTTGTGCTTGACTCGCCAAAAATAAACCGCGACCAATGATAAATAGATAGAGTGTTAATAAAGCAATAACACCAATAAGTCCCCATTCTTCTGCAATCACGGCAAAAATGAAATCGGTATGTCGTTCAGGTATGAATTCGAGTTGAGACTGAGTCCCGTGTAACCATCCTTTTCCTAATAGGCCACCAGAACCAATCGCTATCTTGGATTGAATAATATGATAACCAGCACCAAGAGGATCGGATTCGGGGTTAAATAATGTTTGAACACGAACTTTTTGATAAGGCCGCATCAAGAAAAACCACAAAATAGGGATAAAAGCGCCAACGGCAACTGCTGCTGCTGTGATTATTTTCCAACTGATACCGGCTAGAAAAATAACGAAAATACCTGATGCTGCAATCAGTATTGAGGTCCCTAGATCTGGTTGTTTGGCAATCATGATGGTTGGAACAAAGACCATTAACAGAGCGAAAAAGAGAGTTCTAACCGTTGGTGGTAAGGGTTTATTACCAATATAACGAGCCACCATTAATGGTACGGCTAATTTGATAAGTTCTGATGGTTGAAATCGAACAAAGCCGAAGTTTAACCACCGTTGAGCCCCTTTTGATGCCTCTCCAAAAAGGAGAACCCCTAATAATAGGAAAATTCCTATAGTGAAAACATAGGGAGCAGCGGCTTCGTAGGCTCTTGGTGATATTTGCGCAAGAAAGAACATGACTCCCAAAGAAAGCAACATTCTCATTGCTTGCTTATCCATCATCAATAAGCTTTGACCACTGGCGCTATACATAATAACTAAGGCACATGCCATCAATAATAAAATGCCTAGCAATAGTGGTAAATCTAAATGAATTCGATGAAAAAAGTCGCGATTCTTTCCTGATGCAATATCAACTCTCATTACTTCTTAGCTGCCTCTTCCGTTTTCGGTAGTAATACATAATCGAAGACATGACGAGCTATTGGACCACCTTGGCTAGAGCCACCACCACCATTCTCTAATACGAGAGAAATAATAACTTTTGGATCTTTTGCTGGTGCAAAACCGGTAAATAAAGCGTGGTCACGTAAGTGTTCTGCAATTTCATCTGCATTATATTCTTCATCTTCTTTTAGACCGAATACTTGCGATGTACCTGATTTACCAGCACTTACATAAGGTGTGCCAGCAAAAGCTCGTCTTGCTGTACCTTTACGTCCATTATTTACTAGAATCATGCCATCAATAGCTAATTGCCAGTAACTGTCTTTTACCCCTTCAATTGGTGGGTAAGGCTCTGGTTCATAAGGCACTTCTTTATTATTTTCAATAATGCCTTTTAATAAATGTGGTGCTTGAACTTTACCATGATTGGTTAATACAGCCGTTGCTTTTGCAAGCTGCATTGGCGTTGCTGTCCAGTAGCCTTGACCAATACCTACAGGGATAGTATCCCCTTGGTACCATGGGGTACGGAAACGAGCAACTTTCCATTCTCGGGTAGGCATATTCGCTTTACTTTCTTCACGAATATCAATACCGGTGTAATCACCAAAACCAAATTTCATCATCCAACTTGATAATCTATCAATGCCCATATCATAGGCGATTTGATAGAAGAAGGTATCAACAGACTCTTCAATCGATTGTTTTAAGTTAACTGTACCGTGACCCCAACGCTTCCAGTCTCTAAATGGTTTAGTTTTAGAGTTCGGTATGCGCCAATAGCCAGGATCATCACGAGTTGTTTCTGTGGTAACAATTTTCTCTTTTAATGCAGAAACAGCGATAAATGGTTTTACGGTTGATGCTGGTGGATAGATACCTAATGTACTTCTGTTAACTAGTGGACGATCAGGGTCATTTAATAAAGCGCTGTAATTTTTACTTGAAATACCATGTACAAATAAGTTTGGATCGTAGCTTGGACTTGAAACCATAGCTAAAACTGCACTGGTTTTAGGGTCAAGTACAATGGCTGAACCTCTACGTCCATCCAGTTGCTTTTCAACAAATTTTTGAAGTTTGATATCTAGGTTTAAAACGATATCTTTACCTGGGATTGGTGGTACGTACTTCAGAGTACGAATAACACGACCACGACTATTTACTTCAACTTCTTGATAGCCTGCGGTTCCATGAAGAATATCTTCATAAAAGCGCTCAATACCTAATTTACCAATATCACGAGTTGCTTGATAATTTGCGTCTTTTTCTTCTCGTGCTAGACGAGCTAAATCACGATCGTTAATTTTAGCTACATAACCAAGTACATGAGTGAGTGTTTTACCGTAAGGATAAAAGCGCTTTAAGTAGGCTTTTATTTCAACCCCTTGGAATTTGTGCTGATTAACAGAAAATATTGCAACTTGCTCTTGTGTTAATTGAGTAAGAAGAGGGACGGATTTAAAACGACGAGTACGACGACGTTCTTTCTGAAAGTCATCAATATTATCTTGTGTTATTGGCAAGATAGTTTGTAATTCTGTAAACAAAAGAGAAAGATCTGACACTTTGTCAGGGGTGACTTCTAAATTAAAAACAGGGCGGTTTTCCGCTAATGGATTTCCATTTCTATCAAAAATCAATCCTCGGTTTGGTGCGATAGGGACTATCTTAATACGGTTATCATTTGAGCGTGTTTTATAATCTTGAAATTCATTGATTTGAATGTTGTACAAGTTAGTCAAAAGCAGACCAATAAGTACAATGATCCCTGAAAACGAGATAATTGCACGTGATGCAAATAATCTCGTTTCAGCGTGATAGTCACGGATCTGTGTGCGTTTGCGCTTAATCAACTCTTATTCTCTATGGTAAGGATGATTTGCCGTAATACTCCATGCTCGATATAGGCTTTCAGCCATCACAACTCGAACCAGAGGATGAGGAAGGGTTAGTGGTGATAAAGACCAGCTTTGATCGGCCGCAGCCTTACATGCAGGAGCTAAACCTTCAGGGCCACCTATTAAAATAGAGACATCACGAGCGTCTAATTTCCAAGCTTCTAGTTGTTCTGCTAATTGTTCTGTATCCCAGCGTTTTCCTGGAATATCAAGCGTTACGATACGGTTGCCTTTAGGAACAGCAGCAAGCATTGCTTCGCCTTCTTTTTGAAGGATTCGAGCTATGTCGGCATTTTTACCACGTTTTCCTGCTGTGATTTCTACGAGCTCAAGAGGCATATCTTTAGGGAAGCGTCGGCTGTATTCTTTGTAGCCTTCTTCAACCCATTTAGGCATTTTGGTTCCAACAGCGATTAACTGAATTTTCATGGAGTTAGCTCCACAGTTTTTCTAGTTGGTATAACTCACGGTGTTCTTCTTGTAGGATATGAACCATAACATTTCCCATATCGACAACAACCCATTCGCCTTCTGCTTCACCATCAATCCCATAAGGCATTAGGCCAGCTTCTTTTGCTTTGTCTGATACATTTGATGCAATAGAGCTTACATGACGTTTAGATGTTCCTGTACATACGATCATAAAATCGGTAATGCTTGATTTACCACGAACATCAAGAGTTGTTATGTTTTCAGCTTTCATATCATCAACGTTGTTGAATAGAAAATCATGGAGTTCTTTATCTTGCAAAGTCATCACCTAGAAATGGGTTATTTATAATGAAGTATATCAGTGAACGCCGCTTAATGAGAGACGTTCGATGTCACCGAAATGTGAATATTGCACATATCCAGCGTTAGTTGGCTAAGTTGTGGCCAGCAATCACTGTCATAGTCTGTTTTTGTCGCTATTTCGATCTGTGCAAGTAAGCGAATTAATTGTTTTATTTGAGTTATTGATAAGCGCTGTAAAGCTGCTTGATATAGTGCTCGGCGGTTTTGCCATACTTTATATCGATCAAAAACAGTAAACATTGCTTCGCCTTGAGATAGCGAATATTGGAATGTTTGTAGTAATAGTAGCTCTTTTTGTAATGTGCGCAGAAGAATGATGACTTCTGTTCCTTCACTTTCAAGTTGACGAAGAATGCGCTGTGCACGTTTGGCTTGACCTGATAATAACGTGTCGACCAATTGAAACGGCGTAAAATGATTGTTTCTATTTAAGGCTTCTTCTATTCGAATTAATGTTAGTAAGCCATCAGGATATAAAAGGGCTAATTTATCTAGGCTTTGAGCAAGCGCTAATAAATTGCCTTCGTGCCATTGGGCAAGCATTTGAATCGCTTCTGCATCAGGTTTTAGCTTTAATTTTTTACAACGTTGTTGGATAAAACGAGGTAACTGCTGATTGTCAGGTGTATTACATGGAATAAATAAACCTAACTGCGTTAACGCCTTAAACCATTGAGTGCTTTCTTGAGCTTTATTAACTCTTGGACCTTGTAACAATAAAATTATATCGTCATGCAGTGTTGGTACGAGTTCTTTTAGCTTACTTGTATGTGCGGTTGTCATTCCTGTATCAGGAATGGTTAGCTCTATTATTTGTCTAGATGAAAAAAGGCTTAACGCTTGAGTACAATCAAAAACGTTATTCCAATCTAACTGCTTATCTAGTGTAAATTGGTGCTTTTCTTCAAAACCTTGTGCAAATGCCGCTTGGCGAATTGCATCAAGGCTTTCTTGTTTTAACAGAGGCTCATTACCAAACAGTAAATAGCATTGACGTAGCCCACGTTCTAAGTTTTGAGCTAGTTGTTCTGGAAATACACGCATGATTATTGAGTCGTTTCAGCTGTAGAACTCATTGATTTTATGACTTCTTTCGTTGTCACTTTACTTTCAGTTTCATCATCGTGCGTAATTACATCAGTTGTCACAACTGGCGTATCATCTGCTTTTAAACGCGCCATTTGACGTAAGATTTGTTCAGCAGCTTGAGTTCGCATCTCACCTTCAATCATATCTCGTTCGACCGATTTTGCTAAGGCTGTTAGTGGGTTATCAAGATAATTACGGTTTACCGTTGTTGTATATATTTTTAAATCATGGCCCGGAATTAAAACGCTATAGCGAACATTGTAAGTAAGTTCTTTTTCAGCTGCACGGCTGTTTTGATAAAGTGATAACGTACGCTCATTTAGGCTTTCACTGATTAAATCTAAGCTTGGCGTTACTGTTGTTGGTGCCACCTGACGGATACCATTCATGCGAAGTTGCTTTTGAACATCACGAGTTAATGCGCTGTATTGGTCAAAACTCGTTAATGATATTTCATGAACTTCATCTGGTAATAAATAATCACCACGTAGGTGAAATCCACAGGCTGAAGTTATTAATGAAAGAGTCAGAACAATTAACGTTCGAAGAGAAAATAGAGATAAAAGTCGTTTCACCGAGTAACTCCCTCAAGTGGTGATAAAAATGCTTATTTAACCATTTTATCGGCACTCTTATGGATTGCATAAGACAAAATGGTTAAATAAGCACAAGCGGATATCCGCTTATGCTTTAGTAGAAAAGTAATAAGAAAAATGGTTCAAATTACTTTTCTTATCGTTTCTTAGTTCGCTACGATGTTTAATAACTTACCAGGTACGTAGATAACTTTACGAATTGTTAAGCCATCTAAGAACTTCATTGCGTTTTCGTCTTTTAGACCAAGTTCACGTACGTGTTCTTCTGTTGCATCAGCTGCAACAACAAGTTTTGCACGAAGTTTACCGTTGATCATTACTACGATTGTTTTTTCATCTTCAACTAGTGCATTCTCATCGAATGTTGGCCATGTTGCAGAATCTAAATCTGATTCACCTAGTGCTTCCCACATTGCAAAACTTGCGTGTGGTGTCATTGGGTAAAGCATAGCAACAACTGCTTTTAGTGCTTCATCAAGAAGAGCACGATCTTGTGCTGATTCTTGAGGAGCTTTGTTTAGCTTGTTCATCAATTCCATAATAGCAGCGATTGCTGTATTGAATGTTTGACGACGGCCAATATCATCACTTACTTTTGCGATTGTTTTGTGAACGTCACGACGAAGTGCTTTTTGATCACCTGTTAGTGATGATGTATCTAGCGCTTCAGTTGTGCCTTTGTTTGTGTGCTCGTGAACCAGTTTCCATACACGTTTAAGGAAACGGTTTGCACCTTCAACACCAGACTCTTGCCATTCAAGTGTCATGTCTGCTGGTGAAGCAAACATCATGAATAGACGAACGGTATCAGCACCGTATTTGTCTACCATTTCTTGTGGATCGATACCGTTGTTTTTAGACTTAGACATTTTGATCATGCCTGAGTGTTCAACTTCACGACCTTGATCATCAACGGCTTTCTCGATACGACCTTTACCATCACGCTCGATAGTTACATCCGTAGGAGCAACCCACTCTTTACCGCCTTTGTCGTTGGTGTAGTAGAATGCATCGGCAAGTACCATACCTTGACATAAAAGCTGTTTGAATGGTTCGTCAGAAGTAACATAACCCGCATCACGTAGAAGCTTATGGAAGAAGCGAGAATACAATAGGTGCATACAAGCGTGCTCGATACCACCAATGTATTGGTCTACTGGTAACCAGTAGTTTGCTTTTTCTGGATCTAGGATATCGTCTGCTTGTGGGGAACAGTAGCGAGCGTAGTACCAAGATGATTCCATAAAGGTATCGAACGTATCTGTTTCACGTAGAGCCGGTTCGCCGTTAAATGTCGTTTTAGCCCACTCTTTGTCTGCTTTAATTGGACTAGTAACGCCATCCATTACCACGTCTTCAGGAAGAATTACTGGTAATTGGTCAGCAGGTACTGGGTGAACTTCACCATCTTCAGTGGTTACCATTGGGATTGGAGCGCCCCAGTAACGTTGACGAGATACACCCCAGTCACGTAGACGGAAGTTTACTGTTTTCTTACCTTTGCCTTCAGCTTCAAGTTTCGCTGCGATAGCATCGAATGCTTCTTGGAAAGCAAGGCCGTCGAATTCACCTGAATCGAATAGAACGCCTTTTTCTGTGTAAGCCGCTTCAGATACATCTAAATCAGAACCATCTTCTGGCTTGATTACAGGGATAATATCTAGGCCGTATTTAGTTGCAAATTCAAAGTCACGTTGATCGTGAGCAGGAACCGCCATTACCGCACCTGTGCCGTAATCCATTAATACGAAGTTAGCAACAAATACTGGTACTTCACGACCATTTAATGGGTGAATAGCACGTAGACCAGTGTCCATGCCTTTCTTTTCCATTGTTGCTAATTCAGCTTCAGCAACTTTAGTGTTACGGCATTCTTCAACAAAAGCGGCTAACTCAGGGTTATTTTGAGATGCTTTTTCTGCAAGAGGGTGACCAGCAGCAATACCAACGTAAGTTACGCCCATTAGCGTATCAGGACGTGTAGTATATACTTCTAAAGGTGCTTCTTCGCCGTTTACAGCAAATGAAAGCTCAACGCCTTCAGAACGGCCAATCCAGTTACGTTGCATGGTTTTAACCATTTCAGGCCAACCATCAAGGTTATCTAGATCATCAAGAAGCTCTTGTGCGTATTCAGTAATTTTAATGAACCACTGTGGAATTTTCTTTTGTTCAACAGGGGTATCACAACGCCAACAACAACCGTCTTCAACTTGTTCGTTAGCCAGAACTGTTTGGTCATTAGGACACCAGTTTACAGAAGAGGTTTTCTTGTAAACTAGACCTTTGTTGTACAGTTTTGTGAAGAACTCTTGTTCCCAACGGTAGTACTCAGGAGTACATGTTGCAAATTCACGATTCCAATCGTAACCAAAGCCTAATAGCTTAAGTTGGTTCTTCATGTACTCGATATTTTCATAAGTCCAAGGTGCTGGAGCTGTTTTATTTTTAACAGCCGCATTTTCAGCAGGAAGACCAAACGCATCCCAACCAATAGGTTGCATTACGTTTTTACCTTGTAGACGTTGGTAACGAGAAACTACATCACCGATAGTGTAGTTACGAACGTGACCCATGTGTAGACGACCACTTGGGTATGGGAACATTGAGAGACAGTAGAATTTTTCTTTATTTGCGTCTTCAGTTACAACAAACGTTTTGTTGTCGTCCCAATGTTTTTGGATCTTTTGTTCAAGATCCTGTGGATTATATTGTTCTTGCATCGATTTACCCAGTTATGTCAGTGGATCACAAAAAATGTGAGATCGGTTTGATCAGATAATACTTGATCGGCATAGAATAACTAATGGAGCGCTTATACTCAAGCGACCTGATAACCTTTAACTCACTCTTCGCTATATAAATCTAGTGAAATCTTGGAGGTGACTTATGTCTAAGCAAAAAACAGGTTATAACGCCGTCTTTGAGCGGGTAATGAATGTATTAGAAAGAAGTCCTGAAGAATTTGAACATTGGGCTAAATCTTCAGAGGAAGTGGTGGATGCCGCTTCTGATATGACTAAAGATGAGCTTGCTCTCATTTCCACTTACGTTAAACGTGATATTAAAGAATTTGCTCAAAGTTATGAAGAGAGCAAAAGCACATTCCCTGATTCGCCTTTCTACCGATTAATTGCGGATTCAATTTGGCATGGCTTATTGGAGATAACCGATAGAACGCAAGTTGAATGGAAGGAGGTCTTTGATGATTTGGAGCATCAAGGGGTATATCAGGCAGGAGAGGTTATTGGTTTAGGTATTCTAGTGTGTGAAAAGTGCGGGCATCGTGAGCAATTTAACCACGCTCAAATCATAGAGCCGTGTACTCACTGTCAACATGAAGAATTTACAAGAGTTTCTTTAAAACCTTAGTTTAAAAGGCTATTGGTTAAAGGTCTGTATATCAAAAAGAGATACAGACCGTAAGATGTTACATATTGTCTTTTCGTTTACGCCAAGCAACAAGCAGAAATAGACCGACTAATAAGTATAAAGGAATCGAACCCCAGTAGCGGTAAGGGGTAGTCCCTGTAGTAGGAATAACCTCTCCACGTAATACTGCAGTAGTGAACTGTGGGATTTGTTTTGTTATATGCCCTTTATGGTCAGTAATTGCTGTAACCCCGTTGTTAGTTGAACGAATTACTGGTTTCCCTATCTCTAACGCTCGCATTTGAGCCATTTCCATATGTTGCAATGGACCAATAGAAGTACCAAACCATGCATCATTAGACAGGGTTAAAATATAATCGGTTTGTGGTGTGATATTTTCTCTCACTTGTTCCCCATAAACGATTTCGTAGCACAATGCAGGGGCTAAATGAGTGCCGCTAGCTTTCATATTTGGTTGAATATAATCACCTCGGCTAAATGATGACATAGGTAGATTAAATATTGGTGCAATTGGGCGTAATAAATTTTCAAAAGGGACGAATTCACCAAATGGAAGTAAATGGTGTTTGCTGTATCTTGGTTGCTGTCCGTAATCGTATCCATTAGTGCCGTTAACACCTAATGAAATAATGTTATTGTAGAAATTACCGGTAGGGCTTTGACCTACAATCCCGGTGATAACTGTGCTGTTATTCATTGATGCAGCACTATCTAAGTTGCGAAGAAAGCTAGGGAGCTCTACTTCTAATGCTGGAATAGCGGCTTCTGGCCATACAATGACATCGGCATCCCAATTTTTACGTGTTAAATCCATGTACTTCATGATCGTTGGCCAACGCTCGCTCGGTAGCCATTTAATTGCTTGATTGATATTCCCTTGAATTAACGCCACTTTAGTTGCTTTATCTGCTTGAGGTGTAACCCAATCAAAAGGTTTTATAGCAAAAGATGTCGCTAAAATTACAGCTGGAATAAGTAATAGAGACCATTTCTTTTCAAGGAAACTGTACGCAATAGTGCCAACAGATAGAAGGATCATTATAGTAATGCCTTCAACGCCTAATATTGGCCCCCAAGCTGACAGTGGGCTATCAATTTGGCTGTAACCTAGCCATAACCATGGAAAGCCAGTAAATACCCAACCACGAAGCCAATCGGTGATAATCCAAAGAGCAGGTGCGGCAAGTAAATACTTTGTGATGTTGTGATTGCTAAAAAAGCGTTGTAAAAGAAACGAGAATAGCATTGGATATAACGAAAGGTAGCTGATCAGCCCTATCATTAAAAATAGACTGGCAGCAACAGGCATACCACCAAAATTATCGATACTGACATGAACCCAACTCACACCTGCACCAAAGTAGCCTAAACCCCAAACAAAACCTAACCAAGTGGCTTTTTTGGTTGTTTGTTTATGCATTAGTAATAAAAGGATTAAAGGCGCAATAAAAGCAAAAGGCCATAAAGAGTAGGGAGCAAAAGCAAGGGTTGCACTTGCGCCAGAGAGTAAAGCAACAAGAAGGCGAATAAAGTAATGAGAAAGTAAAGGCATCGGCTATAACTCAAATAGATGGTAAGTAGCGAAAGAGAGTTAGTCTGTATAAATTAGATAAAGTTCAGCCACTGAAATATCAGTGGCTGATTTTGTTATTCTTCTTCAGGATCTTTGTTTTCAGACTCTTTATCAGGAATCGTCACTTGAAGTTGAATAATACGACGGTTGTCTGCAGCAGTAACTTTGAATGTAAATCCTGAGATTTCAATCGTTTCACCACTTTCTGGTAAATGACCAAATCCAGTTAATACAAGACCACCTACAGTATCAATTTCTTCGTCGCTGAAGTTGGTTGAGAACGCTTCATTAAAATCTTCGATTTCAGTTAATGCTTTCACAGAGAATGTGTGTTTGCTTAACTGACGAATGTCTTTTTCTTCTTCGTCATCAAATTCATCTTCAATGTCACCAACGATTTCTTCTAAGATATCTTCAATGGTAACTAGACCAGAAACTCCACCAAACTCATCGACAACGATGGCCATGTGGTAACGCTCTTCTCTAAACTCTTTTAAAAGCTTATCAACACGTTTGCTTTCTGGAACTACAACAGCAGGTCTAATAACTTGCTCTATTTCAAAGGCTTCACAGTCAGAGCCTAAGTATCTTAGTAAGTCCTTCGCAAGGAGTATACCTTCAACATGGTCTTTATCTTCACTGATCACTGGATAGCGTGAGTGAGACGCTTCAATGATGGTTGCTATCAGTGATTCAAGGTCTTGAGTTTTCTCGACCGTGACCATTTGAGAGCGAGGTAACATAATGTCTCTTACTCTCATTTCGGCTATTTCCATAACACCTTCAAGCATATCTCGAGTGTCATGGTCGATAACTTCATTTTCTTCAGAGTCTCTAAATACATCAACCAACTCTTGGCGATCTTTAGGTTCTCCTTGAAATAGTTGTGAAAGGCGTCCTAAGAAGGACTTTCTACTCGGACCTTCTGTATTCTGTGAATTTTCGTCGTTCATGGCTTCTTTTAAAGTAAATGCTATCAATGTGGATAGCGCACATTAGTAACTACGGGTTATTCCGTTGTTATTTCTCAGCAATATATGGGTCTTCAAATCCCATACCTTGCATTAATTCTGTTTCGAGCGATTCCATCTCTTCAGCTTCATCATCTTCGATATGGTCATAACCTAGCAGATGAAGACTACCATGTACAACCATATGAGCCCAATGTGCTAATAATGGCTTATTTTGCTCGATAGCTTCTTCTTCAACAACTTGGCGACAGATAATTAAATCGCCAAGTAAATCGAGTTCAAGACCAGGAGGAGCTTCAAACGGAAATGAAAGTACATTAGTTGGCTTATCTTTACCACGATATTCGTGATTTAATTCATGACTTTCTTTTTCGTCTACAATACGAATGGTTAATTCGGCTTGCGGTTGAAATTGTGGAATAACTGCATTTAACCATGTCATCAGATCTTTTTCTGATGGTAAGCCGTTTTCATTTTCACATGCAATTTGTAGATCGAGTTCAATACTCATTGTTCACCTGATTTTGTTACTGATTATTTTCTGCTTCAGCAATACGAGCATCACGCTCCTGCTTTCTGCGTATTTCCTCTAGTTTACGCTCTTTTTGATCTTTTGCTTCCCATTTTTCATAAGCGTTCACAATTCGAGCTACGACAGGATGACGAACCACATCATCTGCAATAAAGAAGTTGAAGCTGATTTCATCTACTTCAGAAAGTACTTCAATCGCGTGACGAAGACCTGATTTAGCGCCACGAGGCAAATCAATTTGAGTTACATCGCCAGTAATAACCGCACGTGAATTAAAACCAATACGAGTTAAGAACATTTTCATTTGTTCTACAGTTGTATTTTGGCTTTCATCTAGGATGATAAAGGCATCGTTAAGGGTTCTACCACGCATATAAGCAAGTGGAGCTACTTCAATGACGTTGCGTTCAATAAGTTTCTCAACACGCTCAAAGCCAAGCATTTCAAATAGCGCATCATAAAGAGGGCGTAAATACGGGTCAACCTTTTGGCTAAGATCACCTGGTAAAAAGCCTAATTTTTCACCCGCTTCAACAGCTGGACGAGTAAGCAGGATACGACGAACTTCTTGGCGTTCTAAAGCATCAACGGCAGCAGCAACCGCAAGGTAGGTTTTCCCTGTACCTGCAGGGCCAATGCCAAAGGTAATATCATGAGTTACCATATTGGTTACGTATTGCGCTTGGTTTTCGGTTCTTGGCTTTATTAACCCTTTTTTGGTTTTAATAAAGACTTCTTTTCCATAAGGAATGGTTGAAACGTCTTCTTTCGCCTGTTCTAAAACACCGGATTCTTTTACCGCTAAATGGATTTGTTCTGGCTCAATATCAGGGTATTGATTCTTTACAGGAGCGGTATCGACGTATAGATCTTTGAGAATATCAATAGTAGCTGAAACGGTATGAGGTTTACCGACCACAGTAAATAGGTTGCCTCTATAGTTAATCTCCACCCCTAAACGACGTTCAAGGTGCTTGATGTTGTCATCAAAAGGCCCACAAAGGCTAGATAAACGATGATTGTCTGCTGGCTCTAAGGTCAACTCTAATTTGGTTGTTTTAATGCTCAATATTGCCTCTCAGAATACTAATTACGAATGCTTATCTATTATTTATTGGGTAAAGTATAAATTATCTCAAGGTTAAATAAGAAAAAAGATGATCAAGAAACCTTAATCATCTTTTTTAGTTTTTGATTTTATTGAGGATGTCACATTATGGCGTAAAAGTACCTACACCAAGATCATCTTCACGACGTGTTTTTTCCATCATTTCTGCTGGAGTCATAACAACACGTAAACCCATGTCTTTTTCTGTACGAACTAGTTCACCACGCAGTGAGTTTGCAAATACATCTGTGATTTTAACATCAACAAATTGACCAATAAGATCCGCTGAACCTTCAAAGTTTACAATACGGTTGTTTTCAGTACGAGCACGAAGCTCCATCAGGTTTTTCTTCGATGGACCTTCAACTAATACACGTTGCTCTGTGTCTAGCATTAAACGAGAGTAGCGCATTGCTTGGCTGTTTACTTGCTGTTGCAGTTCAGCTAGGCGATCTTTCTTCTCTTGTTCAGGGATATCACATGGATAATCAGCAGCAGGTGTTCCTGGACGTGCAGAGAAGATGAAACTAAAGCTCATGTCGAAATCAACATCTTTAATCAGTTTCATTGTATCTTGGAAGTCTTTCGCCGTTTCACCAGGGAAGCCAACAATAAAGTCAGAACTGATTTGAATATCAGGACGAGCTTTACGTAACTTACGAATGATAGATTTGTATTCAATCGCTGTGTGAGGACGCTTCATCATAGTTAGAATACGATCAGAACCACTTTGAACAGGTAAGTGTAAGAAACTTACTAGCTCTGGCGTATCTTCGTATACAGCGATGATGTCATCACCAAACTCTAATGGGTGGCTTGTTGTAAAGCGTAAACGGTCGATACCATCGATAGATGCGACCATACGTAGTAATTCAGCAAATGTGCAGATATCACCATCGTGCATTGGACCACGGTACGCGTTAACGTTTTGACCTAATAGGTTTACTTCGCGTACGCCTTGCTCTGCAAGTTGTGCGATTTCAAATAATACGTCATCAAGAGGACGACTTACTTCTTCACCACGAGTGTATGGAACAACACAGTAAGTACAGTACTTAGAACACCCTTCCATAATAGAAACGAATGCTGTTGCACCTTCTGCCTTTGGTTCTGGAAGGTTGTCGAACTTTTCGATCTCTGGGAATGAAATATCCATTACTGGCTTTTCATTTGATTGAGATTGACGGATCATTTCAGGTAAACGGTGTAAAGTTTGTGGACCAAAGATAACGTCAACATATGGAGCTCGTTGGCGAATATGATCACCTTCTTGAGTTGCAACACAACCACCAACACCGATCACTAGATCTGGTTTTTTATCTTTTAGGTTTTTCCAGCGGCCTAATTGGTGAAACACTTTCTCTTGTGCTTTTTCACGAATAGAGCAGGTATTTAATAGTAGAACGTCAGCTTCTGTTGGTTCTTCTGTTAATTCATAACCATTTGCGGCACCTAAAAGGTCGGCCATTTTAGATGAATCGTATTCGTTCATCTGACAGCCCCAGGTTTTGATCAGCAGTTTCTTAGTCATGTAACTTTTCACTCGTTTTGTATTACTAAAATTCGGTACAGTTTTGAGAGACAAGCTCGATCAAAACGGATAGGGCGCGTATTGTACTGCTTTCCAAGCGCTGTGACTAGGTGTAGTAGACCATGAAAATTATAAGGACATGCAGTGAGTGATTTCGATTACTGATAAATCAGGCTAGAATAAGGGAAAATAATTGATTCAATAAGGTCGATGGATGATAAAAGAATATGATTATGCCGTAGTCGGTGGTGGCATGGTTGGCGCAGCAACTGCGGTTGGTTTGGCTAAATTAGGTCACTCAGTTGTTTTGCTTGAAGCAAGAGAACCAGCGGTTTATGACAAAGCACAACCTATGGATATTCGAGTTTCGGCTATTTCACAATCATCAGTCGACTTATTAGATTCTTTAGGTGCTTGGAAATTTATAAGCGAGACAAGAGTATGCCCTTATAAGCGATTAGAAACGTGGGAACATCCTGAGTGTAGGACGCGTTTTCATTCAGATGCTCTTAATCTGGAACAACTTGGCTTTATTGTTGAAAACCGATTAATCCAATTAGGTCTTTGGAATGAATTTTCTCATTACAGTAACCTAAATGTACTCACTCCAATAAACATTAATACAATCACTTTTCATCAAGAATACAATGAGTTAACTCTAAGTGATAATTCCGTATTAAAAGCAAAATGGGTGATTGGAGCTGATGGCGCTAACTCTTATGTTCGTCAACAAGCAAAAATAGGAATAACTGCTTGGGATTATCGTCAACATTGTATGTTGATTAATATTGAAACCGAGCAAGAACAGCAAGACATTACATGGCAATGGTTTACACCGTCAGGGCCAAGATCATTCTTACCTTTATTTGGAAATAAAGGCTCATTAGTTTGGTATGACTCACCTACTCGTATTAAGCAATTAACTACAATGAGTAATACTCAATTAGAAGAACAAATCAAGCGACACTTTCCTGCAGAACTTGGTGGTTTTAAAGTTGAACGCTTTGGTTCTTTTCCTCTTACACGCAGGCATGCTCAACAATATGTAAACCATCGGTGTGTGTTACTTGGTGATGCGGCACATACCATTAATCCGCTAGCAGGGCAGGGTGTTAATTTAGGTTTTAAAGATGTGAATGTCTTTTTAGAAGAAGTCGAAAAAAATGGCGTAGAGAGTGATAAAGCGCCAGTAAGATATGAAAACAGAAGACGAACAGATAATTTACTAATGCAAACCAGTATGGATGTTTTTTATACCTTATTTAGCAATACACTGCCTCCGGTTAAATTATTACGTAATATTGGATTAAGAGCTGCAGAATCAGCAGGTCCATTAAAGATCCAAGCATTGAAATATGCATTAGGGTTATAGAAAATATTAGGGACAAGGGACAAGGGACAAGGGACAAGGGACAAGGGACAAAAAACGAAAGGTGATCATTAATTGGTCACCTTTTTTGTATCTGATTAACTAATTATCCTGATTGGCATGAGTGGATGAAAATAGGATCTTACAGACGAAAAAAAAGCCCATCAAATTAATGATGAGCTTTTTAAAAGTGGCTGGGATACCTGGATTTGAACCAGGGAATGGCGGCATCAAAAGCCGCTGCCTTACCGCTTGGCGATATCCCAACGAGATTCTTACGAACCTAAATAATGGTGCGGTCGGAGAGACTTGAACTCTCACACCTCACGGCGCCAGAACCTAAATCTGGTGCGTCTACCAATTCCGCCACGACCGCACAAATTTTATAGTGAAATTAGAGATTGGTGATCTAATAACACTTTTTCCTTTCTTACTTACTCTCAAGTTAATGAGGAAGAGAAGAATGGTGGCTACTACGGGATTTGAACCTGTGACCCCATCATTATGAGTGATGTGCTCTAACCAGCTGAGCTAAGTAGCCATTCAATTAATGGTGCGGACGGAGAGACTTGAACTCTCACACCTCGCGGCGCCAGAACCTAAATCTGGTGCGTCTACCAATTCCGCCACGTCCGCACAAATATTGTAGTGAAATTGAAGATTGGTGATTCAATAACACGTTGTCATAATCGAAATGAATCAATTATGTTTTAAAGTGGCTGGGATACCTGGATTTGAACCAGGGAATGGCGGCATCAAAAGCCGCTGCCTTACCGCTTGGCGATATCCCAACGAGATTCTTACGAATCTAAATAATGGTGCGGACGGAGAGACTTGAACTCTCACACCTTACGGCGCCAGAACCTAAATCTGGTGCGTCTACCAATTCCGCCACGTCCGCATTCTACTATTTTAACGTTAATACGTTAAGTAGAAATTTTATTTTAATCGACAATTGGATAATCAATTAAAAATTGTATGGTGGCTACTACGGGATTTGAACCTGTGACCCCATCATTATGAGTGATGTGCTCTAACCAGCTGAGCTAAGTAGCCAAATTGTATTGCATTTCTTGCTTGTCTCTCTTTCGCCTTAGCGGTGAGGACGGAGCGCATTATGCGTATCTAAGGCTTATGCGTCAACACTTTTTTGAAAAAAACAGTAATTCTTTGTTTGTTCGAACGGAATTTAATCAAACCGTGCTTTTTATATGCAAATATGAGCATAAATGAATAAAACTCAGTATATAAGAGATAAAAAGGGGGGAAGAAAAATAACAGAGGACTGGTTGAAAAGTAATCTTAAGTGGTTGAATTATTAGCAAGTAATAAAAAGGCCAGCAAATTTGCTGGCCTTATTTAATTATACGTTGAAGCGGAAATGAACAACATCACCATCTTTAACGATATATTCTTTACCTTCTAGACGCCATTTACCTGCTTCTTTAGCACCACTCTCACCGTTGAACTCGATGAAGTTGTCGTAACCAATAACTTCAGCACGGATAAAGCCTTTTTCAAAGTCAGTATGGATCTTACCAGCAGCTTGTGGTGCTGTAGCTCCTACAGGGATAGTCCATGCACGAACTTCTTTAACACCAGCAGTGAAGTAAGTTTGAAGAGTAAGCAGTTCGTAACCAGAACGGATTACACGGTTTAGACCTGGTTCTTCGATACCCATATCAGCAAGGAACTCTTCACGATCTTCATCGTCAAGTTCAGAAAGCTCAGATTCAATAGCAGCACAAACAGGAACAACCACGTTGTTTTCTTTTTCTGCGTATTCACGAACCATATCTAGGAATGGGTTATCTTCGAAGCCATCTTCGCTTACGTTAGCAATGTACATGGTTGGTTTTAACGTTAGGAAGTTTAGGTAACCAATAGCTGCCGCTTCTTCTTTCGTTAGCTCAACAGTACGAGCCATACCACCTTCAGTTAATACTGGAAGCAGTTTCTCAAGTACAGAAATTTCAAACTTCGCGTCTTTGTCTCCGCCTTTTGCTTTTTTCGCATTACGTTGCATTGCACGTTCACACGAATCTAAGTCAGCAAGAGCAAGTTCAAGGTTGATGATTTCAATATCTTCAATTGGTGAAATCTTACCAGCAACGTGAATGATGTTTTCATTTTCAAAACAACGAACAACATGACCAATTGCATCTGTTTCACGGATGTTTGCTAGGAATTTGTTACCTAGACCTTCACCTTTAGATGCGCCTGCCACTAAACCAGCGATATCAACGAATTCCATTGTAGTAGGAAGAATACGTTCTGGTTTTACGATTTTTGCTAATGCATCTAAACGTAGATCAGGAACAGGAACCACACCTGTGTTTGGTTCAATTGTACAGAAAGGGAAGTTTGCTGCTTCGATTCCTGCTTTTGTTAGTGCGTTAAATAGTGTTGATTTACCAACGTTTGGAAGACCAACGATTCCGCATTTAAAACCCATGATGTAAACCTTATCTGTGTTATTCAGCTTTGAATGTGTGTAAACGATTTTGTGCTTTGCTTAATCCATCTTTGAGAAGGATATCAAGGCAGCGTGTAGATTCATCTACTGCAGCATCGATTAATTCTTGCTCTTTAGTTGGCGCTTTACCTAAAACAAAACCGGCAACTTTATCTTTATGGCCAGGATGACCAATGCCAATACGAAGGCGGTAAAACTCTTTCGTATTCGCTAATTTACTAATGGTGTCACGCAAACCGTTATGGCCCCCGTGTCCACCACCTTTTTTAAATTTAGCAACACCAGGAGGGAGATCCAGTTCATCATGAGCAACAAGAATTTCTTCTGGTTTGATCTGATAGAACTTTGCCATCGCAGCGATAGCTTTACCTGATAGATTCATGAAAGTGGTTGGGATTAACAATCGAAGATCATCACCATTACTTTGGATCCTACCAGTTAAGCCGAAGAATTTAGCTTCTTCTCGCATAGAAACATTATGAACTCGAGCGAGTTCTTCAACAACCCATGCACCAGCATTATGGCGAGTTCTTTTATACTCAAGACCAGGGTTTGCTAGTCCAACGAGAAGTTTGATCTGATTACTCAAAGAATTATCTCTCTTATCTTGGATACTAATATGATTAATGAACTTGTTTAGAGCGTATGAGAGCTAAATACAATTAATGATATTAGTATGCACCATTAAAAAGGCGCGCCATATTACCACAAGAATTCCAAATACAAAAACGCCCCGCAAAGGCAGGGCGTTTGAATAGATTTCTGTTTGATTAGTGGTCAAACATTGCAGAGATAGACTCTTCATTGCTGATACGACGAATCGCTTCAGCTAGCATGCGAGAAAGGCTAAGTTCAGTTACTTTACCTGTTGCTGCCATTTCTTTAGAAAGAGTAATTGAGTCAGTTACGATAACTTGGTCAAGAACTGAATTTGCAATGTTTTGTGGTGCACTACCAGAGAATACTGCGTGAGTTGCGTATGCAAATACGCGTTTTGCGCCACGTTCTTTAAGCGCTTCAGCAGCTTTACATAATGTACCGCCAGTATCGATCATGTCATCAACGATTACACAATCACGACCGTCAACATCACCAATTAGGTTCATTACTTCAGAAACGTTAGCACGTGGACGACGCTTATCAACGATAGCGATATCAACATCACCTAATGCTTTTGCTGTTGCACGAGCACGAACAACACCGCCTAGGTCAGGAGAAACAACAACAGGGTTTTCTAAACCACGAGTACGCATGTCATCAAGCAGTACAGGAGTACCGAAGATGTTGTCTACAGGTACGTCGAAGAAACCTTGAATTTGTTCAGCGTGAAGGTCGATAGTTAAAACGCGGTCAACACCAACGTTTGAAAGCATATCAGCAATAACTTTTGCAGTGATTGGTACACGAGCAGAACGTACACGACGATCTTGACGAGCGTAACCAAAGTATGGGATTACCGCAGTAATACGGCCAGCAGAAGCACGACGAAGTGCATCAATCATCACTACTAATTCCATAATGTTGTCATTAGTAGGAGCACAAGTCGATTGAATGATGAAAACATCACTACCACGTACATTCTCGTTAATTTGAACGGCTACTTCGCCGTCAGAAAAACGATCTACAGTAGCGTCACCAAGTGAAATATATAGTCGATCAGCGATACGTTGGGCTAGTTCAGGAGTTGCATTACCAGCAAATAGCTTCATGTCAGGCACGGTGGAAACCTCAGGGTTGCGTCCAAATTGTGAGAATTTTATATTTTGCATAATGATTTATACTCTTCCAGTGTTCGGTTGAGTGGCGAAGTATTCATACCTCGGGCGATAAATCCGGTTGCATTATCAGGGATTAAAGAATAAACCTCTTGTGCTTCTTTTTCGCTATTAAATTCAGCAAAAACACAAGCGCCTGTTCCTGTTAATCTCGATGGCGCATATTCTAACAGCCATGAAAGTTGGTAATCAACCTCTGGATACACACTTCTGACAATTTTTTCGCAATCGTTTACGTATGTTGCCTCTAAAAGTGCGTTAAGTGGCTGTTTTGGTGTATTTCTGACCAAATCAGGATGAGTGAAAACATCGACGGTTGCGATACTGACTTCTGGTTTGATTAAAACGTACCATAACTCTTTAGGGGTGGCTGGTTGCAATTTCTCGCCAATACCTTCTGCAAAAGCGGCAAATCCATGAACAAAAATAGGCACATCAGCCCCTAGTTTTACTCCGAGTGCTGCTAAAGTATCGTTACTTAAATTGAGCTGCCATAGAAAATTAAGGGCGACGAGTACGGTCGCTGCATTAGAGGAACCACCACCGATACCTCCACCCATAGGTAAAATCTTTTCTATTTCGATATGAGCACCGAATTCACATTGACTGTGCTGCTGTAATAGCGTTGCCGCTTTCCATATCAGATTATCTTCCGTTTTTACTCCAGGAATGTCTGGTGCAAGGGTTATTTGACCTGATTGATTAGCAGTAATGGTGAGGTGATCACATAAATCAATAAATTGAAATAAAGTTTGAAGCTCATGATAGCCATTTTCTTGTTGGCCATTGATATAAAGAAATAGGTTTAATTTGGCTGGGGATGGCCAGCGAGTTGTTTTGGTGATCATTGAGAAATTATCCAATTTGAAGCAATGATTTTAATGGTGGTATCTTGTTGAGTGAGTTTCATTGAATTAGGGAGAAGTAGGTTACTTTTTTCAATATAGCTGTTGTAACGTAAATGCCAGTTAGTTTGACCAATTTGTTTTGATAAGTGTTCTACAGTATTAAGCTCATTGAGTTGGAAATTATCTGCGGCGGTTGGTAAGCCTTTAATCCAATCTTGTAAATACCCTATAGGCATGCTGATGCCACTTAAGCTATACATTAATCTTCCAGGATCACGACCTTCAAATTTTTGTCCATCGCCAGTCTCGATTGTTGTCATTTGCTCTGTCATTGTTAGTTTCATTACCGTTTGGCCAAGAAATGAAGTGAGCAATAGTTGACTTTGTTCTGGTTTCTGAATCCACTGGAAATTTAAACTATGGCGTTGGTTCGGTGCTTGATATCCAATTTTTCCTGTTACTTTATATTGCGTAATCTGTTCGAGTTTTGCTTGATGTTTATCCCAATCTGTCGATTGTTGAGGTGTTAAAGGGGTTGTTGAACAGGCGTTAAGAAAAAGCGTGAATATGAGAATAGTAAAAGGGGAACGTACAAAGCGAGGAAACATTCTTGATAATCTCATCTTTAATTCTGAAGTAATGCAACAATTGTAGCAAATTAATGGCGAATTTGGAGCCAAATAGTATTTGAATATCACTAATTTCTTACACAAAAGCCCTGATGCCTTTTAAAATTGGGTCGCATCAAGTAAAATCCGCCCTTGTTATTTTTATTATTGGTCCGTTTGCCGAATGTCATTGCTTGTTATTGGAATTAATCATACGTCAGCCTCTGTTGATTTACGTGAGAAAGTTGCATTTTCTCCGGAAAAATTGACAAAAGCGTTAGATGAATTAAAAAACAGTGATGCAATTCAAAGTGGTGTAATCCTATCGACCTGTAATCGAACAGAAATCTATTGCGAAGTTAAACACGGTATTAGCAGCGGTTATGTGATTAATTGGCTCGCTGAATTTCATCATGTCGCACTAGAAGTCTTAATGCCTAGTATTTATATCCATGAAGAGCAAGCTGCAGTAAAACACCTTATGCGTGTTTCTTGTGGTTTGGATTCGCTGGTTTTAGGTGAACCACAAATTTTGGGGCAAGTTAAAAAAGCCTTTGCAGATGCACGAGAGCACAATGCGGTTGAAGGAACAATTGAAAAATTATTTCAGCAGGATTTCTCGGTAGCAAAAAGAGTACGCACTGAAACCAATATTGGTGGCAATGCCGTTTCTGTTGCTTATGCAGCATGTACATTAGCTCGTCAAATTTTTGAATCTCTGTCTGATTCGACCGTACTTTTGGTTGGAGCAGGTGAAACCATTGAGCTTGTCGCAAAACATTTAGATGATTCTGGTTGTAAAAGACTGATTGTTGCTAACCGAACTCGTGAGCGAGCGATGGGATTAGCGGAGCAATTTAATGCTGAAGTCATTAGTCTTCCTGAGATCCCTGAGCATCTCCCTAAAGCCGATATCATTATTAGTTCTACTGCAAGTCCTTTGCCTATTATTGGTAAGGGGATGGTTGAAAGTGCGTTGAAATTACGTAAACACCAACCAATGTTGTTTGTTGATATTGCTGTTCCTCGAGATATTGAGGGTGAAGTCGCAGAATTAAATGATGCGTATTTATATTCAGTTGATGATCTTCAATCTATTATTGATCACAATATAGAACAACGAAAAATAGAAGCGATACAAGCTGAAGCAATTGTCAGTGAAGAGAGCGCAGAATTCATGACATGGATTCGTTCTCGTCAAGCGGTAAATAGTATCCGTCAGTATCGTGAAAATTCAGAAGCGATGCGAATTGAGCTATTGCAAAAAAGTATGCAAGCACTTGCTTCAGGACAAAATCCAGAAAAAGTATTGGCTGAACTCAGTAATAAGTTAACCAATAAACTCATTCATGCACCAACATTGGCGATGCAGCAAGCTGCAAAAAACGGTGAAACTGAAAAATTAACAGTAATCCGAACCACTATTGGTCTAGACAACTAAGCGTAGCGTTCGCTACCAACAAAAAGAACAAATATTATTATGAAAGCATCCATTCGAGTAAAATTAGAGACGCTGGTTGAGCGTTATGAAGAAGTTCAGCATTTATTAGGCGATCCTGATGTTATCGGAGACCAAAATAAGTTTCGTGCTTTATCTCGTGAATACTCACAGCTAGAAGAAGTTACACAATGCTTCCAAGCGTATGAGCAAGCTCAAGAAGATCTTGTTGCAGCCCAAGAAATGGCGCAAGAAGATGATGAAGAAATGCGTGAGATGGCACAAGAAGAAATTAAAGATGCTAAAGAAGCTATTGAACGTTTAACTGATGAACTTCAAGTTCTTCTTCTTCCAAAAGATCCAAACGATGAACGTAACTGTTTCTTAGAAATCCGTGCTGGTGCAGGTGGTGATGAAGCGGGCATTTTTGCTGGTAACCTATTCCGCATGTATTCACGTTTTGCTGAGAAAAAGGGCTGGCGCGTTGAAGTAATGAGCTCAAACGAAGCTGAACACGGTGGTTATAAAGAAATGATCGCAAAAGTGAGCGGCGAAGGTGCATACGGTGTACTTAAGTTTGAATCAGGCGGTCACCGTGTACAACGTGTACCAGAAACTGAATCTCAAGGTCGTGTACACACATCGGCATGTACGGTTGCAGTTATGGCTGAAATCCCAGAAGCGGATCTTCCTGAAATTAAAGCAGCAGACTTAAAAATTGATACTTTCCGTGCGTCAGGCGCGGGTGGTCAGCACGTTAACACCACGGATTCCGCAATTCGTATTACTCACTTACCAACAGGTACGGTTGTTGAATGTCAGGATGAACGTTCACAACATAAAAACAAAGCAAAAGCGATGTCTGTTCTTGCTGCTCGTATTATTCAAGCAGAAGAAGCTCGTCGTGCTGCTGCTGTTTCAGATACTCGCCGTAACTTGTTAGGTTCTGGTGACCGTTCTGACCGTATTCGTACTTACAACTACCCACAAGGTCGTGTATCGGATCACCGTATTAACTTAACGGTTTACCGTTTAAATGAAGTGATGGAAGGTGATTTAGGCTGTCTAATTGAGCCAGTTGTTCTTGAGTACCAAGCAGACCAATTAGCTGCATTGGCTGAACAAAACTAATGAGCTTGTCTATTGAAGCGTTATTAAAGCGCTCAATTCAATCTCTGATGCTTGAGGGGAGTGATTCTCCTCAAGTTGATGCTGCTGTTCTTCTTTGTCATGTGTTAGATAAGCCAAGAAGTTATCTATTAACTTGGCCTGAGAAAATAGTATCAGACGAAGAGCTGGGTAATTTTAATGCGTTACTAGAGCGTCGTCTTGCTGGTGAACCGATTGCTTATATCGTGGGTTATCGTGAATTTTGGTCATTACCACTTAAGGTATCGCCAACAACATTAATCCCAAGACCTGATACCGAACGTCTGGTTGAAGTGGCATTAGATCATTTAACACCTAATGCTCAATCCATTTTGGATTTAGGAACAGGTACAGGAGCCATTGCGTTAGCTATTGCTTCTGAAATGCCTACTCTTAATGTGATAGGTGTCGATTATCAAGACGATGCGGTTGAGTTAGCAAAAGGGAATGCGAAAATAAATCACATTAATAATGTTGAATTTAGACAAGGAAGCTGGTTTGAACCTATTTCTCTGAGTGATAAGTTTGACATTATTGTGAGTAATCCCCCTTATATTGATGGTAACGATCCTCATTTATCTGAAGGGGATGTTCGTTTTGAACCGCAAACCGCTTTGGTTGCGGAACAAAACGGTTTTTCAGATTTAATTCACATTATGCAACACGGCCGAGAGTATTTATTAAATGGCGGTTGGTTAATGATGGAGCATGGTTTTGAACAAGGTGAACAATTACGTCACTTTTTTGAAGATCATGGTTATATTAATGTGAAAACAGAGCAAGATTATGCTGGCAATGACCGAGTTACTTTAGGTCAATGGGTAGTAGATAACTAGAATAAAGGATAATTCATGTATACCGCAGTTAAACACATACACTTATTATTAGTCGCTTGTAGCGTATTGTTTTTTGTCGTTCGTTATTGTTTGATGATGGCAAATTCTGACATTCGTAATAATGGCTTCTTTAAGCGTGTTCCTCACGTTGTTGATTCAGCAATGCTACTTAGTGGTATTTGGCTTATTTTTATTACTGGATTCATTCCATTTACGTCATCTGCGCCTTGGTTAACAGAAAAAATCACCTGTATTATGGTTTACCTTGCTTTAGGTGTAGTTACTTTAAATAATGGTAAAAATAAAGTCTTTAAGACCTTTGCATTTTTAGGTGCAATGGGTTGGTTAATGGTTGCTGCTAAAATTGCGGTAACAAAAGTACCAACGTTCTTGGGGTAATTATGTTCCAACTGTGTGATGAAAATTTAGATGACCGCACTTTAGCTGAAGGAGCATTAGAGCTTAATTTAGCGATAAACCCCGATACTGAAATACATTGGGCTAAACATAAATTACAGCAGATGTGCCAAGAAGCTGAGCAAGTACTTGTTCATGAGCCAAATGATGAACTACGCTTAGAGCGTCTTATTCAATTGTTTTATGTTGAATGGGGTTATTGCGGAGACGTGAATACTTATTTTAATTCTGAGAATGCATTTATTGAACATGTACTCAAAGAAAAAAAAGGCATTCCTGTCACCTTAGGCGCTGTGTTTTTGTATTTATGCCAATACATGGGTTTTCCAGTTAGTGCGATTAATTTCCCTACTCAACTCGTATTACAAATAGAGTGGCCAAATAAAAAAACGCAATATTTTAATCCGTTTGATGGGCAATATTTAAGTCAACACTTGATGACGGCATGGTTAATAGGCTACGGTGGGCCATTAGCTACAATTCAACCATCACACTTGGAAAAAGTGGATAATTCTACCTTACTTGGTCGCTTACTTGCTGTTATTAAAACGGCTTGTATTCGTGAAAAGAATTTTTCATTTGCATTAAAATGCAGTGATTTAGCACTGACAATGGTGCCAGATGATCCGTTTGAAATTCGTGATAGAGGCTTAATCTATCAACAATTGCATTGTAATGATGCCGCGAAAAATGATTTAGAATATTTTATTGAACAGTGCCCAAATGACCCATCAGTTTTACTGATGAAAGAGCAAGTTCAATTATTACTTGAACAACACCCTACCGTTCTCCATTAAGAGTGAAGATAATGCAAAATCAAAAAACAGTAAAAATTGGCAATATCGATGTAGCGAATGATAAGCCGTTTACCTTATTTGCCGGTATGAACGTATTAGAATCTCGTGATCTTGCAATGCAAATCTGTGAGAAATACGTAGAAGTAACAGATAGATTAGGCATCCCGTACGTATTTAAAGCGTCTTTTGATAAAGCAAACCGTTCATCTGTTCATTCATACCGTGGTCCTGGTATGGAAGAAGGTTTGAAAATTTTTCAAGAGCTGAAAGATACGTTTGGTGTGAAAATCATTACCGATATTCATACAGAAGCTCAAGCTCAACCTGTTGCTGATGTGGTGGATGTGATTCAATTACCTGCATTTTTAGCACGTCAAACGGACCTTGTTGAAGCGATGGCAAAAACAGGTGCTGTAATTAATGTGAAAAAACCACAGTTCATGAGCCCAGACCAAGTGGGTAATATCATTGATAAGTTCTCTGAGTGTGGTAATGAAAACATCATTCTTTGTGAACGTGGTTCTTGCATGGGCTATGACAACCTAGTTGTTGATATGCTTGGTTTTGGTGTAATGAAAAAAGCATCAAACGGTAGCCCAATTATCTTTGATGTGACGCATTCACTACAGAATCGCGATCCAAGTGGTAAAGCATCTGGTGGTCGTCGTTCACAAACTGTTGAGTTAGCAAAAGCAGGTTTAGCGACGGGAATTGCTGGTCTATTTATTGAAGCGCATCCAAACCCAGATAAAGCGTTATGTGATGGTCCTTCTGCATTGCCATTAGATCAATTAGAACCTTTCTTGAAGCAAATGAAATCACTAGATGATTTAATTAAAGGCTTCGAGCACATCGATATTAAATAATCGAGCTCTAAAGAATAAATAAGAAACAGCCCAAGAGAGAATACTTTCTTGGGCTTTTTTTATTATATGAATGGAAAAATTAGTCGTTTGGTTTAAACCAATCTAATTTATGATGAAGCGTTGTTACGGTACCTACTACGATCAGCGATGGACTGATGGCTTTTTCTGCTAACTGTGCAAGTTCTGAAATATCGCCAGTAAATACTTTTTGTTTATCTGTTGTGCCTCGCTCAATAATTGCACATGGTGTATCAGCAGCTAATCCATGTTTTATTAACTGTTCAGATATATGAGGAGATTGCTTTAATCCCATATAAAATACTAAGGTATTATTAGAGCGGACTAATGCATCCCATTCAATATCAGCACCATCTTTTTGTACATGAGCTGTGATAAATTGAACGCTTTGGGCATGATCTCGGTGAGTTAATGGGATACCTGCGTATGAGGTTGCCCCCGCCGCAGCTGTGATCCCCGGAACAACTTCAAAGTGAACGCTATTTTCAGCTAACGTTTCAAGCTCTTCTCCGCCACGCCCAAAGATAAATGAATCGCCACCTTTAAGGCGAACCACATGTTTACCTTCTTGTGCTTTATCGACTAAGATTTGATTGATTTTATCTTGAGGGACGAAGTGGAAATCCAGCTTTTTTCCAACATAAATCATTTCAGCATTTTCATTTGCAAGCGCTAAAATTTCTTTTGAGACTAGACGATCATAAACGACAACATCCGCCTCTTTAATTAAGCGATAACCTTTCATGGTTAATAGTTCGGGATCACCAGGACCTGCGCCAACAAGAGAAACAAGTCCGTTTTGTTTTTTCGGCTCAGATTGAGCTTGAATACTTGGCATAATGGAATTCCAGAATAAGGTGTAATCACCTTAGTATGTAAGAGTCGATAAAAAAAATCACCCTTAATCAATTATTAAGAGTGATTTTAATCGCATGAGTTATAACTAATCTAAACAGAAATAGATTTTTAAGCGTCTAGTGATGCTGCTGTTTTTACATGTGTTAAGTATAGAGGAATACATGTAAATAGAAGACCACCAACAATGTTACCTAAAATAGTTGGGATTAAGTTGTAGCTTAACCATGTAGTGATACCAAAGTCAGCACCAAGCATCATACCAAGTGGGAATAGGAACATATTTACTACCGCATGTTCAAATACAAGAGCGAAGAAGATAAAGATAGGTAGCCACATTGCTGCAATTTTTCCAGCAACAGAACGAGCTGTCATATTACCAATGACACCTAGACATACCATTAAGTTACATAAAATACCGCGAACAAAACAGGTGATCCAACCATCCATACCTAGGTTTTCAAAACCAACAGTACGTGCGGTAGCAACCGCTATGAATTTTTGACCAACTGCGTTTGGTTCTACGCTGAAATTCATTGTTAATGATAGTGCGATAAGAGCCGCGACAATTAAAGAACCAATTAGATTACCAAGACCAACAAGACCCCAACAACGGAAAACACGTCCCCAAGAAACGCCTTTGCGATTCTCAAATTTAGCTAGAGGAGCAAGACCAAATACACCAGTAACAAGGTCATAGCCCATTAAACTTAAAATACAAAAACCAACTGGGAAAACAAGAGCACCAACAATACCAACACCCGTTTGAACAATAGTTGTGATTGCAACAACAACAGCTAGAGAGAGAATAATACCGGCCATTGTGCCACGTAAGATAAGATCACGAGAGCTAGTTTTAATCTTTGCTTCGCCAACATCGATCATAGTTTGGACGAATTCAGAGGGTTTGTTATAAGACATAGAAGTCCCTTACTAAAAGTTAAAATTAAAATTGGATAGGAAAGGGCTCTAGTCGCTGTTTTATGAGCAATAAATAGGAGACTAAAACCCTTGAACTATCAAATCTTCTTATGCTGAGATTTCAACATGTCCGTTAGTTACACGAATTTTGTATGCCTTTACGTTAAAACGCTCATCTTCCATACATGCTCCAGTCACTAAATTAAAGTGCTGTTTCTTTAGTGGACTTGCTACCCAAAGTTCGCCTTGGTGTTCAGCGGTTAAACCACGAGAAAGTACGTTTGAATTAGCGAATGGGTCACGATTACTAATAGCAAAGACTTCATCATTTTCTCTTGGACGAAATACAGCCACTTGTTCGCCATTTACAAGTGCACAAACACCTGTACCAGGGATGATGTCATCGAGTTGGCAGATTTTTTGAAATTTAGCAGCCATGATTATTTCTCCACTGTTGCATCAGTTAGAGCGACATGCAGAATATCGCCTTTCGCATTTGGGTTTTTCTCTGTGTATGTTGCAGGACGGTGTTGTTCACGACCATCTGAAACAAAAACCACATTGTCATCACGCTCATCACTATTGATGAAATGAGCAAAACGTTTTAACTGAGATTCATCATTGATGGTGTCTGTCCATTCACATGAGAATTCATTAACCAGCTTTGCTACATCCAGTTCTAATTGATCATTGATACCCAGTTTGTTATCAACAATAACTTCGCGTAAATAATCAACACCACCTTCAAGATTTTCCATCCACACAGAGGTACGTTGCAGTGGTGCAGCCGTACGAATGTAGAACATCATGAAGCGGTCGATGTATTTAATTAATGTCTCTTGGTCTAGGTCGGTAGCCAGTAAGTCAGCGTGACGAGGTTTCATACCGCCGTTACCACATACGTACATATTCCAACCAGCATCGGTAGCAATAATACCTAAATCTTTACCTTGAGCTTCCGCACATTCACGAGTACAGCCAGATACACCGAACTTCATTTTATGAGGTGTACGAATACCTTTGTAGCGATTCTCAATCATTACTCCAAGGCCAACAGAGTCTTGAACACCATAGCGACACCACGTTGAACCAACACACGTTTTAGCCATACGAAGAGCTTTTGCATACGCTTGACCGGTTTCGTATCCAGCTGCAATCAGTTTTTTCCAGATAGCTGGTAAATCGTCTTTTTGAGCACCAAATAAACCAATACGTTGAGCACCAGTGATTTTTGTATACAGGTTATATTCAGCCGCTACATCAGCAAGAACGCTTAGAGCCTGAGGTGTTACTTCACCACCTGCCATACGAGGGATAACAGAATAAGTACCATCTTTTTGCATGTTGCCTAAGAAGTTATCGTTAGTATCATGCAGTTTAACCAGCTCAGGTTTTAGAATGTGTTCGCCCCAGCATGACGCTAAGATTGAACCAACGGCTGGTTTACATACTTCACAACCGTATCCTTTTCCGTATTTTTCTAGTAGCTCATCAAAAGTTTTGATCTCTTCAATACGAATAAGGTGGAACAGTTCTTGGCGAGAATAAGCAAAGTGTTCACAGATATCATTTTTTACTTCAATACCTGATTTTGCTAGTTCTGCATTAAGAACAGACGTTACTAGAGGGATACAACCCCCACAGCCAGTACCCGCTCCAGTAACCGCCTTAATTTCTGCCATTGTGTGATTGCCATCAGCAACCGCTTGAGCAATTTTTCCTTTTGTCACATCAAAACATGAACAAATTACAGCACTTTCAGGTAATGAATCAGCACCTAAAGAGGGTTTTTCAGCACCAGCATGCGCAGGTAAGATCAGAAGGTCTGGATGTTCAGGTAAATCGATATCGTTCAGTTTAAGTTGAAGTAAATCACCATAATCAGAAGTATCACCTACCATTACTGCACCGAGTAATTTTTTGCCATCTTCAGAAACGATAATACGTTTATAGATCTCTTCTTCTTCGTTTTGGTAAACGTAGCTTTTACAACCAGGAGTTCGGCCATTAGCATCACCAATTGAGCCTACTTTCACGCCTAGAAGTTTTAATTTTGCGCTCATATCAGCGCCTTCAAACTCACTTTCGTTACCAACTAAATGGTCAACGGCAACCGTTGCCATTTTGTAACCAGGAGCAACCAGTCCATAGAAGGTTTGGTTCCAAGACGCACATTCACCAATTGCGTAAATGTTTTTATCTGTTGTTTGGCAGTTGTTGTTGATTTCGATACCGCCACGAGGAGCAATACCTAAGCCCATTTGGCGAGCCAGTTTATCTTGAGGGCGAATACCTGCAGAGAAGACAATGAAGTCTGTTTCAAGCTCAGAGCCGTCAGCAAAGCGCATTACGTTTCGAGCGTCAGTACCCTCTGGTGCAATCTCAAGTGTATTTTTACTTGTATGAACTTGTACGCCCATACGTTCAATTTTATTACGTAGTTGCAGGCCACCTTGTTGATCAAGCTGTTCAGCCATTAACACAGGAGCAAATTCAACAACGTGAGTCGTTACCCCTAATGCTTTAAGTGCACCAGCGGCTTCAAGGCCAAGAAGGCCGCCACCAATAACAACGCCACTTTTACTTTTCTTAGCGGTCGCTTCAATGGATTTTAGATCTTCAATGGTACGGTAAACAAAGCAGTCTTTGCTTTCATTACCTTTAATTGGTGGGACAAATGGGTAAGACCCCGTAGCAAGGATTAGTTTGTCATATTGAATTTCACGGCCAGTGCTTGAGTAGACAATGCGGTTTTCACGGTTAACGTTAATTGCACGTTCGCCCAGTAATACATTGATGCCGTGTTTTTCGTAGAAGCCTTCTTTAACAAGAGAAAGTTCATCAGCAGTATGATGAGAGAAGTAGGACGAAAGGTGAACACGATCGTATGCGATTCGAGGTTCTTCACAAAACACGGTGATGTCCATGTTTTGAACGTCAGTTTTATCTACTAAATCTTCGATATAGCGATGGCCAACCATGCCATTACCGATGATGACTAACTTCATCTTGCTCATAAGAAATCCTATTATTTTTGATATATAGATATGATGAATTATGAACGAATATGTAGATATGATGTGGATCAATTACGAAATAAAACTACTCGAAAGGGGTAGCTCTAAGGTGGTAATATCACTTTTTGTTATTAAATCAAGTGGTTGTATGTGGCACGTGAGTGATGTGTGTGGTTTTTTTACAATATCTAACAGAATTATTTTCTTTTTTGTTGGTTTTATTCTGATTTTCTGAAAAAAAAAGACAGAATGTGAATTCACGTTCTGTCTTTAATTTGGGGATATGTTTAATGAATTTACAGTTTAAATCGGTCGATTTCTTGTTTTAATTCATTTGACAGTTCAGATAGCTCAGACGCCTGAATAACAGATTGTTTTGTTTCTTCTGTTAGTTCGTTTGAAACATCACGAACCGCTTCAGTATTACGTGTGATCTCTTCAGTTACAGATGATTGCTCTTCAGCGGCCGCTGCAATTTGAGCTGCCATATCACTTATTTGAGTCACTGAGTTTGTGATTTGCAACAAGCTTGCTGAAGCAGATTGTGCATCTTCTACACTTGTATTTGCAAGGTTCTGGCTATCTTCCATAATACCAACTGCTTTTTGAGTTGTTCCTTGCAGTGTTTCGATCATTTGCTGAATTTCTTGAGTAGAAGCATGAGTTCGTTGGCTTAGAATTCGAACTTCATCAGCAACCACTGCAAAACCACGACCTTGTTCGCCTGCTCGAGCTGCTTCAATAGCGGCATTTAATGCAAGCAAGTTAGTTTGTTCTGCAATGTTTTGGATTGTTGAAAGAATCGTATTGATGTTCTGAGCATTATGGTGAAGTTCTTCAATGACGCCAGTTGCTGTTTCGACTTCTTTTGCAAGGTTGTCGATAGAGTGTTGGCTTTGGCTCACTTGCTCTGCACCATGATTTGATGCTGTCACGGTTTCTTCAGCTGTTTGAGCGGTATTATCAGCATTACCCGCAATCTCTTGTGTCGCTGCTGCCATTTCATTAATCGCAGTTGCAACCATATTGATTTCATCCATTTGATGTTGGATACGAACATTACGTTCTTCCGCTCCCTCTGCCGTAGAGTTTGCTTGGTTTGCTAGTGTTACTGAAATATCACGTAAACGACATACCATTGAATGCATGTTACCAACAAAGGTATTAAAGTTAATGGCGAGTTGACCGACTTCGTCATCGCTATGAGGTTCTAGACGTTGAGTTAAATCGCCTTCACCAGATGATATTTCTGCTAGTGCGTCTGATACTCGGATTAAATCTCTAAATAAAAGATTAACTAATGTTGTTACACCAACAGCGACAATTACCGTTAACACAATGCTTAATAAAATGATTTCACGAAGTAGGGCACTGTGAGCCGCTTCTTCTGTTTCTTTTGTCATTTCAACTGCAAATGTCCAATTAGTATTTGGTACTTTAGAGAAATAAACCAGTTTTTCACTGCCGTTAATATTAGCAACTTCAATGCGATTTGCGCTGATTGAATCTTGAATACTTTGGGCGCTCATATCGCTGAAATAGCGATTCACTTCTTTTTTGATTAGTGCTTTATTTGGGTGAGCTAGGAATGTACCGTCGCTATCAATCAGCATCGTAATGGTATCTTTACCTGCATCTAAACTGATCACATCATTGATTAATTGATCAATAAGAACATCGGCACCAACAACACCTAAAAGTTGTCCATTTTTATAGACAGGTTCTGCAATGGTTACCAGTAGAGACTGAGTGATAGCATCTTGATAAGAAGAGGTGATGATCTGTTTATTTTCACGTTGAGCTTCTTGATACCAAGGTCGTTGACGAGGGTCGTAATCTGCTCGATTTCTCTCGGGGTGGGAGCGGAACATTTCGCCTTGTGGTGTTCCAAAGAAAATGTCATCAAATCCACCAGCTTTACGGCTGATTTGTAGGAATGAAACAACATCTTCTTCTTGGCTATAGTCATTAAAGGCATGTGCAATTTCAGCTTTTAATGTTATCCAGTTTGATATACCGGTTGTCGCAGCTGATGTAACGCTTTCTGCACGAGAATAGACACCATTGCGTGTTTGTTCAAACAGTTGGTTAGAAGCCAACCAAGTAAGAGCAGAGGCAGTGATGATGACAGCAAGTAAACTAGCACCGATTAACTTATGTTTTAATTTCATGATTTTGCCTAATCTTATTAAAAGTAATCCATTAATATAAAAAAGCTGTGATTTGTTGGTCTTATTATAAGCTTTGATTATGTTATCGGGGCAAAGTGAAATAACTTTACCTATTTATAGGAGGTATTGATAATAAATATTTCAAGTTTTAGTTTTTTATATAAAAAATGAGAATAGACTTCGTTTAATTAGTAAACGCTAACTTGGAAGGTAAACGTTTGCGTGTTTGGTGGGTGTTAAATCCTTGTGTGGTTTATCTTTTTTTACATAATGATCAGTAATTTTTAGTGATCTAATAGACATATTTATGAGATCAATGTGAGTGTATGACGTAATTCTTTTAAACTTGGTCAGGTTATTTGGCCAGTAAGAAGAAGACTCTTAATTTGGCCATAATTTATCCCCCTTTGAATAATGGTGAAACATGATGGAACGTCTTTCTCTAAAAGCGGCAATTGCTGCTGCATTAGTAACAACACTGGCTGGTTGTGCAACAACCTCTGAGCCTGCTTGGCAAGAAGATACAACGTATAAAATCACAGTGCTGCATACCAATGATAACCATGGTCGTTTTTGGCAGAATAAATACGGTGAGTATGGAATGGCTGCTCGCAAAACGTTGATCGATGACATTCGAACTGAAGTGCAAGCGGAAGGGGGCAGTGTGCTTCTTTTATCTGGTGGTGATATTAACACAGGTGTACCAGAATCAGATTTACAAGATGCAGAACCTGATTTCAAAGGCATGAATAAAATTGGTTATGATGCGATTGCATTAGGTAACCACGAATTTGATAATCCACTGGATGTACTGCAAAAACAAATTGATTGGGCTGAGTTCCCAATGTTATCTGCCAATATCTATGATAAGAAAACTGGCGAACGTATGTATCAAGCATACGAAATCTTTGAAAAACAAGGTATCAAAATCGCTGTAGTTGGTTTAACAACAGAAGATACAGCAAAAATTGGTAACCCTGAGTACATCGGTAGTCTTGAATTCCGCGATCCTAAATTGGAAGCAAAAAAAGTGATTGCTGAATTAAATGAAACTGAAAAACCTGACCTTATTTTTGCCGTAACTCATATGGGACACTATGAAAATGGTGAGCGTGGTATTAATGCTCCAGGTGATGTTGCACTAGCGCGTTCTTTAGATATGGGTGAGTTAGATATGATTGTGGGTGGTCACTCGCAAGAGCCTGTATGCATGGAAGGCCCTAATTTAATTAAGAAAAACTTTAAGCCGGGTGATGAGTGTAAACCAGACCAGCAAAATGGTACATGGATTGTTCAAGCTCACGAATGGGGTAAATACGTAGGTAAAGCTGATTTTGAGTTCCGTAATGGTGAATTAGAAATGGTTAGCTACGATCTTATTCCTGTTAACTTGAAGAAAAAAGTAAATATCGATGGTAAAAAACAACGTGTATTTATTGAAGATGAAATTGAACAAGATGCAGAGTTACTTGCTTTCTTGAAACCGTTCCAAGAAAAAGGACAAGGCCAACTTAATGTTAAGATTGCTTCAACTAATGGCAAATTAGAAGGTGATCGTAATGTTGTTCGTTTTGAACAAACTAACTTAGGTCGCTTGATTGCTACATCACATATGGTTCGTGCAAAAGCTGATTTTGCAGTAATGAACTCTGGTGGTGTACGTGATTCAATTGAAGCGGGTGATGTAACTTACAAAGACGTATTAACGGTTCAACCATTTGGTAATATCGTAACTTATGCGGATATGACGGGTAAAGAAGTGTTAGATTACCTTAACGTAGTTGCTACTAAACCTGTTGATTCTGGTGCTTATGCGCAATTTGCTGGTATTAAAATGACCGTTGAAAATGGGAAAGTATCAAATGTCTTTATTGGTGGTAAACAACTACGTTTAGATAAGACATATCGTTTTACAGTGCCAAGTTATAATGCTGCTGGTGGTGATGGTTATCCAAAAATCTCAGATCACCCAGGCTATGTAAATACTGGTTTCGTTGATGCTGAAGTGTTGAAAGATTTCTTAGAAACAAACAGCCCAATCGACGTAAACAAATTTGCTCCGCGTGGTGAAATTGTTTACAAATAACAGTAAGTTTACTGGTTAATAAAAAGCCTCCAGATATTTGGAGGCTTTTTTTATGCACTGCGTTTTTGATGTTTTTCTCTGTTCTCTAATTTCTTTTCAACGCTTTTTCTTAATAGAATATATACCGCTCCAGAACCACCATGTTGTGCTTTAGCTGAATGTACGCACATCACTTCTTTTATTTGTGGGAGCCATTGAGCAACATGACTTTTAACTAATGCGGGAGGGTTGGATTTTGCACCTTTACCATGGACGATAACAGCAAAGCGTACATCCATTTTCTGGCATTGTTTTAAAAAGTGAAGCACTTCATCTCTAGCTTGTTTTAATGTGCGTTTGTGTAAGTCTAAACGTGCTTGAATTTCATATTTACCGAGACGAACTTTTCGATATACACCATCTTGAACACCATCACGTTTAAACTCAATGATATCGTCAGGTTGTAATAATGGTGCATTATCTAAAGATAGAAAGTCTGGGTCAGTTTCTGATAATGCTTGCGCTGCCTCTTTACGTGCTAATTGAGATTCTGTTGCTTTATGGGGAGAGGTTAGCGGTGTCACTATATCTTGTTTAATGGGTTTTACGTCTCCCATCATCTCTTGGAATAGTGAAAATTCATCTGTATGAGGCATAAATAATCCTTAGAGCGATCATATATTTATTTGGATTATAGTAATGTAACTGATGAATTCTAAGCAAATTTTGATGATTTATTTATGAATTCGATTAATTTGATGAATAAATAGCCGAACAAATTGAAAAATGAAAAAAACACTTGTCAAAAAAATCCTGAGCAGTATTATAGCCCTCGTTGACACGGACAAGGTCTTTGTTAAACATCTCGGTGAATAGCGCAGCTTGGTAGCGCATCTGGTTTGGGACCAGAGGGTCGGGGGTTCGAATCCCTCTTCACCGACCACTTTTAAGAAAGCCGCATCAGAAATGATGCGGCTTTTTTGCATTTATCAGTCCTGTATTCATTCAAGTAACTATTGGTATTATTCTTATTTACTGTGATTGATATAAAAACGGCATTGATATCACTCAACACCGTTTATTATTTCCCTAGTCCCTAGTCCCTAGTCCCTAGTCCCTAGTCCCTAGTCCCTAGTCCCTAGTCCCTAGTCCCTAGTTATTATGCGTATTAAATAACGCTAATTTTCCATTTTCTTTAAACGCCACAACTTGGTATTTGTCTTTTTTATCTCCATATTCCATCCCCGGAGAGCCCATTGGCATACCTGGAACGGCTAATCCTTTGTAGTCACGAGGATCAGCAAGAAATTTTTTAATATCAGATGCAGGAATATGACCTTCAAATACATAACCATTAATGACTGCGGTATGACAAGAAGTAAGACGAGGATCAACACCTAGTTTTTTCTTAATCGCACTCATGTCTTCATTTTTTTCAGTTGTAACGTCATAACCGTTATCTTTCATGTGTTGTTCCCATTCAGTGCAACAACCGCAGTAAGGGGATTTGTAAGAAGTAACTTCGGTTGCTGCAAATGCAGATGAGCTCATTAACATAAGAGAAGTGAAAGCTATTTTTTTTACGTTTTTCATGGTGATATTCCACTATTTACTTTGAATTAGGTGAAAGCCAGAACCAATAAACAATGGCGACTATTAAAGAAATACCAACTATATTAATCATGAGTTTCACCTGTTACTTTTGTTGAGATTGAGGAGTAAAAAGTCGTAACCTATTTGCATTAGTTACCACTGTTATAGATGAAAGAGCCATTGCAGCACCAGCAACCACAGGGCTTAAAAGCATGCCAGTAAATGGGAATAAAATGCCTGCCGCAACAGGGATCCCAATGGTATTGTATATAAATGCACCAAATAGATTTTGCTTCATATTTTTCATGGTTGCTTTGGATAGTTTAATTGCATTAACAGCGGTTAATAGGGAATGATTCATTAATGTTAAATGTGCGCTTTCAATTGCAACATCGCTGCCATTGCCCATTGCAATACCAACTTCAGCTTGTGCTAGTGCTGGGGCATCATTAATACCATCGCCTATCATAGCCACTTTTTTGCCTTGTTTTTGCAGTTCTTGGATTGCTTGCGCTTTACCATCAGGTAATACACCAGCAATGATTTGATTGATCCCTAGTTCTTTTGCTACGTGCTCAGCAGTCTCTTTACGATCGCCAGTTAACATGACCACATCAATACCAAGTTGGTTAAATTGCTTGATGGCTGCTTTGGAATCTAAGCGAATGGCATCACTAACCTGAATAACCCCGATACACTCTTGCTCATTAGCCACATATAAAGGTGTAGCTGATGGTGAAATTGAAATATCAGGACTTGGTATATTGTTCTTAGCAAGGTAACGACGGTTACCAATAAAGATGACATTACCATTTACTTTAGCTGATGCGCCTAGGCCCAGTTCAGCCGTAAAATTTGTACTAGTAAGAGGTATCCAATGATTGTCATTTAAATAATTCACAACAGCTAAAGCTAATGGATGCTCAGAATGAACTTCGACTGCTGCTGCGAGTGAAATTACTTCTTTTTCATCGAATTGATTGAAGACGGTTACCTTAGTTACTCTTGGCTTTCCTTCCGTTAATGTTCCTGTTTTATCAACAACAACTGTATCGATGGTGCTTGCAGTTTGAAGTACGTCAGCATCTTTAATTAATGCACCAAATTCAGCTGCTTTACCAATTCCTACTGTCACAGACATAGGCGTTGCTAATCCAAGGGCACAAGGACAAGCGATAATTAGAACCGTAGTGGCGACAACTAACATATAACTTGATGTTGGCTCTGGACCAAAGTTATACCAAATAAGTGCTGATAGAATAGCGATAATCATAACGCTCGGAACAAAGATTGATGATATTTTATCTGCCAATTTAGCTAATTTAGGTTTACTGCTCTGTGCATTTCGTACCATGGTAATAATACGAGCGAGCATGGTGTGCTCACCAACTTTCGTCGTTTTAAAGGTAAAGCTTCCTTGTTGATTGATGGTACCGGCATGTACGGCATTACCTAAGGATTTTAAGCTCGGTATTGGCTCCCCAGTTAACATGGCTTCATCAAGATAGCTCTCACCACTTAAGATAGTGCCATCAACGGGGATTTTTTCTCCGGGTTTAATTTTAATTACCATACCTTCAATAACTTGAGCGACAGGCAAAGTAACCTCTTGGCCATCGATAATAACGGTAGCTGTTTGTGGCTGTAAGTTGATCAACTTTTCAATGGCATTTGACGTGCGATTTCGAGCTTTCGTTTCAATGAGATTACCTAGTGTAATTAAGCCTAAGATCATTGCTGTTGCTTCAAAATACACATGACGAGCTTGTTCTGGGAAAAACTCAGGAAAAAGAACCAACGTCATTGAGTATAACCAAGCGGAGCCTGTACCCAGTGCAACTAAAGTGTCCATCGTTGCTCTGTGGTGAGTAAAGGCCTTCCATGCGTTGACAAAAAAGTGTCTACCAGCCGTCAGTAATAATCCTAAACAAATAATCCCAATAATTCCCCAAGCAAGTTGGTCGTGAGTATTTGATATTTGCATATTGCCACCGAAAACACCCCATAACATAAGCGGAGCGCCGATGCTTAGTGATAGGATTGTATTTCTTTTATGCTCCGCGGTTGTTTTTAGAAATTGCTCTTTTTGTCGCTCTCTACGCTGCTCTTCACTGACGCTTAGCTCTGCTCCATAACCGCCGTCTTCAATGCTTTTGATTAATGTTGGTACATCGATATCGCCATGAACGAGCGCGGTGCGTTCAGCAAGATTAACCGTCACTGAGTGTACGTTTTTATTTTGTGCAATGATTTTTTCAACAGAAGATACGCAGCTCGCACACGTCATTCCAGACAATATTAATTGTGTCGTTTTTTCTGATGAATGGCTGATATTGTCTGTTTTTGAGCTATCAGATAGAGACGTTTGTTCCTCTTGATTATCAGATGCAGGTGATACGGAACTTGCGTGAAAGCCAATAGACTCAATGAGGTCGATAATGTGTTGTTGCGAGTGAGTGGTTTCTAATTTCAATAGTGTTGTTGAAATAGACGTAATACTGGAATGCGATAAACCACTTAACGCTTCTTTGGTTTTATTGACGCACTTACCACAATTTAATCCAGATAAATAAAGAGTGATATCTTGTGCTTTAGGGACGGAGTATCCCAGCTCTGTGATTAATTTAACAACCTCTTGATAAGAGAGACTGGTGGTTAGCTTTGTATCCGTTTTAGTTACCGAGTATTGCTGTATATGCGGATTGTCGGCAAATGCTTTTTCTATTTTTGCAATACAACGACCACAATTTAATCCCGCTAAAGGCAGATTGAATTCTTGACTCATAATAACCTCGATAACCTATCTTGATATTAGGCATCATAAACCTTACAGTTAATGGAAGGTCAAGAAGAAAAGTAAAGAGAGTTGTATGAACATAAGTGAAGTAGCGAAATTAACTGGATTAACAGCAAAAGCAATTCGTTTTTATGAAAGTAAAGGGATAATAAAAGAGGCGAGTCGTGGCGCAAATGGGTATCGTCAATATACACAACATCAAGTGGATGAGTTGTTACTTATCCGTCGCTCAAGGTTAGTTGGATTTAACTTAGATGAATGTCAAGAGCTGTTAAATTTATCGAATAATCCAAATAGACGAAGTGCGGATGTAAAACAAAAAACACTAGAAAAGGTTTCAGAAATAGAAACTAAGATAGAAGAGCTAGAAAGGATGAAGAAAACGTTATTAGATCTAGCTGATACATGTCCTGGTGATGATAGTAATGACTGTCCAATCATTAAAGGATTAACCTGTTGTCATGAGAATAAATAACAACAGGTTATATGCTTACTTTAATAAAGTAGAGAATAGAGTTGGCGACGGAATTTACCAGCGATAGGGTTACCTTGACCTAGAGCTGATAAAATATCCATCATCACTTTTTTTACTTGGCCATCTTGAGCATTAAGATCGTTAACTAATATCGCCATTAAAATCTCTAACGCCTCTTCTTGGCGATTCACTTGACTGTATTGAATAGCAAGCTCTAATGCGACTTCTGTATTAGTTGGATCTGCGTTGTGTTTTTCTTCTAATGCTTGGATTTCAGGTGTATTACCTGCTTGCTTATGCAGTTCAAGCTTAGCAACTAATTCTTTATATTTACTATCTTGATCTTGCATTAAAATTTCAGACAAGACGCTTTCAGCTTGCTCATAAGCCTGTGTTTCAATATAGCATTGTGCGATATGAAGCTTGATTTGCCCATTACCACCAAAATGATCTAATAAAGCGAGCAACATAGGGAGTGCGGCTTGGTATTCACCCTCTTCAACTAACTTAAACGCTTGCCCTAATTGAAGCTCTTCTTGACTAGGTAAGTGTTTGCTTAACATATCTTGGATGGCTTCAATTGTTTGAGGACCACCCATACCATCTACGGCTTGACCATTTTTAAATAAAGCAATAGTAGGTAATGTTTGCACACCAAATTGTTGAGCAAGGCCTTGTTGTTCTTGGCAATTAAGTAGGGCAAGGGTAACAGCATCACCGTATTGTTGGGCAAGCTGTTGAAGTGCAGGTATTACAGAAAGGCTTTCTTGGCTCATTGGCGCCCAGAAGTGAATCAACACAGGGGTTTGCACTGAGCTTTCTATAATTTGCTGGAAATTTTGTTCGTTCAATTCAACGCTATGTTCTGCTTGCATATCTTGTCCTAAAATCAGAATTATCTCTTTTAGTAGATATATGGCGTTAGTGGGCTATTTTCAAGGAGACAAAAAACAAGAAAGCCACGATATTAATATATTGTGGCTTTTTGTTTGCAAGCAAAGGTTACTATTAGATCAGTATGAATACCGCAACCGCTACACTCATACAGATCCAGTTAATTTTTCCTAGTGTCATACTTCCCTCGAAAACACTAATCGACCAGATAGTATTAAATATACGATTACTTTATGACACTAATATTACATTTTTATCTTTTTCTCGTATTTATTAAAAATTACACAGTGGTGGCGGTATAAAGTTACATTAATCACTCTTATTTAAGATCTTATCGAGGATTTTTGTTGGTAAAATACGTTTAAGAAATGCAAATAAATACGTAGGAAAGGTAACCCGATACCTTACTTTTGGTTTTGTGGAATTTAAGGCGTGTAGTAATGGGGGAATGACGGCGGTTGATGGTAAAACAAACGCACTACCTGACTTTTCTTTTTCGAGTCTTTGTTGCTGAATAAGGTATTTTTCCTTATGAGGGCTATTTTCTACATCTATCCATTTATTAAATGCTTTCAATGCGTTAGCGCGGAATTCGGTTTCTATTGGCCCAGGTTCAATTAAGCAGACTTTAATGTTTGTATCTGATAGTTCTAGACGTAACGTATCTGTCCAACCTTCAATAGCAAATTTTGATGCGTTATAAGCTCCACGGTATTTCATGGCAACAATGCCTAAAACAGAGCTGTTTTGAATGATACGTCCTTGATTTTGTTCTCTCATTATAGGAAGTAATTCTGTTACTAACTGATGCCAACCAAAGAAATTAGCTTCGAACTGTTCTTTTAAGGCATCACGAGGTAGATCTTCGAGTGCGCCTGCCTGCCCATAAGCCCCATTATTAAATAAAGCGTATAATTTTCCATCAGTTAGTGTTTTTATTTTTTTCACTGCATCACTAACGCTCTTAGGGTCATTATAATCGAGTTGTAAGCAAGTGAGTTCTTCCTTCTGAAGTCGAATAACATCTTCTTCTTTTCTACATGAGGCGATAACATTAAAGCCGTGTTGCTGTAATTGGCGAGCTGCGGTATATCCGATACCTGTAGAGCAGCCAGTTATAAATATAGAACGCTTCATAAATCCCTATAAATGTTTATTAGCAAACCAAATAAGTATATAGACCTTATTTTCGCTGACATAAGTACAATAGAAAACAGTATAAAGTAGGGGATATAGAATTGATAATTTGAGTGTGAGATTTTGCGTATAAAACAAAAAAGCCAATAATGCTATTGGCTTTTTTGGGAGTGTGATGAAGGATTACATGGCTGCTTTTTTCGCTTCATTTATCCAAGAGTCAAATAAATTACGGTTTGCTTTTATCCAACCATTGACGTGAGATTCAATATCAGCAGTGCTGTTTTTACCTTTACTCATCATCATGTTTTGCGCACTCACATCGTTGATGTTTAGCTTAATTATTTCAAATAACTTTGCAGCTGCTGGGTTTTGTGCCGCAAATTCTTTATTCGCAATAATGCGCATAGAGTTCATTTCAAAACCGTAGTTTTTACCATTTGATAATGTGGTATCTACATTTTTACGTTCACCCGGTAATGCAGAGAAAGGAACTTCTAACCAAACAACGTCTTTATTTGGTACTAGAACACCACTTACCCAGTAAGGTGTCCACGTATAGTAGAGAATTGGCTCGCCATTTTTATAACGTGAAATCGTATCAGCAATAATTGCTGCGTAGTTACCTTGGTTATGCGTGACAGTATCTTCAAGTTGATAAGTCTCAATTTGGTGTTCGATTACCATTTCACAACCCCAACCAGGGTTACAACCAGTAAGATCTGCTTTGCCATCACCATCAGCATCAAATAATTTAGCTATCTTTGGATCTTTTAATTGACCAATATTAGTGATGCCATATTTCTCTGCTGTTTTTTTATCAATTAAGTAACCTTGAGCTGCGCCACTTACGTATTGGCCTTGACGGTAGAATTTGTCATCTCCACCAGACATTGTGTATTTATCGGCATGAAGAGGGAACCATCCAACAGCAAGAAATGTTGCATCGCCTTTAGCAATTGATGTGTAAGCAACGTTGTAATCCACTTCTTTTGTTGGTTGTACATCATAACCAAGTTCTTCAAGAGCACGATTTACAATGGAGGTTTGAAATGTTTCTTCAGCAACTGTTGATTGAAGAGCTTGAACGCTAACTCCTTCTCCTGGAAGCTTTTCAGCCCAAACATTAGTAGATAAAGCTAATGTCGAAACGATACTGGCTGTTAGTACTTTCTTCCATGAATTAATCATTCTTATTTCTCCTTAAGTTTCAGTTCTTGTTTTGGTTCTTTTTTTTGAGCAAATATTTTTAATAAGATGGCGACAGGTCCCATTTGATACCAACGTAATTTGGTATTGCCTGCGTTTACACCTAATACTTGAGTGATTCTATCGAGTAAAATGGCAAGGATAACAATACCTAGACCACCAACGGCAGCCAGCCCCATATCCAATCGTCCAATACCTCGTAATACCATTTGACCTAAACCACCTACAGCAATCATAGATGCGATAACAACCATAGACAGAGATAACATTAGGGTTTGGTTTACACCAGCCATGATAGTTGGCAGCGCTAGAGGTAATTGGATTCGATAAAGCATCTGTTTTTTATTTGCACCAAAAGAGTGTCCAGCTTCAATAAGGTCGGTAGGTACTTGCTGAATACCGAGTATGGTTAAACGAACAACCGGAGGTAGAGCAAAAATGATGGTTACGACTACACCTGGAACATTACCAATACCAAATAGCATAACTATTGGAACCAAATAAACGAATGCAGGGGTGGTTTGCATTGCATCTAAGATAGGTCTAATAAATTTGGCAGCAGTGCGACTTCTTGCTAGCCAGATCCCCATAGGGAGTCCGATAAGTAAACAGAAGAACACAGAGGTCATAACCAGAGCAAGGGTCGTCATCGCTTGTGACCAAGCACCGATAAGTCCTATAAATAACAGTGAAATTGCAGTGGATACACCAAGCTTTAGATTTGAAAATTGCCACGCAAGTAAAAATAAAATAAGCAACATGAATGGCGCAGGTGTTGATACAAGAGCGGTTTCAAAAGAGCTTAAAATAAAGTCGATAGGAACACGTATTGCTTGAAATAGGGGACGACCATGCTCCACCAACCAATTTAATCCCGATTCAACCCATGTATCTACAGGAAGAACCGCTTCTTCAAATGGGTTTAAAATATCAAAAGATTTAGTGTCTACTGTTTCTGTTGTTAACCAATCATTTGAAGATGCTGATTCGCTTGCTTGACCCCAAGGATCGCTTGATTGAGTTTCAGTTTGTGACCATGGATCATTTGTTGTTTGATTTGCTGACATGACTTATCCCTTATCTAACGTCTGTAGAAGTCGTGATTTAGTCACAACACCAAAGTAATTACCGTTTTTGTCAACGACAGGAACGGAATAAGGAACGTCAGCAACAATACCTAAAATATCATTAATTGGTTGTTCAGGTGTAAGAGTGACGCCATTTGCCAATTGAGCACTTATTAATGAATTATGGTCATTATGAGCTTCGCGAAGAGAGTCGACAGAGACTATGCCAGAGTAGTGGTTACTTTTATCGACAATAATCCCATATTCGCGATCATTATCAATTAAGATTTGAAGAGCTGAAGCTGGGCCATCATGTTCTGATTTTTTAAAAACAGCGGCAGGCTTTTTTCGTGCAATATCTTTAGCCGTTAAAACGCTAGCAACATTTACACCTCTGAAAAATGCTTCAACATAGTCATTGGCTGGATTATTAAGGATATCATCTGGAGTGCCTACTTGAACGACTTCACCATTTTGCATAATAGCAATGCGATCGCCGATCCTCATCGCTTCATCAAGATCATGAGAGATAAAAACTATCGTGCGTTTATCGTCATTTTGTAAGCGAATGAGCTCGTCTTGCATTTCAGTTCTGATTAAAGGGTCAAGAGCAGAAAATGCTTCATCCATTAATAAAATATCTGGATCACAAGCTAATGCTCTAGCAAGACCAACTCGTTGTTTCATACCACCAGATAGTTCATCAGGATAAGATTCAGAATAGGCACCAAGTCCAACTCTATCTAGCGCTTCTAGTGCACTTGCTTTTCTTTTTTCCGTATCAACTCCTGCGAGTTCTAAACCAAAAGCTGCATTTTCTATGACTGTCATGTGTGGCATTAGAGCGAAGTTTTGAAAAACCATGGAGATGTTGTTGCGGCGAACTTGGCGAAGTTCTTCTTCTGAAATGTGGGCGATGTCTTTTCCTCTGAGAAACACATTACCTTTTGTTGGTTCGATAAGTCGATTGAGAAGACGAACTAATGTGGATTTTCCAGAACCAGAAAGTCCCATTATTACGAAAATTTCGCCTTCTTGAATACTAAGAGAAACATCATTAACCCCAATCGTTAATCCCGTTTTCTCAAACACTTGATCTTTATTTGCGCCTTTATCAATCATTGAAAATGCACGTTCAGTGTCTTCTCCAAATACTTTGTACAGTCCCTTAACTTCCAGTATGGGATTCATGTTTAGATCCTTTATTAAAAAATTGCTTAGTACTATAAGTAAAATGAGATTGATAATCAAGAGTTACCATATTGTAAAATAATTTATTAAATTCATTTTATTGATAAATGAGTCGCATAAATGCGAGTTAATTTTGTGTAACCAATTGATTTTTTATGGTTTTAAAGTCAAGGTAATAAACAGTAGTATCCACTTAATAACACGTTGAATATTGAGATTGGATTGAATGTAAATAAAGTTAATAAAGGGATTCTGAAATTAATTTGAGTACGAATTAAATTTTAGACGAGGGCTATGTACTAATTATTAGTTCTATCTTCACTTCGATAAACAATGACATTGTCTATTCGAAGTGAATGATACTTTAGAGTCGGAGGATCGAGGTTATTGTAGAAGTTGTTTTAATGCCGATTCTATCCGTGAGTAGCGAAATTTGAATCCTTCATTAACTAAACGTTTTGGTCTAATACGTTGGCTATCTAAAAGCAATACTGCGGATTCACCTAAAATGGTTTTAATTAATAATTTGGGGGTGAATAAAAAATGTGGGCGTTGCAGTGTTCCTGCTAAGGCTTGGCTAAATACGCGGTTGGTTACAGGGTGAGGAGCCGTGATGTTATAAATACCATGGCTTTGCTCTTCAAAAACTAGGTGTAAGATAGCAGAAACCATATCATCAATATGTATCCATGACATATATTGTTTACCGTTACCGATTGGTCCACCTAAACCGAGTTTGTATGGGAGTAACATTTTTCCTAGTGCTCCACCAGATTGCGATAACACAATGCCAGTACGCAGTATGCAAACTCGAGTGTTGTCGTTTTGGGCTCGGAGTGCCTTGCTTTCCCATTCTTGACATACTTGATGAGTAAAATCGGGTAGGGATACCTGCATGCTTTCGTCTATGTTTTTATTATCATGACTGCCGTAATAGCCGATAGCTGATCCAGAAATAAAACAACTAGGTGGAGTTGAAGAGGCAAGACAAAGCTCAGAAAGCTGTTGAGTTAGTTCACATCGACTTTGAATGATTTTTTTCTTTTGTTTTTTTGTCCATTTTTTATCGGCAATGGGCTCTCCAGCTAGATTGATAATAATATCAATATCATTGAAGTTTGAAAAAGATGACAGGTCAGAAACAAACTCTACATGTGGTAAAGCAAGGTGGTTTAAAGAAAGTTGGGCTTTTTTTATATTTCGAGTAAGAAGGATTAAGTGATGCCCTTTTAGGTGGTCGAGTAATTGCTTTCCTATTAATCCTGTACTACCTGTTATGAGTATTTTCATCTCGTCTCCTGCAAGATATTTTCGTTATCTGTCTAACTAAGTATAAATTGACTTCAATGATTGGCAACTTTGCTTACATTTCCTTTATACTTTGTGTTCGCATTATATCGATATTTAAGGACCTTTCGTGAAACTATTTTTTGCTTCGGATCTGCATGGATCTTTACCTGCAACCCAGCGTGTTATTGATACGTTTCTAGCTTCAAAAGCAGATCACCTGATTTTACTTGGGGATTTAATTAATTTTGGTCCACGAAACCCATTACCTGAAGGTCACAACCCACTTGCGGTTGCCGAATTATTAAATCAATATGCAGATTCTATCATTGCAGTAAGAGGGAATTGTGACAGTGAAGTTGATCAGATGCTGCTTTCATTTCCTATCATGTCTGATTATCACATTGTGCTATTACCAACGGGTCAAAAATTATTTTTAACTCATGGCCATATTTATAATGCTGATAAGCGACCACCATTGAAAAAAGGCGATATTATCGCTCATGGCCATACGCATATTACGGTTGCAGAGTGGGTTGGAGATCAAATTATTTTTAATCCAGGTTCTACAACCTTCCCACGTATTGAAGGGGAAAAAGCAAGTTATGGGTTACTTGATGGACAGACGCTAAGCGTATGTGATTTTGAAGGTAATATTTTGCATTCGATTGATATTTAATAATTATATTTTAGATATAAAAAAAGAAGCGTAATAATCGCTTCTTTTTTATTAATTTGAAATCATCGTTAATGTGAGAATAGAATGCCAGAGCTGTAATTTAAGCTCGTTAGCAATAATGTTTTATCATTAACCACATCAACACGCTTACTTTGTTGAGCATCCATTCTGAAAACTCGCATAATCAGCTTTTTCTGAGAACCTGAAAAATTTTTATTGTCACTGGCAGTAACATCTTTAAATTCAGTAGGGTCAATAAGTAAATAATCACCGCTGTAATCCCAATTACCAGTCTCCATTACATTGATTGTTAGTGGATGAATTTCATCAGTTAACCCACTGTAAATCGTTAATGTAGATGACTTTGAATAGGTCTTATTTGGTAAATAAACCACGTTAGATTTAATATCAGCACGTTTAAGTGGGCCCATATCCTCATAGTCAGTGTCTATTCGAACTGTGCTCATACTTTGCCATTCTTTAGATATTAATAGCTGTTCTACTTTACTGTCGCTTTTCCAATAAAACCATGCACTACCTATTACTGAGATAGTTAACAGGATTAAGGGTAATAAACGTTTGAATAGAGGTAACTGCTCTTTGTTTATCCACATACCTTATCCACCCCTTTTTGATCAATTAGCAAGCGTACACTGATACTTTGATCACTGTGCTCTTCGCTATGTATATAATTTAATGTAATTTGATTTGGTTGACCGCTAGTGGCAATAACTTCAATTGGTTTTAATGAATCAGTGTGCTTTGAATTATAAAAATTTGTACATTGTTCAATAAGAGGTTTCCACTGCTCGATGCTAGGGTGGTTAACCGGAACAAAAACAGGCGTATTATCATAATTAGCAACTTGGACAAAGGCATCTGATTTTGGCGTATGATTAACATAAGCAAGAATAGGCAAAACAAATGCAATAATAAGCATTATTGTACCTAAAAGAGATAGATGTGCCTGTGGTGCTGAATTAGTCGTAGATGGCTGATGTATTGTTGCGTTTTGTTGCGGTGCCACAGTTTGTGCTTCTTGAGCATCATCTTGATGTACTGAAGTGTTATTTAGAGAATCGTTTAACGGAGTATTCTCTAAATTGTGTTCAGTTTCAGCTTCTATTTTCTGGTCTGGATCGACTTGAGCAACAGCTGTTGAAATAAATTGATAACCACGTTTTGGTACTGTTTTTACATAAACAGGCAACTTGGTTGGGTCTTGGAGCATCTTCCTTAATGTAGAGATAGCTTGAGTTAAACTTGAATCATCAACTTCAAACCCTTGATCTCTCCAAACATACTCATGTAGTTCGTGACGGCTAACAACCTTCCCTGGTTCTTGAATCAGCAGGCTTAAAACTCGACTTTCATTACCACCCAAGCGAATAATCTCATCATCATTTAGTGTATCAATAAGACTATTGTCGTTTGGATCGAAGAGAAACCGGTCGCCAATAATAATTTTGTTATTTTCTGTATTCATCGGTTATTAACTCAGTAGTGGCAGTTCTTAGATATGATAAAGAGTATCACTTTTAGAATGTCTATATTATGTCAAAATTTATCATTAATCATTTTTGTTCTATAAAAAAAGCAAAAAAACAGCAAAAAATCTGCCTGTTTTACATATCTTTACCTTGAATTGCTGTTTTATGACCCTATTTCAATATGTAAGTGTAAATAATGTTACCTCTTATATATTGGAGTTTTTAGATGAGTGAGCAAACTGCTAATAAAGAAACACGTGGATTTCAATCAGAAGTAAAACAGTTACTTCATTTAATGATTCACTCTTTATATTCAAATAAAGAGATCTTTTTGCGTGAACTAATCTCAAATGCTTCTGATGCATCAGATAAGCTACGTTTTAAAGCGCTATCAAATGGCGATTTATATGAAGGTAATGCCGACCTTGGTGTTAAATTATCTTTTAACGAGGCTGCAAATACATTAACCATTTCAGATAATGGTATTGGTATGAGCCGTGAAGATGTGATTGAGCATTTAGGTACGATTGCAAAATCGGGAACGGCTGATTTTTTCTCTAAATTATCTGAAGACCAAAGTAAAGACTCTCAACTTATTGGTCAATTTGGTGTAGGTTTTTACTCTGCATTTATCGTCGCTGATGCGGTTACGGTTCGTACGCGTGCTGCAGGTTCTGAAAAAGATCAAGGTGTTCAATGGCACTCAGAGGGTGAAGGTGATTACACCATTGAAGACATTACAAAAGAAAGTCGCGGTACAGATATCATTCTTCATATGCGTGAAGAAGGTAAAGAATTTCTAAATGAGTGGCGTTTAAAAGAAGTGATTGGTAAATACTCTGATCACATCGGTATCCCTGTCTTTATCTGGACTGTTGAAAAAGACGAAGAAGGAAAAGATAAAGAAGGTAAATGGGAACAAGTAAATAAAGCTCAAGCACTTTGGACTCGTAGTAAATCGGATATTGAAGATGCTGAATACCAAGAGTTCTATAAGCATGTTTCTCATGATTTTGCTGATCCATTAACTTGGAGTCACAACAAAGTAGAAGGTAAAAATGACTACACGAGCCTTCTATATATTCCGGCAAAAGCACCATTTGATATGATGAATCGTGATCATAAAAGTGGTCTAAAGTTATATGTTCAACGTGTCTTTATTATGGACGATGCTGAGCAATTTATGCCAACGTACTTACGTTTTGTTAAAGGGTTAATTGACTCAAATGATTTACCTTTAAACGTATCGCGTGAGATTCTTCAAGATAATAAAGTAACTCAATCATTACGTAGTGCATGTACAAAACGTGTACTGGGTATGCTTGAGAAAATGGCGAAAAAAGACAATGAAAAGTACCTGATTTTCTGGAAGCAATTTGGCCAAGTTCTAAAAGAAGGCTTAGCTGAAGATTTCGCTAATAAAGAAAAAATTGCTGGGCTATTACGCTTTGCAACGACAGAAAAAGACAGTTCAGAGCAAGCTCTAGGCCTTGCTGGCTATGTTGAGCGCATGAAAGAAGAACAAGATAAGATCTTCTATCTAACTGCTGATAGCTATGCCGCTGCGAAAAACAGTCCACACCTAGAACAATTTAAAGCAAAAGGTATTGAAGTTGTTCTGATGTATGACCGTATCGATGAGTGGCTAATGAGCTACTTAACCGAATTTGACGGTAAGCAATTCCAATCAATCACAAAAGCGGGCTTAGATTTAAGCAAGTTTGAAGATGAAGCGGAAAAAGAAAAACACAAAGAAACTGAAGAAGAGTTCAAGTCAGTTGTTGAGCGTACAAAGTTATATTTAGGCGATCGAGTTAAAGAAGTTCGCACCACGTTCAAATTAGCAACGACACCTGCGGTTGTTGTTACTGATGACTTTGAAATGGGTACTCAAATGGCAAAACTGTTGGAAGCTGCAGGTCAAGCTGCGCCAGAAGTGAAGTACATTTTTGAAATTAACCCTGACCATGCTTTAGTAAAACAAATGGCAGATGAAGCTGATGAAGAAGCATTTGGCCGTTGGGTTGAGATGTTACTTGGCCAAGCGATGCTTGCTGAACGAGGTTCTTTAGAAGATCCGTCGCAGTTCTTAAGTGCAATGAATCAACTGCTAGCTAAATAATTATTATTTGTGCTAAATAAGATGAGACCTTAGTAAAGATAACACTAAGGTCTCATTGTCTTTAACGGTGAAAATACACACAATTTAAGAGGCAGTTTTTGCTTTTTTAATTGCAAACTTGATAGCTTTCACAGTTACGTGTATCTTCACGGCTTATTTTTTAGAAATAAAACTTATACCTAAGTTTATAAATATAGGTTAGGTAACTTTTATTTGTAAGGTTTGGTATAAATTCCAAGATTATTTTTTAAGGGGAAAACAATGCGTATCATCCTTTTAGGTGCACCAGGTGCGGGTAAAGGTACTCAAGCTCAGTTCATCATGGATAAATATGGTATTCCACAAATCTCTACAGGTGACATGCTACGTGCTGCAATCAAGGCAGGTACTGAGCTTGGTAAACAAGCAAAATCTGTAATTGATGCTGGTCAACTTGTATCTGATGAGATCATCCTTGGTCTTGTTAAAGAGCGTATTGCTCAAGAAGATTGCGCTAAAGGTTTCCTACTAGATGGTTTCCCTCGTACAATTCCTCAAGCTGATGGCCTAAAAGAGAACGGTGTATCTATCGATTACGTTCTTGAGTTTGACGTTGCTGACGAAGTAATCGTTGAGCGTATGTCTGGTCGTCGTGCTCACCTTCCTTCTGGTCGTACTTACCACGTAGTGTACAACCCACCAAAAGAAGAAGGTAAAGATGACGAAACTGGCGAGCCTCTTGTTATCCGTGAAGATGATAAGCCTGAGACAGTACTTGCTCGTTTAGGTATCTACCATGAGCAAACTGCACCGCTTATCGCTTACTACAACAAAGAAGCTGAAGCAGGTAATACTAAGTACCTTAAATTTGATGGTACTAAATTAGTTGCTGAAGTAAGTGCTGAAATCGAAAAAGCACTAGCGTAATCTTACGTAGTCAGTAATTTATTGCTATATTGAAGCGGCCTTTTATAGGTCGCTTTTTTTATGGAAAATAAATAGGTAATTGACAGTGAATAATAAAAAGACAGGGGTGTTGCTGGTTAATCTTGGAACACCAACAGCGCCAACAGCTGCTGCGGTAAAACAATTTTTATCAGAATTTTTACATGATAAGCGAGTGGTGGATATGAATCGATTCATATGGTGCCCATTGCTTCATGGTGTCATTCTTCCTATACGCGCCCCAAAAGTGGCTAAGTTGTATGAAAGCGTTTGGATGGAAGACGGCTCACCATTATTAGTGTATTCACAGCGACAGGTAAAAGCATTAGAAACACGCCTTTCGATGCCTGTAGCTTTAGGAATGACTTATGGTGAACCAAGAATTAAATCTGGTATTGAGTCATTAGAACAACAAGGCTGTGATGAGATAATTATTTTACCTTTGTATCCGCAATACTCTCGTACTACAACTGCAGCTGTTTTTGACCAAATTGCAAAACAATACAAAACGACACCTGTACTACCCAATTTCACCATGATTCATAATTACCATGATCACCCTTTGTACATTAAAGCACTTGCAAACTCCGTGCGTCAGTCGTGGGAAAGGAATGGAAAGGGGGATTATGTTCTTTGCTCATACCACGGTATTCCACAACGTTTTGTTGATAATGGCGATATTTATGCAGCGCATTGTGAAAGAACAACCGAATTATTAGCACAAGAGCTAGGGTTAACTTCTGAACAAATTGGTATGAGTTACCAATCTCGTTTCGGACGTGAAGAGTGGTTACAACCTTATACTTCTGAAACATTAAAAGTGCTTGCGCCAAAAGGAATTAAATCATTAGACATTATCAGTCCTGCTTTTTCGTCTGATTGTTTGGAAACATTAGAAGAGCTTTCTGAAGAGTGTAAAGAGATTTTCATGGAGTCTGGTGGTCAAAAATACACCTTTATTCCGTGTTTAAATGATGATGAGTTACACATTGAAATGATGGCGGATATTGTTAGTAGCAAAATTTTTAATAAATAACGGTTATTTTAAGAAAAAAATCGTTAATAAGGGTTGAAAAGTACTACTTATTCCCCAATTTCTCATTAAAGATTATCAACAAGTGTAGTGAGCCTCGACATAGAAACGTCAGATCGCTACAATATCGCGTCTTATTTTGCCACTTGGCTAAATGACGTATTTTGATTGCTAAAATACGTATTTGCTTTTGATATAAAAGTAAATAAAAGGAAGGTACCCTGAGGTATCACGAATCATAGGGGTTGCGGTCTATCTTTATAGTCCCGTAACACAAGGATGCGACACGTTTTGTTTTGTCGCAAACTCAGAGAACCTGAGTCGATTTTGAGGTTTATATAAACATGCAAGTTACCGTTGAAACTAAAGAAGGCCTAGAGCGCGTTCTAACTATCACTGTTCCAGCAGCAAACATTGAAGATGCAGTATCTGCTGAGCTTCGTAATATCGCTAAAAATCGTCGCTTCGATGGCTTCCGTAAAGGTAAAGTGCCAATGAAGATGGTTGCGAAAATGTATGGTCAAGCGGTACGCAATGATGTGATGGGTGAAGTTATGCAACGTCACTTCATCGAAGCTATCGTAAAAGAGAAAATCAACCCAGCTGGCGCTCCAACATTTACACCTGTTGAATTCGCAGAAGGTAAAGATCTAGTTTTCTCTGCTTCTTTTGAAGTTTACCCAGAAGTAGCTCTTCAAGGTCTAGACAAAGTTGTTGTTGAAAAACCACAAGTTGAAGTTAAAGATGAAGACGTAGCAGAAATGCTAGAAACTCTACGTAAGCAACAATCTACTTGGGCTGATGCTGATATCGCTGCTGAAGACGGTACTCGCGCTACAATCAACTTTGTTGGTTCTATCGACGGTGAAGAGTTTGAAGGCGGTAAAGCTGAAAACTTCCCTCTAGAAATGGGCCAAGGTCGTATGATCCCTGGTTTTGAAGATGGCATCAAAGGTAAGAAAGCTGGTGACGAACTAACTATCGACGTTAACTTCCCAGAAGAATACCATGCAGAAAACCTAAAAGGTAAAGCTGCACAGTTCGCTATTAAAGTAGTTAAAGTTGAAGCTCGTGAGCTTCCTGAACTAAACGACGAGTTCGTTGCTAAGTTCGGCGCTGAAGGTGGCGTTGAAGGTCTTAAAGCTGAAGTTCGTAAGAACATGGAGCGTGAACTAGCTCAAGCTGTTAAGAACAAGATCAAAGAACAAGCAATCAACGGTCTAGTTGAGCAAAACAACATTGACGTACCTTCTGCTCTAATCGATCAAGAAGTTCAAGTTTTACGTCAACAAGCAGTTCAACGTTTCGGTGGCAACGCTGACACAGCTCCTGAGCTTCCACGTGAACTATTTGAAGAACAAGCTAAACGTCGCGTAGTTGTTGGTCTTCTTCTTGGTGAAGTTATCAAGTCTGAAGAGCTAAAAGCTGATGATGAGAAAGTAAAAGCACTTATCAACGAAATGGCTTCTGCATACGAAGATCCAACAGAAGTTGTTGCTTACTACGAAGGCAACGAGCAAATGATGAACAACATGCGTAATGTTGCTCTAGAAGAACAAGCTGTTGAAGCTATCCTAGCTAAAGCACAAGTTTCTGAAAAAGCATTTGGCTTTAACGAACTAATGAATCAACAACCTGCTTAATTTCTAAATTAATTAAGTAGTTAGTTGACTTAGTTTCACAAGATCTGCTAATAATGGTCCGAATGAAGCGTCATTCGGACCATTTATTTTATAAGGGATACGGTTATGAGCTATCAAGAAAACAATGCAATGCCTTCTATTATGGATGCACTTGTTCCTATGGTTGTTGAGCAAACTTCACGTGGTGAGCGTTCGTATGATATTTATTCCCGTCTGTTAAAAGAGCGAGTTATCTTTTTAACAGGTCAAGTTGAAGATCACATGGCTAACCTAGTTGTAGCACAGTTGCTTTTCCTTGAGTCTGAGAACCCTGATAAGGATATCTTCCTATACATTAACTCTCCAGGCGGCTCTGTTACTGCGGGTATGTCTATTTACGACACAATGCAGTTCATCAAGCCAAACGTGAGTACAGTATGTATGGGTCAAGCATGTTCTATGGGTGCCTTCTTACTTGCAGGTGGTGCTCCTGGTAAGCGTTATGTATTACCAAATTCACGTGTGATGATTCACCAACCACTAGGTGGTTTCCAAGGTCAAGCGTCTGATATTCAAATTCATGCTCAAGAAATCTTAACGATTAAGAAGAAATTGAATACGTTGCTTGCAGAGCACACAGGTCAGCCTTTGGAAGTGATTGAACAAGATACAGATCGTGATAATTTCATGTCAGCAGATGATGCTGTGAAATACGGTCTTGTAGATGCTGTGTTAAATAAGCGTGACTAATTCATAAAAAAGCAGTAACGTTTACAGCAAAGAAGGTAAGTTAGTATAAACTTACAGCATAAAGGCAACGTTTAAGAGGTTAGCAAATGACAGACAAGCGTAAAGACGAAAATAGTGGAAAGTTACTATATTGCTCTTTTTGCGGAAAAAGCCAGCATGAAGTTCGTAAACTAATTGCAGGCCCATCTGTTTATGTTTGTGATGAGTGCGTTGATTTATGTAACGACATTATTCGCGAAGAGCTAAAAGATAATACTCTGTCTCCTAAAGAGAGTAGTGAAGAGTTACCAACACCACGTAATATTCGTGAGCATTTAGATGACTATGTAATTGGTCAAGAACATGCGAAGAAAGTACTGGCTGTTGCTGTATACAACCACTACAAGCGTTTGCGTAATGGCGATACAACAAAAGATGGGGTAGAGCTTGGTAAAAGTAATATCCTTCTGATTGGCCCAACGGGTAGTGGTAAAACATTACTTGCTGAGACTCTAGCTCGTTTCTTGGATGTACCGTTTACTATGGCGGATGCAACCACATTAACTGAAGCGGGTTATGTTGGTGAAGATGTTGAAAACATCATTCAAAAGCTATTACAAAAATGCGATTACGATCCTGCTAAAGCAGAGCGTGGCATTGTATATATCGATGAAATTGACAAGATTTCTCGTAAGTCTGAAAACCCATCAATTACACGTGATGTATCTGGTGAAGGTGTTCAGCAAGCGCTATTGAAATTGATTGAAGGCACAATTGCTTCAGTTCCACCTCAAGGTGGTCGTAAGCATCCACAGCAAGAATTCCTACAAGTAGATACATCTAAGATTCTATTTATTTGTGGTGGTGCTTTTGCTGGCTTAGATAAAGTAATTGAGCAACGTGTTGCAACAGGTACAGGCATTGGTTTTGGTGCTGATGTTCGTTCTAAAGAAAACGAAGCAACAATCGGTGATTTGTTCAAGCAAATTGAACCAGAAGATTTAGTTAAGTTTGGTTTAATTCCAGAATTTATTGGCCGTTTGCCTGTAACAACAACGCTGACTGAATTAGATGAAGAAGCGTTAGTTCAGATTTTAAGTCAACCTAAAAATGCATTAACTAAACAATATGGTGCATTATTTGATTTAGAAGGTGCAGAGCTTGAATTCCGTGAAGATGCTTTAAAAGCAATTGCTAAAAAAGCAATGGATCGTAAAACAGGTGCTCGTGGACTTCGCTCAATTCTAGAAGCGGTATTACTTGAGACTATGTATGAATTACCTTCAAAAGAAGGCGTTTCTAAAGTAGTAATCGATGAGTCTGTGATTAATGGTGAATCAGAACCACTATTAATTTTTGAAAACACAGAAACAAAAGCAATTTCTGCTGAATAGCAAAAAGACAAGTTAGTTGAATAAAAAGGAGGCATTGGCCTCCTTTTTTATTTTTTAATGAAAATTATATTGAATCTTAGCGACTTGCCCCCATATTATTCCTAATAGATACTGACGGAAAGAGAGAAGAATATGAACCTGGAGCGTTCCGAGCGCATCGAGATACCAGTTCTACCATTACGCGATGTTGTGGTATATCCCCACATGGTTATTCCATTATTCGTAGGCCGTGAAAAATCCATCCGTTGCTTAGAAGCAGCAATGGAACAAAATAAGCAAGTTTTACTTGTGGCACAAAAAGAAGCTGCAAAAGAAGAGCCACAGTTAGATGACTTGCACGGTGTTGGTACAATTGCGACAATTTTACAGTTATTAAAACTACCAGACGGCACAGTAAAAGTGTTAGTTGAAGGTCAGCAACGAGCGAAAATTCACCAGTTTCTTGAGGCTGATTTCTTTACTGCCGATGCTGAATTCTTGCTGACACCTGTTATTGATGATGCAGAGCAAGAAGTGATCATGCGCTCTGCAATTAATCAATTTGAAGGCTTCATCAAATTAAATAAAAAGATTCCACCAGAAGTGTTAACTTCATTAAATGGAATTGAAGATGCTGCACGCCTTGCTGATACTATCGCTGCTCATATGCCATTAAAATTGGTTGATAAGCAAGAAGTATTAGAATTAACAGATGTGATTGCTCGTTTAGAATATTTAATGGGCATGATGGAATCGGAGATCGATTTACTTCAAATCGAAAAACGTATTCGTGGCCGCGTTAAAAAACAAATGGAAAAAAGCCAACGTGAGTACTATTTGAATGAGCAAATGAAAGCCATTCAGAAAGAACTGGGCGATTTGGATGATGCTCCTGATGAATTTGAAGCACTGCAAAAGAAAATTGTAGATGCAAAAATGCCAAAAGAAGCGCAAGAAAAAGCAGAGCAAGAGCTTCAGAAATTAAAAATGATGTCTCCAATGTCAGCTGAAGCAACGGTAGTTCGTAGCTACATTGATTGCATGGTTGGTGTTCCATGGCATAAACGCTCTAAAGTGAAGAAAGACTTGGCAAAAGCTGAAGAGATCTTAAATTCAGATCACTACGGCTTAGAGCGAGTAAAAGAACGTATTTTAGAATATTTAGCGGTTCAAAGCCGAGTAAGTAAGCTAAAAGGTCCTATCCTTTGTTTAGTTGGACCTCCTGGTGTAGGTAAAACCTCATTAGGGCAATCTATTGCGAAAGCAACGGGACGTAAATACACACGTATGGCTCTTGGTGGCGTACGTGATGAAGCTGAGATTCGAGGACATCGTCGTACTTACATTGGTTCATTACCAGGTAAGTTAATCCAAAAGCTGTCGAAAGTTGAAGTGAAAAACCCACTCTTCCTTTTGGATGAGATTGACAAAATGTCATCGGACATGCGTGGTGATCCAGCATCTGCTTTATTAGAAGTACTTGATCCTGAACAAAACAGCGCATTCAGTGATCACTATTTAGAAGTTGATTACGATTTGTCAGATGTCATGTTTGTTGCAACGTCTAACTCAATGAATATTCCGGGTCCATTATTGGATCGTATGGAAGTGATTCGTTTATCTGGTTATACAGAAGATGAAAAATTAAACATTGCTAAGAATCATTTACTGACAAAACAAATTAAGCGTAATGGCTTAAAAGAAAATGAAATTGAGATTGATGATTCAGCAATCATTGGCATTATTCGTTATTACACGCGTGAAGCTGGTGTTCGTAGTTTAGAGCGAGAAATCTCTAAATTATGCCGTAAAGCGGTTAAGCAGATCTTACTTGATAAATCGATTAAGAAAGTAACGATTAATCAAGATAACCTGAAAGATTTCTTAGGCGTTCAGCGCTGTGATTACGGTAAAGCGGATGATGAGAATCGTATTGGTCAGGTTGTTGGTTTAGCTTGGACTGAGGTAGGTGGTGACTTACTTACTATTGAAGCTGAATCAATGATAGGTAAAGGTAAACTTACTTATACAGGTTCGCTTGGTGACGTGATGAAAGAGTCAATCCAAGCAGCAATGACCGTAGTTCGTACTCGTGCTGAAAAATTAGGTATTAATCCTGATTTCTATGAAAAGCGTGATATTCACGTTCACGTACCAGAAGGTGCAACACCAAAAGACGGTCCAAGTGCAGGTATCGGTATGTGTACGGCACTTGTTTCAAGCTTAACTGGTAATCCGGTTCGTTCTGATGTTGCAATGACGGGTGAAATTACATTACGTGGTGAAGTACTGCCTATTGGTGGTTTAAAAGAAAAATTGTTAGCTGCACACCGTGGTGGAATTAAAACCGTGATCATTCCAAAAGAGAATGAGCGTGATTTAGAAGACATTCCAGCGAATGTAATTGCTGATTTATCTGTACATCCAGTTAAGTGGATTGACGAAGTTTTGACATTGGCTTTACAAAGCGACCCATCAGGTTTTAGTGTTGAACAATCTAAAAAGTGATGTGTAGCAAAAAACGTTGATATAACAGGGCTGACAAGTCGAAATGACTTGTCACTCTATATTGATATCGTTAAGTTAGACTCTATTGCTGTGAAGATAAATTCACACAACAAATATTATTATATGGACTCGTTCATTAAACTGTTGAATGAAAATTTTAAAGGGGAATACCGTGAATAAATCTCAATTAGTTGATCAAATTGCTGAAAGTGCAGATATCTCAAAAGCAGCAGCAGGCCGTGCTTTAGATGCACTAGTTGAAACAGTAACTGAGACGCTAAAAAGTGGCGATCAAGTAACTCTTGTTGGTTTTGGGTCATTTGTAGTTCGTGAGCGTGCAGCTCGCACAGGTCGTAACCCTAAAACTGGTGAAGCGATTGAGATTTCAGCTGCAAAAGTTCCTGCTTTTAAAGCGGGTAAAGCATTAAAAGATGCGTGTAACTAATCGAAAACTAGATAAAACTCTACACAAGCTAGCGTAACGCTAGTAGACTAGAGATATGAGTCATAGGCGCATCCAATGATGCGCTTTTTTATTGTTAAATTTTTCTTTTGTTGAACTATTTTAAATTTTCACTATCAATAGAAATTGAAATGTTTTCTTAGGAATAAAATCATTCCATTCGGTGATTAGGAGTTAATACACATTATGATGGATCGAATTCGCGAAGGTTCAACAGGCCTTGCAGTTAAGATCATTCTCGGTCTAATTATTTTCTCATTTGTATTTGCAGGTGTAGGTAGTTATTTAGTCGGTGGTGGCCAGCCTTTAGCAGCGAAAGTTGGTGAGCGCGAAATTACTCGTAATGAGTTTGAGCAAGTTTATCAAAATGAACGTAACCGTATGCAATCACAGTTAGGTGAATATTTTGCTACGTTACTGGGTGATCCTGCATATGTAGAGCAATTCCGTAAGTCAGTTTTAGACCGTATGGTTAATGATGCACTGCTTGATAACCAAGCTCAAGATTTAGGCTTGCGTATTAGCGATGATCAAATTCGTCAAACTATCCTTTCAATGCCTCAATTCCAAAAAGATGGCAAGTTTGATGAAGAAATCTATAACATTTCTTTACGCCGCGCAGGTTTTAGCTCTGATAGTTTTGCCGCTTACTTACGTCAAGACTTAGTAAGAAACCAGCTAGTTATGGCGTTGGAATCGACAGAGTTTACGTTATCAAATGAAGTTCAAGCACAAGCTGCTTTAGAAACTCAGCAACGTGAAATTCGTACTATTACATTAAATACTGCTGATTTTGCTAAAAATGCAAAAGTAACAGATGAAGAAATCACAGAATACTACAATGCAAACAAACAACAATTTGTTCGACCTGAACAAGTAAAAGTGTCATATGTAGAGCTATCTGGTAATTCATTAAAAGCGCAGGCGCCAATTACAGATAAAGAAATTGAAGAGTACTATCAAGCAAACTTAGATAAATATTCTACACAAGAGAAGCGTGAAGTTAGCCATATTTTAATTAAAGGCGACGAAGCTGATACACAAAAAGTGCTAGATAGAATTAACAATGGTGAAGACTTTGCCACTGTAGCTAAAGATGCTTCACAAGATATCCCTACAGCTAAAGAAGGTGGTTCTTTAGGCTGGATTGAACGTGGTGTTATTGATCCTGAGTTTGAAGATGCTGCTTTCCAATTAGCAAAAGTTGGTGATCATTCTGGTATCGTTAAATCAGCGTTTGGTTATCATATTATTCAATTGAATGGTATCGAAGAGCCAACGACAAAACCGCTTGCTGAAGTAAGTGCTGATATCAAATCCTTCTTAGTTGATGAGCATGCAGCAGATGCGTTTTACAGTCTACAAACTGAATTAGCTGAAAAAGCGTTTGAATCACCTGATTCATTAGATGATGCAGCAGAAGCAGTTGATGCGAAGATTGTAACATCTGATTTCTTCTCTCAAGCTGATGCACCTAAAGCGCTTGCGGATTCAGCTGTACTTCAAGCTATTTATAGCCCAGAAGTTAAAGAAGATGGCTTAAACTCTGATGTTATCGAAATTGCACCTGAACGCGTTATCGTTGTTCGTGTTGAAGATGTTCGTGATGAAATGGTTTTACCTCTTGATGAAGTAAAAGATGCAGTAATCGCTCGATTATCTCAGGCACAAGGCGAACAGAAAGCTCTAGAACTTGCTCAAAACGTAATTTCAGGTCTTAATAACGGTGACAATAGTGTTATCGCAAATAATGGCTTAGCGTTTGCTGAGGCTCGTATGATCAGCCGTAATGATGAGTTAGCAAATGATGTATACCGCTTAGAGAAACCTGTTGATGGTAAATCAACGTATGCGCAGGTTATGGATCGTCAAGGAAACCATGTCATTGTTGCTCTTGATAGTGTATTAGAATTAAATGATTCAAATATGTCATCGCAAATTGCTACTGGTTTATTGCGTTCTCAAACTCAGCAAGATTTAACTGCAACGTTAGATACGCTAAAAGAAAGTACAGAAATTAGCTATCCGTTACTTGAACAGTAAAGCATTTCTTTGTAACTGATAAATATAAAAGACGGGCTCCTATAAGGGGCCCGTCGTGTTTTTAAAGATAGAAACTATTTCCATATAGGTTTTTAGTAAACGTTTTAATATGCTTTTTCCGATGTTTGAATAGGTGTTGTTTTCTGATGTATCAATCATCATTTTTTCATTTTAAAAAGGATACATAATGAAACGCATACTCACTTTACTTAGTACCTTGATGTTAACACTAACACTTTTCTCTGCTTCAGTAGCAGCAGAAGTAACAAAAAGCGATACACATGAAGGTATTGAAATAACGGTTAACATCAACCAAGCAGGAGCTGAAGAGCTAAAAACGTTATTGGTTGGTGTTGGAGAATCAAAAGCTCAAGCGATAATTGATTACCGTAATGCTAACGGCAAGTTTGTCAAAGCTGATGATTTAACGAAAGTTAAAGGTATTGGGGATAAACTGGTTGAGAAAAACCGAGATAGAATCACATTGTAGAGTTATATTTAGTTGTACCAATTTAGCTAATCCGTTCATTGGTATAATAAAAAGGCAGCCATGAAGGCTGCCTTTTTTGTGCTAAATCGCATTCTGAATATTTGATATTCAGTTTGGACTTACTTATTAATGGGCTTTTTCAGCACCGTGCATCCAACGAATAAGCGTACCTGAAATTATCAGAAGAAGAACACCAGAAACCGTTGCCGTGATAGCAATACCAGCAAAAATATCTAGAGCACCTAAGCTTTCAACATGTGAGCCTACTAAACCTGCAATGTAGTTAGAGATAGCATTGAAGCCAAACCAAGTCCCCATCATTAATGAAGCTAAACGTAATGGAGCTAATTTAGTCACTAATGAAAGACCAATTGGTGATAAACACAGTTCACCTAAAGTATGGAAGAAATACGCGCCAACTAACCAAAGCATTGAGGTTTTAATGGTTAAGTCGCCACCTTGTTCTAGTACTGCGCCAACCATACATACGAAACCCATAGCCAAGAAGAATAGAGCCATCGCAAATTTAACTGGTGAGCTTGGCTCTTTTGGACCGAGTTTAACCCATATTCCAGCAATGATAGGAGCAAGAACAATAATAAAGAACGGGTTTAACGATTGGAACCAAGCTGCAGGAACTTCAAAAGAACCAATCATTCTATCTGTGTATTGTTGTGAATATACATTCATTAGGCCACCAGCTTGTTCAAAGCCCGCCCAGAAAACAATAACGAATAAACCCATGATCATGACCACTTTTAGTCGGTCAATCTCTTCTTTAGTTAACGCCGTGCTTGATTTACCAGCTGCTTTTGCGTTTTCTTTTGCAATATGTGCAGCAGGTCTAACACCAATGTCACCTAAGAAGCGTTGGGCAAAAAGGCTTTGAATGATCAAACTGATGATCATACCGATACCTGCTGCAACGAAGCCAGCTTTCCATCCCCATACTCCAGTTACAGAGCCTGATACAACACCAGCAAGTAAAGAACCTAAGTTAATACCCATGTAGAAGATAGTAAATGCACCATCGCGTCGATGATCACCATCTTCATACAAATCACCAACCATTGTTGAAACATTTGGTTTAAATAAACCATTACCAGCGATTAGAAAACCAAGACCGGTATAAAATAAGGCTTCGACAGAAAAAGGAAGAAAATCGTGCGGTAAAGCCAAAGTAAATTGACCAATTACCATTAAGAAACCGCCGATTAATAATGCTTTACGTTGGCCTAAGTAATTATCAGCTAACCATCCGCCAATGAGAGGGGTTATGTACATAAGGGCGGTATAAGTACCATATAGGCTTAATGCGTCTTTTACTGTCCAACCCATACCGCCATTGATGGTTCTATCTGTGAGATATAGAACCAAGATAGCGCGCATTGCGTAATAGGAGAAGCGTTCCCAAAGCTCTGTTCCAAAAAGTAAGAACAACCCTTGAGGGTGTCCCATAAGTAATTTGTTGTTATTTGACATAATGTTCTCTTTTATAATGGAATATTATTCTTCTTATACTGCGTAAATTTATACGCTTTGAATGTCGTTACTGCAATGTCGTACATTTTTATGTGATTTGCGTAACATTTTAACTCTTTGAAATGTTTGGAAACACTTTAAATCAGTAACATTATCATACTCTGTTTTTGTATTCTCTTATAGGCTTAAGTTCTTTTTTGTTTTGACTTGTTGGTTTTTTATTTTAATTTTGTATTGTTATTTAGACTTTAGATGTAATTTTGGTTATTTATCGATATTTAACATTTGTTGTGCGTGCAACTATTGATTTTTACTAGGAAATCATTTTTTTGAATGATTTGACATGCTATGATCTTCAGTTGGTTTGGTTAGGTATTGAGTTATGAAACAGTGGTATTTACTTTATTGCAAACGCGGTGAGCAAGAGAGAGCGAAACTACATTTAGAAAATCAAATGGTAGAGTGCTTTTATCCTGAGATCGTTGTAGAGAAAATTGTTCGAGGAAAAAGAAAACAAGTAAAAGAACCACTATTTCCATGCTACATGTTTATCTATTTTGACTTTGAGGTAGGTCCATCGTTTACTTCTATTCGCTCTACTCGTGGAGTCAGTGATTTTATTCGATTTGGTGCTCAGCCAAAGGTTCTGCAAGGTGACTTGATTTACTCATTAAAAGCGCTCGATGAAAATAACAATAAAGAAAAATTAGAGTGTTTACCTGAAGCTGGACAAAAAGTAGCGATAAAAGAAGGACCGTATAGCGGTATTGAAGCGATTTATAAAGAAGCTGATGGTGAAAAACGTTCCATCCTCTTAATAACGTTAATTAATAAAAAAGTAGAAATAAAAATACCTAACTCAGATATCGAATATTAATGTAATAAAAAAGCGCCTATAAGGCGCTTTTTTATTACATTAAAATGAGTGCTAGTGCATTAATCGTATGCTTCGTTATGAACGGCTTGAACAGCACGACCTGACGGATCTACACAGTTCTGGAAAGATTCATCCCATTCAATCGCTTTTGCTGATGAACAAGCAACTGATGGACCACCTGGAACACATTTCGCTGCATCCTCTAGAGGGAATAACTCTTCAAAGATTTCTCGATAAACATACGCTTCTTTCGTTGTTGGCGTGTTATACGGGAAGCGGAATTTTGCTGATTCCATTTGTTGATCTGTTACTTTTGCCTCTGCTGTTTCTCGTAATGTGTCGATCCAGCTATATCCAACACCATCAGAGAATTGTTCTTTCTGTCTCCATGCGATAGCTTCAGGTAAATAATGCTCAAAACATTCACGTAAGATGTGTTTTTCCATCTTCCCATTGCCACACATCTTATCTTGTGGGTTTAAACGCATAGCCACATCAATAAATTCTTTATCTAAGAATGGAACACGGCCTTCTACACCCCAAGCGGCAAGTGATTTATTCGCTCGAGCACAATCAAACATGTTTAAAGCAAGTAGTTTACGAACGGTCTCTTCATGGAACTCTTTTTTGTTTGGTGCTTTATGGAAGTAGAGGTAGCCACCAAAGATTTCGTCAGCACCTTCACCAGAAAGTACCATTTTAATGCCCATTGCTTTGATTTTACGACCCATTAAGAACATTGGTGTTGATGCTCGAATCGTGGTTACATCATAGGTTTCAATATGATAAATAACATCACGAATCGCATCCAACCCTTCTTGAATGGTGTAAGTCATCTCATGGTGAACAGTACCCAGTTTATCTGCAACTTCACGAGCGGCTTTTAGATCTGGTGCACCCTCTAAACCAACAGCAAAAGAGTGCAGTTGAGGCCACCATGCTTCCGACTTTTCATCGTCTTCAATACGCATCGCCGCGAAGCGTTTAGCTACGGCAGACGTAATAGATGAATCTAATCCACCAGAAAGAAGTACACCATAAGGAACATCTGTCATTAATTGGCGTTTTACAGCATCTTCAAGTGCCTGCGTTAAGTCTTCTTTACTTGTTGGGTTATCTTTAACTGCATCATAATCCATCCAATCACGTAAATAATAACGCGTTGGTTCTGCATCTTTTGATGAGTAGAAGTGGCCAGGAGGAAACTCACTGATTGATTTACATACAGGAACTAATGCTTTCATTTCTGAAGCAACATAATAGTTACCATGTTCATCATAACCGTGATACATAGGGATAATACCAATATGGTCACGACCAATTAAATATTCATTTTTTTCTTCATCGTAAAGAATGAAGGCAAAAATACCATTTAAATCTTCGAGTAGATCGGCTCCTTTTTCACGATATAACGCTAAAATAACTTCACAATCTGAATCAGTTTGGAATGTGTAATTATCTGCGTATTTTTCGCGAAGCTCTTTGTGGTTATAAATTTCACCATTAACAGCAAGGATGTGCTTTTTATCTTCGCTATAAAGAGGTTGTGCGCCACTGTTTAAGCCAACGATAGCTAAACGTTCATGCGCTAAAATTGCTTTGTCAGATGAATAGATACCTGACCAATCTGGGCCTCGATGGCGTAACTTTTTAGACATTTCTAAAGCGGTAGTTCTTAGTGGCGTTGGATCGCTTTTAATATCTAGAATTCCGAAAATTGAGCACATAAATTAGTTCCTTCTACTCTTCTTAATTTTTATCTTAAATTATTGTCCTGAATACAATTTGCCATTACCGCTAAAAAAATCAACCCAGAAATACAAATAAATTCACAAATACGACCCATGATTAGATATTTTTTAACAAAATGAAGATTTACTTATTGAATCGTTACTTGGTGCTGCTTTTTTGAACTGAAAGTTATAATTATTGAAGATAAAAGAGATAAAAAAAGAGAGCACAACAAACGATGCTGTGCTCTCTTCATTATTTGAATGAAATAAATTAACGATAAATTAATGTGTTATGTAATCTTTATGATGATTAAATTGTGGATCCAACTGTTCACTTACATGGCGGGCAAAACCACTGCCTGCTTCGTGGTAAATATTAAATGCAGCATCAACACCTTGTTCAATTAATCCATCAATTTGGTCATTATATGCTGCGATTGCCGCGGTTTGTCCTTGATAGTTTCTGGTTTGTAGTTGCTCAAGTGCAAATTGATTACCTTGGTGATTTGGCATCGCTAATAAAACTAACTTTACGTGCGACGTTGAAAGAATACGTTCCCAAAAATCAGGGTCGGTTGCATCACCAGAAATCACATTTCTTCCTAGCTCTTGGTGCTGTTTTGCTGATTCTTCACGCAATTCTATGCCTAAAATAATGTCACCATATTTTTCTTTTAGTTCATCATAGGCGCCACTACCAATACGGCCCATACCTAAAATCAAAATTTGAGCGCGTCCGGGATTAATTAGCTTATCCATCGGATTTAATCGTTCAGCAGTATGTTCTTTTAGCCAATGACGAGAACGTTGGTAAATGGTATGTCCGAAATTATTTAATGGTGCTGAGATAATGAACGAGATGGAGACCGCAATAGCAATGGCAACCAAGGTATCTGCTGGTAACCATCCCATTTTAAAGGCAAGACCGCCAACAATAAGCCCAAATTCGCTGTAATTAAATAGAGTTAGGGAGGCAAGCAATGAGGTTCGCACTCGGAACTTGAATTTATTAATAATAATGAAGTACAAGAAACCTTTAACAGGCAGCAATAGAATAAGGATCAGAGCGAGTCCAAGACCTGAAATAGTTGGTGCAGCAGACAAGCCTATATTTAAAAAGAAGCAAATGAGGAGAACTTCTTTTAAATTAAAAAGTGATTTAGATAATTCTGAGGCTTTTGCATGTCCAGCTAATAGCATTCCTAAGATAAGTGCACCTAGATCCGGTTTCATACCTACTAATTCAAAAGTACCTGCACCAGCAACTAACGCTAAGAAAATACCGTAAAGGACCAGCATTTCACCGTGCCCAGCCCAATCGAGTAGTTTAAAAAACAATGGTCTAAACAAAGGTAATGCAAAAAGAGCGAGCGCGGTAATTTCTGGAATTTTACCCGTTGATGCAGTTAAAAATACAACCGCAAAGATATCTTGCATAACAAGAATACCAATGGCTAAGGTACCGTAGGTTGCATTCATTTCACCTTTTTCTTGTAATGCTTTTACTGCGAATACTGTACTTGAGAAAGAGAGTGCAAAACCAAAGAGTACCAGTTGAGCTGTCTCTATGTTGGCAAGCATATTGATGCCAAGAAGTTTAAGCCCTAATAATGCAAAGGTAAAAAACAGAGTTGAAAAGACATTATGAAGTGTAGCGCCTAACCAAATTTCTTTAGCAAGTAATGTTTTGATATCTAATTTTAAGCCAATGGAAAAAAGTAATAGGGTGACTCCAAGATCCGCAAATGTCTCAAGGGCGTCGTTAGATTGAAAACCAAGGGCGTGTAAACCAAATCCTGCTAATAAAAAACCGACAAGAGGCGGTAGATTAATTTTTAAAGCAATAAATCCCATTACAAACGCTGCAATGATAAAAAGTAACTCCATATACTCATGTTCCTGATGGTAAGCGAAAAAAAGGGCTGCTAATAGCAACCCTTAGAATAATAACACGTGAATAGAGACTCGTGATTATTCATCGAGTAATTTTTGTAACAAGACCCCATTAAGCATCGCACGTTTTACCATAGAGAATGCCCCGATCGTTGGTTGGTCGTATAACTCAGAAGCAACAATTGGTAGATCTTTATGGAAAGTAGTTAATGATTGATTTTTAATACAGTTACGAATTGCAGCAAATAGGATTTTATCTGCATGGGTAATTGCACCTGCGATAACGACCTTTTGAGGATTAAATAAGTTTATTGTCATCGCAATAGCCTTACCTAATTGATTACCTACACGCAATATTGTTTGAGTCGCTAGCTCATCGCCATGATTTGCAGCATGACAAATATCTGTCATGGTGATTTTTGGTAACTGAGAAAGACTTGATGGATAGCCTTGTTTTAATAAGGACTCAACACGTGCAATGATTGCTGGGTCAGCAGCAACGGTTTCTAGGCAACCAAAATTACCGCATTGGCATTTATCACCAATAGGGTCAATTTGGATATGACCAATTTCACCTACATTGCGGTTATGACCTAAAAATACTTTGCCATTAACAATGATACCTGCACCAGTACCACGGTGAACACTGACTAAGATCGAATCATAACAATCTTGTGAAGCACCAAAGTAATGTTCAGCAAGTGCAAGGCCACGAACATCGTTACCTACAAAACATTCAGTATTAAAATTATCTTTGATGAAATCCGCTAGAAGTAGCTTGTTTACATCGGTATTTGGCATGTATTCAACCACACCCGTTTCAGGGTTAACTAAACCAGGAAGAGTAATGCCGATAGCAATTAATTGCTTAATTGTATCTTGGTTTTTTGAAATAAAGCCTTCCAATAGTAATTTCAGCCCATCTAGTAGATGTTCTTGGTTGCTATAATGGAATTCTTGGTATTCGCTAGCCAGCTCTTTAGTCGAAAGATCAAACAAACTCAGTTGAATGTAATCTCGTCCTAGACGTACTGCTATAGAGTGGAAAGGGGAGGTTTCAGTGGTCAAGGAGATAGCTCTTCGACCACCAGTAGATGCTTGTTGCGCGACTTCTTTTATTAAGCCGCGCTCTAATAGTTGACGGGTGATTTTGGTAACACTTGCAGGAGCCAGCTGGCTTACATCTGCAATTTGAATTCGAGAAATCGGACCTTTTTGGTCGATTAAACGATAAACAGCCGCACTGTTTAATTGTTTTACTAGATCTACATTACCAATTTGTCCGCCAGTCATATTAACTTTGCTCGTATTGTCCGTTCACAACAGTCGCTTTTACATTGAAGTCACGATCAAAAATAGCAAGGTTAGCAACCATGTTCTTTTTAATGCGGCCAAGTTTATTATCTAAGCCCATAGCTTGAGCTGGATATAAAGTCGCCATGCGTAGTGCTTCGTCTAAAGCGATTCCAACGTGCTCAACTGTATTCTGAACTGCTTCAATCATAGTCAGAGCTGAGCCACCTAATGTGCCATTTTCATCAACACATTTGCCATCCTTGTAATATACTTTCTTACCCACAAAAATAAAGTATTCCATGTCAGCACCTGCAGGAGCTGTGGCATCGGTCACTAATACTAGTTTTTCTTTCTTTATTTTGTGTGCAATACGGATGTTTGCATAGTCAACATGGAAACCATCAGCAATGATGCCAGCATAAACGTCTGGAGTATCATAAATTGCACCCACAACACCTGGTTCACGACCAACCATAGGTGTCATTGCATTAAACAAGTGAGTTGCGAAAGTGATACCTGACTCAAACCCTTGACGAGCTTCAGCATAAGTTGCGTTTGTGTGGCCAATAGATACCACGATACCTGCTTTATGAAGGCGCTCGATATGCTCAGGATCATTTTGCTCTGGTGCTAGCGTTACTTTTGCTATTAGGTCTGCGTTATCACACATAAGTTGGATCATGTCTGAGTCTGACGTACGGATATGATCAACGCTGTGAATGCCTTTTTTCATTACGTTTAGGTATGGACCTTCTAGGTGCAAACCTAAAGATTGGTTTTGATATTTGCTGTGGTATTCACGAGCTGCTTCGATTGCCGCACGCATATCTTCATCAGAAGAAGTAATCAACGTTGGTAAGAAGCTAGTACAGCCTGATTTTAGGTTTGCTTCATGCATAATTTGCATGGTTTCTGCTGTAATTTCATCATTAAGCATTACACCGCCACAACCATTAAGCTGAAGATCGATAAAGCCTGGGCTTAGAATCGCTCCATCTAAGTCTTTTAGCTCAATACCAGCTGGTAGTTCTGATGTTGGGCAAACAGCTTCAATCTCTGTTCCATTAATGATTACTGAATGGTCAGTAAGAACATCGTTACCTGTATAAACTTTACAGTTAGTTAGCGCATACATAGCTTGAATCCTTTGGTTATAATTTAGAGTACGAAAAAAAATAAACTTTTTTCGTTGAAATTTTTAAGCAGGTGAAAATAGAACTGCTTACTGAGCGGTACACTCAGAATACCTAAATGTTACGTTCAGTAATGACAAAATTTGGTCATAATATGCACCAAATTTTATTCCTGATGTTTTATTCTTTCGAATGATAAAATAAGTTTTATGATCTCGCTAGCAAAATACCCTAAATATTCCTTCCGCAGGTGATAATGATCACAATACGTTAGCTTTTAATTTGCGGGGCGAAATTAATCCCTTACACTGACCCTGTTTATAACGAGTAACGAAATAAGTTTTGTGAAGAACAGGTTAAGTTATTCAAAAAAAATCTAAAATCCTTATAGGGGGAAACTAAAGGTGAATATTTTAGGATATTTTCAAAAAGTAGGTAAGGCACTGATGGTACCAGTTGCTACATTACCTGCAGCAGCAATTTTAATGGGTATTGGTTACTGGATTGACCCGGTAGCTTGGGGTGGCAACAGTGCACTTGCAGCGTTTTTAATCAAAGCTGGTGCGGCTATCATCGACAACATGTCAGTACTGTTCGCAGTAGGTGTTGCTTATGGTATGTCTAAAGATAAAGATGGTGCAGCTGCACTTTCTGGTTTTGTTGGTTTCCTAGTTGTTACTACTCTTCTTTCACCAGGAGCAGTTGCTCAAATTCAGGGTATTGATCCTGCTGCAGTTCCAGCTGCATTTGGTAAAATCAATAACCAATTTGTTGGTATCTTAGTTGGTATCGTATCTGCTGAAATCTACAACCGTTTCTCTTCTGTAGAACTGCATAAAGCACTTGCATTCTTCTCAGGTAAGCGTCTTGTACCTATCCTAACTTCTTTCGCAGGTATCTTAATTGCGTTTGTACTTATGTACATCTGGCCTGCAATTTACGGTGGCCTAGTACACTTTGGTGAATCAATCCAAGGTATGGGTTCTGTTGGTGCTGGTATCTACGCATTCTTCAACCGTCTACTTATCCCTGTTGGTCTTCACCACGCACTTAACTCTGTGTTCTGGTTTGACGTAGCGGGTATTAACGATATTCCTAACTTCCTAGGTGGCGCTAAGTCTATCGCTGAAGGTACTGCAACTGTAGGTGTTACAGGTATGTACCAAGCTGGTTTCTTCCCAATCATGATGTTTGGTCTACCAGGTGCAGCACTAGCTATCTACCACACTGCTAAAGTTGAGAACAAAGAAAAAGTTGCATCTATCATGATCGCTGCTGGTTTCGCATCATTCTTCACTGGTGTAACAGAACCTCTAGAATTCTCATTCATGTTCCTTGCTCCTGCACTATACGTAGTTCACGCAGCATTAACAGGTATCTCTGTATTCATCGCAGCATCTATGCAATGGATTGCAGGTTTCGGTTTCTCAGCTGGTCTTGTAGATATGGTACTTTCTACTCGTAACCCTCTAGCTGTTAACTGGTACATGCTAATTATCCAAGGTATCGTATTCTTCGCAATCTACTACTTCGTATTCCGCGCTGTAATCGTTAAGTTCAACCTTAAGACTCCAGGCCGTGAAGACGACGAAGACGAAGAAGGTTCAACAGTTGGCGGTTCTAAAGAAACTGGTGAGCTAGCTAAACAATACCTTAAAGCTCTAGGTGGCCACGAAAACCTAGAAAACATCGATGCTTGTATCACTCGTCTACGTCTAACTCTTAAAGACACTAGCGTAATCAGCGAGAAGCAACTTAAAGCTCTAGGTGCAATGGGTGTGGTTAAACTTGGTTCAAACAACGTTCAAGTTATCCTTGGTCCTCTTGCTGAAATCGTAGCTGGCGAAATGAAAAAAATCCCAGCTTCTGAAGACCTAACAGCAGTTGCACTACCATAATTATTGAGTAATTAACTCAAAATCAACAAGCCGCTCTCTTTAGAGCGGCTTTTTTTATATAAATAACCAAACTATTTGATTCTATATATTGAGTATCTGCCCATAATTGTGGATCATAGGGAGATATGAACAATCTGTTCTTTCTGACAATACTAATACCAATGAGGTGCTTTAGATGAGTGAAACTGAAACTCGTCCTACCAACTTTATCCGTCAAATTATTGATGAAGATTTAAAGTCTGGTAAACATTCCAGTGTCCATACTCGTTTCCCGCCAGAGCCAAATGGCTATCTGCATATCGGACACGCAAAATCTATCTGTTTGAATTTTGGTATTGCTCAAGATTATCAGGGTCAGTGTAATCTTCGTTTTGACGATACAAACCCTGAGAAAGAAGACATCGAATACGTTGAGTCTATTAAGAATGACGTTAACTGGTTAGGTTTTCAGTGGAGTGGAGATATTCAATATTCTTCAAACTACTTTGATAAGCTATATGGTTATGCTGTTGAATTAATTGAAAAAGGATTAGCGTATGTTGATGAGCTAACTCCTGAGCAAATGCGTGAATACCGTGGTTCTCTAAAAGAGCCAGGTAAAAACAGCCCGTACCGTGATCGTAGCGTAGAAGAAAACCTAGCGTTATTTGAACAAATGCGTGATGGTAAATTTAAAGAAGGCACAATTTGCTTACGAGCTAAAATTGATATGGCTTCTTCATTCATCGTACTTCGTGATCCTGTTATTTATCGTGTACGTTTTGCTACTCACCATCAAACGGGTGATAAGTGGTGCATTTACCCAATGTACGACTTCACACACTGTATTTCTGATGCATTAGAAGGCATTACGCACTCTATTTGTACGCTTGAATTCCAAGACAACCGTCGTTTATACGATTGGGTACTAGAGAACATCACAATTGATTGCCAACCGCGTCAATATGAATTTAGCCGTCTAAATCTTGAATATACGGTAATGTCTAAGCGTAAGCTGAACCAACTAGTGACTGAGAAATTAGTAAATGGTTGGGATGACCCACGTATGCCTACGGTTTCTGGTTTACGTCGTCGTGGCTTTACCTCTGCATCAATTCGCGAGTTCTGTAAGCGTATCGGTGTAACGAAACAAGAAAACATGATTGAATTCAGTTCTCTTGAGTCTTGTATTCGCGATGATTTAAACGAATCAGCACCTCGTGCAATGGCTGTTCTTGAGCCAGTGAAACTTGTGATTGAAAACTACGAAGAAGGTAAGGTTGAGACGCTAAATATTGCTAATCATCCAAATAAACCTGAAATGGGCACTCGTGAAGTACCATTTACTCGTGAAGTTTATATTGAACAAGACGACTTCCGCGAAGAAGCGAACAAAAAATACAAGCGTTTAGTGCTAGGTAAAGAAGTTCGTTTACGTGGTGCTTACGTTATTCAAGCTAACCGTATTGAAAAAGACGAAGCAGGTAATATCACAACGATTTTCTGTAGTTACGATGAAGATACGTTAGGTAAAAACCCTGCAGATGGTCGTAAAGTTAAAGGTGTTATTCACTGGGTTTCTGCTGATAAAGCATTACCAGCTGAAATTCGTTTATACGATCGTTTATTCACTGTACCAAACCCAGGTGCTGCGGATGATTTTGCTGCAACAATCAACCCTGAGTCTTTAGTGGTTAAAAATGGTTTTGTTGAACCGAGTTTAGCAACAGCAGAAGCTGAAGTTGGTTATCAGTTTGAGCGTACAGGTTACTTCTGTGCAGATAACAAAGACTCAAGTGCTGATGCATTAGTCTTTAACCGTACTGTAGGTTTACGTGATACTTGGGCTGGTTAATTAATCATTACTAGCTAATAAAAAACCAGCATGAAAATGCTGGTTTTTTTATATGAGGTTATGCAAAAAGCGATTAATTAAGCGTTGTGTGCATCATCATTATCAGCACAATCACCCGTTATGCAGTGACCATATAGGTACAAACTGTGATTCGTTAGACGGACATTGTACTTTTCTGCAACTTGTTTTTGACGTTGCTCAATTGTCTCATCCGAGAACTCAATTACTTTTCCACAATCTAAGCAAACTAAATGATCATGGTGATGTTGAGTTGCTAATTCAAAAACTGATTTACCGCCTTCAAAATGGTGGCGAGTGACGATACCAGCATCATCAAATTGGTTTAATACACGGTAAACAGTTGCAAGTCCGATTTCTTCACCGATATCAATCAGCTTTTTATACAAATCTTCAGCGCTAATGTGTTGGCACTCTGGTTCTTGTAGCACTTCTAAAATTTTAAGGCGCGGAAGGGTTACTTTTAAACCGGCTTTTTTTAGAGCTTGGTTATTATCTGACATCGACTTTTCCTGTTTTGGCTTTCTGCATCGATTTCCTGTGCAGTTTTAATCACTTAATTATAGGGAACATTCAATTCAGTTGAAACCTTATATGCAAGATCTCTTACAAAAAAATAGATGTTGATCTTTTGTTAACAAAGAAACTATTATGAGGTCTGACCAGAATTAAAGAGATTAAATATGTATCGTTACTTTACCCCAAAAATTGTAAAAAGGGCATTAAATATTTGGCCTCCATTTTGGGGGGCTGGGATCTCAATCGAAAATATTTCATCTGACTTTCAAGAAGTAAGTGTTATTTTGAAAGATCGTTTTTGGAATCGAAATGCTAATAGAACTCAGTATGGAGGCAGTATTTTTTCTATGACCGATCCTGTGTTCTCTCTCATGTTAATGGGGATATTAAGAGATGAATATTATGTATGGGATAAACAATCTGAAATAGATTTTATTTCACCAGGAACCACTGATTTACACGCTCGGTTTGTGATATCAGATGAACAGTTAGCAGAAATCAAACAAGCGACAAAAAAGGGGGAAAAGCATTTTCCGCAATTTGAAGTATATATTTATGATAAAAAAGGAAAGGTAGTAGCTAGGGTAAATAGAACATTATATGTAAGGAAGAAACCAGAGTTTAGATAATGCTCCCTACACTAAATGAGTGATAGGCAGAGAGCATTATAGGAATTAGAATATTAGTCTTCTAATTCTGCTAAGCACATTTCTTCGTGGATTTGGTTTACCCACTTAGTAACACGCTCTTCAGTTAGTTCTGGTTGGCGATCTTCATCGATACATAGACCAACAAAGTTATCATCATCTACTAATGCTTTAGACGCTTCAAACTCATAACCTTCAGTTGGCCAGTAACCGATGATAGTACCGCCTTTTGCTTCTACGATATCACGGATATTACCCATCGCATCACAGAAGTATTCAGCGTAATCTTCTTGGTCACCACAACCAAAAATAGCAACTAGCTTTGTTGAAAAGTCAATTTCTTCTAGTTCAGGGAAGAAATCATCCCAATCACATTGAGCTTCACCGTAGTACCATGTAGGGATACCTAATAGAAGTAGATCGAAATTATCGATGTCTTCTTTGCTGCTTTTAGCAATATCTTGTACATGAACTAGCTTTTTACCAAGCTGCTTTTGAATCATCTTGCCAACAGCTTCAGTGTTACCTGTATCGCTGCCAAAGAAGAGTCCTACACTTGCCATATGATGAATACCTGTATTGTCTATATTAAATAAAAATAAATGGTGTTAGATCAGTCAATTTAATTGAGTCCAGAACCTTCCCAGCTCAGCTGGATGAGTCCTTTAGCAATAAAGCCTGCACAACCTAAAAAGAGAACAAGCCATACAATTTTACGGCCGAAAGGGGGAACATTTGCTTGCTTTAATACATCTTTAATAGCCATACCGATAAAAAAGAATATCGAGGCAAACAATAAATCTAAACCAATAGATTCAATGAGATCAAAATGTTCATAAAGCATGAATCACCCTTATCTTAAGTAAGCGACCTATATCTGATCGAATAATTTTGCAAAACTATATCATAGCTTTGTCTTTGTTGGTATGGATTATCGATTTGTCACTTTTTCAATGAAGCGTTTTATGACTCGATAAATTGTTTCTGGCTTTTCTGCATGTAACCAATGTCCAGTTCCGTTAACAATGTGCGCTTTGGCATTTGGGAATTGGCTTATAATATTCGCTTGATGTTCAGGTAAAATATAGTCTGAGTTTTGTCCCTTAATAAAGATAACATCACCCTCAAAAGCGGGAATATTATCCCAGCCAATAATCTGTGCATAATTATCAAATAAAGCATTCACATTAAAGCGAAGAGCAAGGTGCTCTTGTTCTTTATATAGGGATTTACTTAAAAATTGTCTAACACCAGGATCAACAATAGAGGTGGCAAGTAAGTTGTCTGCTTCTTTACGTGTTACTGGCTTATTATCAAGGATCTTGTGCAAACCTGAGAATACAGCATCATGTTTTCTCTTAGGGTAAGCAATAGGAGCCATGTCTAAAATGGATAGAGATTGAATCAATTGTGGTGATTGACTCGCTAGCGCCATTGCTACTTTACCGCCCATTGAATGACCAATAATATGTGCTGAAGTGATAGATAAATGATCTAATAAATTAACAAGATCGTTTGCAAGTTCATGATAATTATGAATATCAGAGTGAAATGAACGACCGTGATTTCGAAGATCAACACTGATCACTCGATATTCTGTTTCGAATTGTCGAGCAAGAAGACCTAAGTTGTCTAAGCTTCCAAATAATCCATGAATTAGGATCAAAGGATCCCCATTTCCTTGTTCTTTATAGTTAAGTAACATCATTTTTCTATCGTTGTGTTAGGTTTGTCGTAGAGTATCACGATTTTACAGGGTATAATCGTGCCTTCATAAATAGATTATAGAATACGAACCATATAATGAAGACAATTGAAGTAGACGAAGAACTATACCGCTTTATTGCGAGCCAAACTCAACACATCGGTGAAAGTGCCTCTGATATTTTACGTCGTCTCTTAATGCAGTCATCACCTTCAGACCTTGCTGTTTCTGCTCCTGTTGAAGTACAGAAAAAAGGCATTGTAGTCAGTAAAGATGCTGGTAAAGAGGCATCGGTAGATCGCGTTAAAGCGGTGCGTACCTTATTAATCTCTGATGAATTTTCAGCATTAGATAAAGCGATCGATCGCTTTTTAACTGTATTATCTGAATTATATAAAATTGACTCAAAAGCTTTCTCTGAAGCAACGGAAGTAAAAGGCCGTACTCGAGTTTATTTTGCTGACAATCAAGAGACATTAATCGCGAGCGGTAAAACGACAAAGCCTCGTGAAATTGTAGGTACTCCATTCTGGGTAATCACAAATACAAATACTAATCGCAAGCGCCACATGGTTGAATTATTAATGGAGCGAATGGGCTTCCAACATGATTTAACAGAAAAAGTGTGTGCGGCGATCTAATTTTTTGAGTCATAACTCAAATCATAATTTGTCACAAGGAATCGTCAAATGGCTATACATCCTCGTGCTGGGCAGAAAGCTCAGCAAGAAGATTTACACAATATCCCATCATTAGTTGCTAATTATTTCTTATTAGAACCGAACCCAACAAATGTGGATCAGCAAGTGCAATTTGGTACTTCTGGCCACCGTGGTACGGCAGATAAAGCGACGTTTAACCAACATCATATTTGGGCGATAGCTCAAGCTGTGGCTGACGTACGTAAAGAAAATGGCGTAACGGGTCCATTATTTTTAGGTAAAGATACCCATGCGCTATCTGAACCTGCATTCACATCTGCTATTGAAGTACTTGTTGCTAATGGCGTTGAAGTGATCATTCAAGAAAATAATGGCTACACACCAACTCCTGGTATCTCGCATGCAATCTTAACGCACAATGTTAAGTGTGAAGATAAAGCGGATGGCATTGTGATAACTCCTTCTCATAACCCACCTCAAGATGGCGGTATTAAATATAATCCTGTTCATGGTGGTCCTGCCGAGGGTGAGCTGACGACAGCAATTGAAAATCGTGCAAATCAATTAATTGCGAATGAATTAAAAGATGTTAAACGTGTATCAATTACTGAAGCGATGTCATCTGATTTAGTAAAGCAAATGGATTTAGTGCAGCCTTATATTGATGACTTAAAAAATGTTATTAATATTGAAGCGATTCAAAAAGCAAATCTAAAATTAGGTGTGGATCCATTAGGTGGCTCTGGTATTGAGTACTGGCGTCAAATTGGTCAAGCTTTTGATCTTGATTTAACCTTGGTGAGTGAAGCGATTGATCCTTCATTCCAGTTTATGTCACTAGATAAAGATGGTGTAGTTCGAATGGACTGCTCGTCTCCTTATGCAATGGCTGGTCTATTATCATTAAAAGATGAATATGACCTAGCGTTTGGTAATGATCCTGATTATGACCGTCATGGTATCGTAACGCCATCGGGCTTAATGAATCCAAATCACTACTTAGCGGTATGTATTGATTATCTATACCGTCATCGTCCTGAGTGGAAACCTGAAGTTGCTGTTGGTAAAACATTAGTATCTTCTGCCATTATCGATAAAGTAGTTGCTGATCTTGGCCGTGATTTGTGTGAAGTGCCTGTAGGCTTTAAGTGGTTTGTAGATGGTTTATATGCAGGCTCTTTAGGTTTTGGTGGTGAAGAAAGTGCAGGCGCTTCTTTCTTACGTTTTGATGGTACGCCTTGGTCAACTGATAAAGATGGTATTCTTTTATGTCTTCTTGCGGCTGAAATCACAGCTGTTACCGGTATGAACCCACAAGAATACTACAACAAACTGGCTGCTCAGCATGGCGAATCTAGCTACAATCGTATTCAAGCGGTTGCTAACAAAGCGCAAAAAGCCGTGCTAAGTAAGTTATCACCAGAAATGGTTTCAGCAACAATGCTTGCTGGTGATGAGATCACAGCTCGTTTAACGCATGCTCCTGGTAACGGAGCTGCAATTGGTGGATTAAAAGTAACAACTGAAAATGGTTGGTTTGCTGCTCGTCCATCTGGCACTGAAGAGATCTATAAGATTTACTGTGAAAGTTTTAAAGGTGCTGATCATTTAGTACTGATTGAACAAGAAGCTCAAGAAATTGTAAGTAACGTGTTTAAAGAAGCCGGTTTATAATTTTTTAAGTAATACAAATTAAGCAGCGCATGTCGCTGCTTTTTTTTGATAAGAAGGTCATGACATGAATAATTTTCAGTTAGAACAATTATTAAACTCAGAGTTAAAACCTCAATTAATTAAAGATTATTGCCCAAATGGTCTTCAAGTTGAAGGTTCAAATGAGATAAAAAAGATCGTAACAGGGGTTACTGCATCTCAAGCTTTAATTGATGCCGCTATTGAAGAAAATGCAGATGCATTACTTGTGCATCATGGCTATTTTTGGAAAGGGGAAGCTGAGCCAATCACTGGAATGAAAGGTAAGCGTATTCGTTCATTAATTCAAAATGATATTAATCTATTTGCTTACCATTTGCCTTTAGACATTCATCCAACGTTGGGTAATAACGCTGAGTTAGCTCGTTTATTTTCGATCTCAAATGTGGAAGGGCTAGAAGCGACACCACAATCGATCGCGATGAAGGGAGAGCTGACTGAAACACTATCAGGCGAAGAATTTGCACTGCGTATTCAGCAAGTATTAAATCGCGAACCATTGCATATTAAACCAACACAAGACAAGCCGATTAAAACGGTTGCTTGGTGTTCTGGTGGTGGCCAAGATTATATAGAATTGGCGGCTCAACAGGGGATGGATGCGTTTATTTCGGGTGAGATTTCGGAACGTACGACTTACATTGCTCGTGAACTAGGGATTCACTATTTTGCTGCAGGTCATCATGCAACAGAGCGTTATGGTGTTAAAGCGCTAGGTGAGTGGTTAGAAAAAGAGCATGGGTTTGATGTTAAGTTTATTGATATCGATAACCCAGTATAGTCAATTTGAGTTATCAATGCGGTGATATAAAAAAAGGTTGATGTATTTACATCAACCTTTTTGTTCATAGGTCTAACGATTTAAAGCGACATTATTCACGCTCATGAAGCGGTTTAAACTCGCGTAGCTCTTCACCTGTATAAAGTTGGCGAGGACGACCGATACGATTTGTTGGATCACTGTGCATTTCGCTCCAGTGTGCAATCCAGCCAACAGTACGAGACATTGCAAAGATAACCGTAAACATAGATACAGGAATACCAATTGCTTTTAGGATAATACCTGAGTAGAAATCTACGTTTGGATACAATTTCTTAGATACAAAATATTCATCAGAAAGTGCAATACGTTCAAGTTCCATTGCGACATCAAGTAGTGGATCTTTAATGTTTAGTTCTTTTAGAACATCGTGACATGCTTCACGCATTACGGTTGCACGAGGGTCATAGTTCTTATAAACACGGTGACCGAAGCCCATTAGGCGGAATGGGTCATCCTTATCTTTTGCTTTTGCAACGTATTCATCAATGTTGTCTACAGAGCCGATCTCTTCAAGCATACGTAAACATGCTTCGTTAGCACCACCATGAGCAGGTCCCCATAGAGAAGCAATACCAGCAGCGATACAAGCAAATGGATTCGCACCTGATGAACCAGCTAAACGAACGGTTGATGTTGATGCATTTTGCTCATGATCGGCATGTAGCGTAAAGATTTTATCCATTGCTCGTGCAACAACAGGGTTTACTTCATATTCTTCACACGGGTTAGCGAACATCATGTGTAAGAAGTTTTCTGCGTAAGTCAGATCATTACGAGGGTAGATGAACGGTTGTCCAATTGAGTATTTGTAAGACATTGCTGAAAGAGTTGGCATTTTTGATAGTAATCTAAATGCAGCAATTTCGCGGTGTTCATCGTTATTGATATCTAAAGAATCGTGATAGAAAGCAGCCAGTGCTCCTACAACACCACACATCACGGCCATCGGGTGAGCATCACGGCGGAAGCCATGGAAGAAGCTTGAAATTTGCTCATGTACCATTGTGTGGCGAGTTACGATGTCCTTGAATGTTTCATATTCTTCTCTGTTTGGCGCTTCGCCATTTAGAAGGATATAACAGACTTCAAGGTAATCTGCATTGTTAGCTAACTGATCGATAGGGAAACCACGGTGCAATAGAACACCTTTGTCACCATCGATATAGGTAATTTGAGACTCACAAGATGCAGTGGCAAGAAAACCAGGGTCGAAAGTAAAGTAACCATTCGCTCCTAATTTACGCACATCGATCACTTCTGGACCAATCGTTCCATCCATGATTGGCATGTCTATAGGCGATTGACCTTCAATATGAAGTGTTGCCTTTTTATCTGCCATAACATTCTCCTTTTGTTATATTTTTATTCTATCCCGGATATGAGAGTGACAACTTTGTACCCATTACACGGGCTAAAGTCAATTTTTGTGCGCTTATGTGTGCACTTGTTTATATTTTTGATGAAAAAAAAGTTAATTTTCTGTGGTGTGATGTAAGTTTTGTTTATGGGTTTGTAATAAGATGTTTCACATCGTATACTGCGCCTGAGTTTCTGGTCTGTTTCCTTATATTATATGGGGTTAACGTGATTTTCATCTACTTATAAATAGAGTGCGGTTTATATATTTAGCTCAATAAAGAGATGTTGCTCACATCAAAAGTTGCATAAATGTTAAATCTAGGCGGTTTTTGATAGATCGGAGGTATCTATAACAATAAAATGCTCAATGGAGCTGAGTGAGCCCCTTGTGAAAGTTAAAAAGTCAAGACCTGTCAACCTAGATCTACAAACGATCCGTTTTCCTATAACGGCTATCGCCTCAATCTTGCATCGCGTGAGTGGTGTAATTACTTTTATTTCTGTCGGAATATTGCTTTGGTTGCTCAACCTATCGCTTTCTTCACCTATTGGATTCGCACAAGCCGCTGATTATGTCGATGGCTTTTTTGTGACTTTCATTATGTGGGGAATTCTGACTGCTCTTGCTTACCATATTGTCGTAGGTATTCGTCATTTACTGATGGATATGGGCTATTTTGAAGAGCTCGAGTCAGGCACTCAAAGTGCTAAAGTTGCGTTTGCAATTACAGCCGTGTTGTCACTTTTAGCAGGAGTATTGGTATGGTAGCTAATGTTTCGTCATTTGGTCGTAACGGTGTACACGATTTTATCCTAATTCGTGCCAGTGCGATCATTCTTACTCTATACACATTATACATTGTTGGCTTTTGTGCCTTTGGGCCAGAGTTAACGTATTTGTCATGGACTAACTTCTTTGGTGGACTATTTACAAAAGCGTTTACCATGTTAGCTCTACTGTCGATTCTAATTCATGCATGGATTGGTTTATGGCAAGTGCTTACTGATTATATCAAACCCGTTATGTTGCGTGCTCTGCTTCAGCTTGGGTTGGTATCTGTTTTGTTTGTCTATTTCTTCTCTGGTTTAATCATAGTGTGGGGTGTGTAGTGAGTAGTATTCCTGTTAGAGAATTTGATGCCGTTGTAATCGGTGCTGGTGGTGCAGGTATGAGAGCTGCGCTGCAAATTTCAGAACAAGGCCTTTCTTGTGCTTTGTTATCAAAAGTGTTTCCAACTCGTTCTCACACTGTATCTGCCCAAGGAGGTATTACCGTTGCTCTTGGTAATGCGCATGAAGATCACTGGGAACAACATATGTACGATACGGTGAAAGGGTCTGATTATATCGGTGACCAAGATGCGATCGAATACATGTGTAAAAATGGTCCTGAGTCGGTTATTGAACTAGAGAAAATGGGCTTGCCTTTCTCACGTTTTGATAATGGTACGATTTATCAACGTCCATTTGGCGGTCAATCTAAGAACTTTGGTGGTGAACAAGCTGCTCGTACTGCTGCTGCGGCAGACCGTACTGGGCATGCGCTTCTTCATACGCTTTACCAACAAAATATTAAGCATAAAACGACGATTTTCTCTGAGTGGTATGCGCTTGATTTAGTAAAAAATGAAGATGGTGCCATTTTAGGATGTACTGCTCTTTGTATGGAAACCGGTGAAGTTTGTTACTTTAAATCGAAAGCAACAATTCTCGCTACTGGTGGTGCTGGACGTATTTACGCTTCAACAACCAATGCACACATTAATACTGGTGATGGTGTTGGTATGGCGATTCGAGCTGGTGTTCCAATGCAAGACATTGAAATGTGGCAGTTCCACCCAACAGGTATCGCAGGTGCTGGTGTTCTTGTAACTGAAGGGTGTCGTGGTGAAGGTGGTTATCTTTTAAATAAAGATGGTGAACGTTTCATGGAACGTTACGCACCAAATGCTAAAGACTTAGCGGGTCGTGATGTTGTTGCTCGTTCAATGATGGTTGAAATTCGTGAAGGCCGTGGTTGCGATGGCCCTTGGGGTCCACACATTAAACTGAAATTGGATCACTTAGGTAAAGAAACACTTGAGTCACGTCTACCCGGTGTATGTGAGTTATCTCGTACCTTTGCTCATGTTGACCCAGTTAAAGAGCCTATCCCAGTAATCCCAACCTGTCATTACATGATGGGTGGTGTACCAACACAAGTTTCTGGTCAAGCGATTAAGCAAGATGAAAGTGGCGCCGATGTTGAAGTTCAAGGCCTGTTTGCTTGTGGTGAAATTGCGTCAGTTTCAGTACATGGTGCTAACCGTTTAGGTGGTAACTCTTTGCTTGATTTAGTGGTGTTTGGTCGTGCAACAGGGCTTCACCTAGGCGAAACACTGAAAAAGCAAGCAGAAGCAAAACCAGCAACTGAAGAAGATATTCAGCGTTCACTAGAGCGTTATAATCGTTGGGAAAATAGCACGGGTGGTGAAGACCCAGCTCAAATCCGTAAAGACTTACAACAGTGTATGCAAAATAACTTCTCGGTATTCCGTGAAGGTGATGCAATGGCAAAAGGTCTTGAAGAGCTAAAAGTGATCCGCGAGCGTCTAAACAATGCGTATCTATCTGATAAATCGACAGAGTTTAATACTCAGCGTATTGAATGTTTAGAGCTAGAGAACTTGATGGAAACGGCATTTGCAACCGCAGTAGCAGCAAACTACCGTACAGAAAGTCGTGGAGCACACGCACGCTTCGATTTCCCTGAGCGTGATGATGCTAATTGGTTATGCCATTCAATTTACAACCCTGAGACAGAGTCAATGTCTAAGCGTAATGTAAATATGGAACCTGTTTACCGTGAAGCTTTCCCTCCGAAAGCTCGTACATATTAAGAGGGCAGAAGAATGAAATTGAATTTTTCGATCTACCGCTATAATCCAGATGTAGATAATGCACCTCACATGAAAGCATACACATTAGATGTTGAAGAAGGTTCAGATATGATGGTGCTTGACGCACTTATCTTATTAAAAGAACAAGACCCAACATTAGCTTTCCGCCGTTCATGTCGTGAGGGGGTGTGTGGTTCTGATGGTCTTAATATGAATGGTAAAAATGGACTTGCATGTATTACGCCATTATCTGAATTAGCAGATAAAAGTGAGATTGTTATTCGTCCATTGCCAGGTTTGCCTGTTGTTCGTGATTTGATTGTCGATATGGCACAATTCTATGAAAATTATGAAAAGGTAAAACCGTTCTTAATTAGTGATGGAGCAACGCCACCTTCAAGAGAAAACCTACAATCTCCAGAAGAGCGTGAGCATCTAGATGGTTTGTATGAATGCATCATGTGTGCATGTTGTACTACATCATGTCCATCATTTTGGTGGAATCCTGATAAATTCATCGGACCAGCAGGCTTACTTGCAGCTTATCGTTGGTTAATTGATAGTCGAGATACTGCAACAAATGAACGTTTATCTAATTTAGATGATGCATTCAGTGTTTTTCGTTGCCATGGTATCATGAATTGTGTAAGTGTATGTCCTAAAGGGTTAAACCCAACAAAAGCAATTGGTCATATAAAGACAATGCTATTGAAAAAAGCGGTATAATTTACTTTTCCTCAACCTATGTTGATAGGTTGAGGCTTATTATAAGCCCGGCACAAAGACCGGGATAGACGTGAAACTACTGGATTAAGGGAAAATAATGCAGAATAGCGTGATGAAGGCATGGCTCGAGTCTTCACATTTAGCTGGCGCTAATGCAACGTACGTAGAAGAACTCTACGAACTCTATCTCAGTGACCCGGAAATCGTTAGTGACGAATGGCGAGAAGTTTTTGATGCGCTGCCAGTAAATCAAGCTGGTACAGCAGAGCAAGCTCATACTCCTGTTCGTGATTATTTCCGTCGTCTTGCGAAAGAAACCAAGCAATTTAGCGCTCAAGTTAACGATCCAGACGTAGATGCTAAGCAAGTTAAGGTACTGCAACTTATTAATGCATACCGTTTCCGTGGGCATCAAAATGCAAATCTCGATCCATTAGGTTTGCAAATTCATGAATATGTTGCTGAATTAGAACCAGCATTTCATAACTTAACCGATGAAGATTTCTCAGAAACGTTCAACGTTGGCTCTTTTGCTTCAGGCCAAGAGACAATGAAACTTTCTGATTTGTATGATGCATTACGCAGCACTTATTGTGGTTCTGTTGGTGCAGAATATATGCATATTACTAATACAGAAGAAAAACGTTGGATCCAACAACGTCTAGAATCTGTAGCAGGTAAGCCATCTTTTACTTCTCAAGAAAAACTCACATTCCTAGAAGAGCTCACGGCTGCTGAAGGCCTTGAACGCTATCTTGGTGCTAAGTTCCCTGGAGCGAAACGTTTCTCACTGGAAGGTGGCGATGCCATGGTTCCTATGGTGAAAGAGTTAATTCGTCATGCGGGTTCGTGTGGTGGTAGAGAAGTCGTTATTGGTATGGCTCACCGTGGCCGTTTAAATATGCTAATCAACGTACTTGGCAAAAAGCCACAAGATTTATTCGATGAATTTGCTGGTAAGCATGGCGATTCATGGGGTACAGGTGATGTTAAGTACCACCAAGGTTTCTCTTCTGATTTCGCAACTCCGGGTGGAGATGTGCATTTAGCATTGGCTTTCAACCCATCTCACTTAGAAATTGTAAACCCAGTAGTTATTGGTTCGGTTCGTGCTCGCCAAGATCGTTTAAACGATAAAGCGGGTGATAAAGTAATTCCTATCACTATTCATGGTGACTCTGCTATTGCAGGGCAAGGCGTGGTAGCTGAGACATTTAATATGTCACAAGCTCGTGCTTTCTATGTGGGTGGTACGATTCGCATTGTCGTGAATAACCAAGTTGGTTTTACCACATCAAATCCGAAAGATACTCGTTCAACTCAATATTGTACTGATATTGCAAAAATGGTTCAGGCACCAATATTCCATGTGAATGCCGATGATCCTGAAGCCGTTGCTTTTGTCACACGAATTGCATTGGATTACAGAAACGAATTCAAACGTGATGTGGTGATTGATTTAGTGTGTTATCGCCGCCATGGCCATAATGAAGCTGATGAGCCAAATGCAACGCAACCATTAATGTACCAAAAAATCAAAAAACACCCAACGCCACGTAAATTGTATGCGGACGCATTAATTGAGCGCCAAGATCTTGAGTTAGAAACGACAACTCAACTGATTAATGAGTACCGAGATGCACTAGACCATGGTGAAGTTGTGGTGAAAGAATGGCGTCCAATGAAACTACATAATGTAGATTGGTCACCATTTATTGGGCATGATTGGAATATGGAATGGGAGAATGAATTCAATAAAGAGCGCTTAGTTGAGCTTGGTCAGCGAATTTGCCAATACCCAGAAAGCCATAAATTACACAGCCGAGTAAATAAGTTATACAACGATCGTATGTCAATGATTGCTGGAGAAAAAGCAATTGATTGGGGTATGGCTGAAACATTAGCTTATGCGACGCTTGTTGATGAAGGTAAACGTATTCGTATTACTGGCCAAGATTCTGGTCGTGGTACTTTCTTCCATCGTCACGCCGTACTACATAATCAATCTGATGCAAGTACATACGTACCGCTATCAAATGTTCATGATAAACAAGGTCCATTTGAAGTCCATGATTCTGTTTTATCAGAAGCTGCCGTATTAGCGTTTGAGTATGGTTATGCAACGGCAGAGCCGAGTGGTTTAACGATTTGGGAAGCGCAATTTGGTGATTTTGCTAACTGTGCCCAAGTTGTTGTGGATCAGTTCATTTCTTCAGGTGAGCAAAAGTGGGGCCGTATGTGTGGTCTAACTATGCTGCTACCGCACGGTTATGAAGGTCAAGGTCCTGAGCACTCTTCTGCACGTTTAGAGCGTTATTTACAGCTTTGTGCTGAACAAAATATGCAAGTGGTTGTGCCATCAACACCGGCGCAAGTTTATCACATGTTACGTCGTCAAGTGGTTCGCCCAATGCGTCGTCCATTAGTGGTAATGTCACCTAAATCTTTACTACGTCATCCATTATGTACATCAACACTTGAAGAGCTTGCTGAAGGTAACTTCCAGTCAGCGATTCCTGAGATTGATGCGTTAGATCCTAAACAAGTCAAACGAGTTGTTTTCTGTTCTGGTAAGGTTTATTTCGACCTTCTGGAACAACGTCGAACGAATGAACAGAATGACATTGCAATTGTTCGTATTGAACAACTGTACCCATTCCCTAAAGAAGACGTAGAAGCAGCAATAGCTGAATATACAAATGTTGTTGATTATGTTTGGTGTCAAGAAGAACCTCAAAACCAAGGTGCTTGGTATTCAAGCCAACATAACTTCCGCTCAGCATTACCTGATGGTGCGATTCTACATTATGCAGGACGCCCAGCATCTGCTTCGCCAGCAGTAGGTTATATGTCGGTGCACGTGAAACAACAAAAAGCGTTAGTAGAAGACGCTCTGACCCTAGATAAGAACTAGAAAGTATAGGAAAACGGATATGACAATCGAAATTCTGGTTCCAGATTTACCTGAATCTGTAGCAGACGCTACTGTAGCAACATGGCATAAACAGCCTGGTGATGCAGTTGAGCGTGATGAAATACTTGTAGACATTGAAACGGACAAAGTGGTTCTTGAAGTACCAGCGCCAGAAGCAGGAGTACTAGAAGTCATTTTAGAAGATGAAGGTGCAACGGTTCTTTCTAAACAACTTCTTGCGCGCATTAAGCCAGGTGCTGTTGTTGGTGAGCCAACGACTGATGTAACAACGGCAACTGAATCATCTCCTGATAAACGTCATACAGCGTCTTTATCAGAAGAAAGCAATGATGCATTAAGTCCAGCGGTTCGTCGTCTATTAGGTGAGCATGATATTGCTCCATCTGATGTGAAAGGCACAGGTGTTGGTGGTCGCATTACACGTGAAGATGTTGATGCACATATTGCAGCATTGAAAGCCGCGCCAAAAGCAGAAAAAGCAGCAGATAAGCCAGCAGAAGCATTAGCTCATCGTAGCGAAAAACGTGTACCGATGACTCGCCTTCGTAAAACAGTAGCCAATCGTCTACTTGAAGCGAAGAACAGCACAGCGATGTTAACGACGTTTAATGAAGTAAACATGAAACCTATCATGGATCTTCGTAAGCAATATAAAGATCAATTTGAAGAGCGTCATGGCACACGTTTAGGCTTTATGTCTTTCTATGTGAAAGCGGTAACAGAAGCATTGAAGCGTTACCCAGAAGTGAATGCGTCAATTGATGGTGATGATATCGTTTATCATAACTACTTTGATATTAGTATGGCAGTTTCAACTCCTCGTGGGTTAGTTACTCCTGTACTGAAAGATTGCGATACGCTTGGATTTGCTGATATTGAAAAAGGCATTAAAGAGCTAGCAATTAAAGGTCGTGACGGTAAATTAGCAGTAGAAGATTTAATGGGCGGAAACTTTACCATTACTAATGGTGGCGTGTTTGGTTCATTAATGTCGACGCCTATTATCAATCCACCTCAAGCTGCAATTTTAGGTATGCATAAAATCCAAGATCGTCCTATGGCGGTTGATGGTAAGGTAGAAATTTTACCAATGATGTATCTAGCATTGTCTTACGATCACCGTTTAATTGATGGTCGTGAATCAGTAGGTTTCTTAGTAACCATTAAAGAGTTACTTGAAGATCCTGCTCGTTTATTACTAGATGTTTAAATATAACTCTTAGTAACAAACAAAGGCTGCCATGCTCACGGCAGCCTCTTATTCAACTTCATTATTGGATAAAAAATAGAAAGAGACCTTAGAGCCTCTTAGGACATTAAAAATTCCCATAAAAGGGAATAACATAAAATGGATAGAACATAATGAACTTACATGAATATCAAGCAAAGCAGCTCTTTGCAGAATTTGGCCTTCCTGTACCCGAGGGTTATGCTTGCGATACACCTCAAGAAGCTTTTGAAGCTGCAGGCCGTATTAGCACGGCGAAAAAAGTAGTTAAGTGTCAAGTACACGCTGGTGGCCGTGGTAAAGCGGGCGGTGTTGAACTGCATGACACAAAAGAAGGCGTTAAAGAATTTGCACAAAAATGGCTAGGTAAAAATCTAGTTACTTTCCAAACTGATGCCAACGGCCAACCTGTATCAAAAATTTTAGTCGAAGAAGCATCAAATATTGCGAATGAATTGTACTTAGGTGCAGTTGTCGATCGTGCATCACAGCGTATTGTATTTATGGCATCGACTGAAGGTGGCGTTGATATTGAAAAAATTGCTGAAGAAACACCAGAACTGATACATAAAGCGGCGATCGATCCTCTTGTTGGTCCTCAAGCATACCAAGGTCGTGAACTGGCATTCAAATTGGGTTTAGAAGGCGATCAAATTAAGCAATTTGTTAAAATCTTCATGGGCTTAGGTAATATGTTTGCTCAGTACGATTTAGCGCTTCTTGAAATCAACCCATTAGTGGTTACTGCTGAAGGTAGCCTTCTATGTCTTGATGGCAAAATCAACATTGATTCAAATGCGATGTACCGTCAACCTAAGCTTCGTGAAATGCACGATCCATCTCAAGAAGATGAGCGTGAAGCGCATGCTGCTCAGTGGGAATTAAACTACGTAGCACTTGATGGCAGCATTGGCTGTATGGTTAATGGTGCGGGTCTTGCGATGGGTACGATGGATATCGTAAATCTACACGGTGGCCAACCAGCTAACTTCCTTGATGTAGGTGGTGGTGCAACAAAAGAGCGTGTAACTGAAGCGTTCAAAATTATTTTATCAGACAGTAATGTTAAAGCGGTTCTCGTAAACATCTTTGGTGGTATTGTTCGTTGTGATCTAATTGCAGATGGCATCATTGGTGCCGTTGAAGAAGTGGGTGTTGAAGTTCCTGTTGTTGTTCGCCTTGAAGGTAACAACGCACCACTAGGTTCACAAAAACTGGCTGAAAGTGGCCTAAATATCATTGCGGCTACTTCATTAACTGAAGCGGCTGAAAAAGTTGTTGCTGCAGCGGAGGGCAAATAATGTCTGTACTAATTAATAAAGATACAAAAGTTATCTGCCAAGGTTTTACTGGTGGTCAAGGTACGTTCCACTCAGAGCAAGCCATTGATTACGGAACACAAATGGTTGGTGGTGTATCACCAGGCAAAGGCGGTCAAGTTCATCTTGGTCTTCCTGTATTTAACACGGTTCGTGATGCAGTTGAAGCAACTGGTGCTACGGCTTCAGTGATTTATGTACCTGCCCCTTTCTGTAAAGATGCAATTCTTGAAGCAATTGATGCGGGTATTAAGCTTATCGTAACGATTACAGAAGGCATTCCAACACTTGATCTTTTAGACGTTAAAGTTCGTCTAGATGCAGAAGGTGTAGTGATGATTGGTCCTAACTGTCCAGGTGTTATTACTCCTGATGAATGTAAGATTGGTATCATGCCGGGTCACATTCATAAGAAAGGCAAAGTAGGTATTGTTTCTCGCTCTGGTACATTAACGTATGAAGCGGTTAAGCAGACAACTGATGAAGGCTTTGGCCAATCAACGTGTGTTGGTATTGGTGGTGATCCAATTCCGGGTTCAAACTTTATTGATATTCTAAAACTGTTCCAAGAAGATCCAGAAACAGAAGCGATCGTAATGATTGGTGAGATCGGTGGTACAGCAGAAGAAGAAGCTGCAGCATACATTAAAGCAAATGTAACTAAACCTGTGGTTTCTTATATTGCAGGTGTTACTGCGCCTCCAGGTAAACGTATGGGTCATGCTGGTGCTATTATCTCTGGTGGTAAAGGTACGGCAGAAGATAAGTTTGCAGCACTAGAAGAAGCGGGTGTTAAGACAGTAAAAAGTCTTGCAGACATCGGTAAAGCACTAAGAGAAGTGACTGGTTGGTAATAAGTTAAACCAATACATGAATAACTCAGAAGCCATTTATAGAAATATGAATGGCTTTTTTAATATGTGACATTATGAAATGTTTAGTTACATTTGGGGTGGTGAAAAAGAGTACAGGATTAAGATAACTATTTGATAAGATTCGGCGCTTTTTCTTTCTACGACTCTTATTTATATTACTCAAAGAATGAATAGCATGACGATTAATGGTTATTTTTATTTGAGACCTTTTATGCAATTTAATACAAAATCTAAGTATTTTATTATCTATGTAATTTTTTCGGCTGCAATGTTTGGTTCCATTATTATGGGGGCATACAACGTACGATTCACTTTAGAAACCAATAACGTAACACGTTTAGAAAATTTACTAACTAATGCGAAAAATACCATTGCTACATTAGAAGAAAAAGTTGCAACAGGTGAACTGTCAGAAATTGAGGCTAAGCGTCTTGCAAGTGAGTTGATGCAAAGTTATGCCTATTCCGATAATGAATATATTTGGATGACCGATGAAAAGTTAAACTTTTTAGCTGCGCCATTAGACCCTCAAATTATAGGCAAGCATTTCTCTGATATTGTTAGTAAAGAAGCAGAAACTCATATTCTTAATAACTTAACCGTAGCTGGGCAAGTGATTACTTATTCATGGTTTACGACTCGTGAAAATGTCACAACAGAAGTGAAATCAATAGCAGTAAAAACAAAACTGTGGAATTGGTATTTAGGTAGTGGTGTTCAAGAGAAAAAAGTAAACGATACGTTTAAAGCATTCTTGTTTGAAGGGTTAACAATTGGTGTTGTTGTTAATCTATTTATTGGATTAGTGATGTTTTTTGCGGTTCGAAAATACAACAAAACATTAGGGAATGAGCCCGATGTCATTCTTAATGTTATTGACCGTATTTCTCGTGGCGATCTAAGTCACTTACCTGAAAAATCAATTGAAAATGTTGGTATCTATGGCCGCATTCTTGATATGGCATCAAATATCAAAGATTTAGTTAATGATATAACGGTATTAACAAAAGAACTAAGTGATTCGTCTCATCATCTATCTGCTTCTTCTCAAACAATGAATGTTAATGTGAAAACACAAACAGAACAGTTAGAACAAACTGCTGTTGCCACAGATCAAATTGTTGTTAGTGTTAATGAAGTAACGAAAAGCGCTGTCCAAGCGACAGATTCAGCTTTAACCGTAAATAGTACATCAGCAGATTGTATTAGCACTATCGGTGATATGAATAATGATATGCAACAACTGGCTGGAAATATTAAAGGTGTAGCTGAAGTTATCGGTAACCTACAAGTTGAAACCGAAAACATTGGCAGTATTTTAGATGTTATTCGAGGTATTGCCGAACAAACCAATTTACTGGCATTAAATGCTGCGATTGAAGCTGCACGTGCCGGTGAAAGTGGTCGTGGTTTTGCTGTTGTCGCTGATGAAGTTCGTTTACTGGCGAGTCGAACTCAAGACAGTACTGCTCAAATATCAGAAATGATTGCAGGTTTACAAGATGAAGCGGTTAAATCAGTGAACTTAATGCAAAGTAACTCAGACGAAGCGCACACAATTGCTGAAAAAACAGTGGTAGCTCAAAATACAGTGAACTCTATCTTTGAATCTGTTTCTGTAATACAAACCATGAACAGCCAAATATCAGCATCAACAGAAGAGCAATTAGTTGCAACAACGAACGTAAATCAGTTAATTACTGATATTAATATGTTTGCAAAAGATAATTTAACGGATGTGGAGTCAACAGCACAACAAGCTGAAAAACTTGGCTTCATGGCAGATGATTTAACAAGTATTGTAAATCGATTTAAATTATAAAAATAAAAAGAGCAAGACGAAATCGTCTTGCTCTTTTTGTATGACTTCAATCAGGATGCACCGTTGGTCAAATCTTTATGTAAATCGGTATATTTTAACCTTTTACTTTTTTTAGCTGACTGAGCATAAATATCGCAGCACCAGAAACAACAACAGATGGGCCTGCAGGAGTATCATAATGCCAAGATAAGGCCAACCCAGCCATGACTGCTACGCACCCGAATATAGATGCAAATACAACCATTTGTTCAGGTGAACGAGAAAATCGACGAGCGGTAGCAGCAGGGATAATTAATAAAGAAGTAATAATTAACGCTCCCACAAACTTCATTGCAATGGCAATAACTAATCCAACCATCAACATTAAGACTAAACGCATTAATTCAACGTTAACCCCTTCAACTTGAGCCAACTCTTCACTGATTGTCGAAGACAGTAATGGTTTCCAAACAATAAAAATCAATCCTAATATAATAATGACGCCTGAATAGATATATAAAAGGTCATCATAAGTTACCGCTAATAAATCACCGAATAAATATGACATTAAATCTACACGAACATTATCTAAAAAGCTGACAGCAACTAAACCTAGAGAAAGTGAACTATGCGCTAAAATGCCCAATAGGGTATCGGTAGCAACAAGACGTTGTTTTTGTAATGTCACCAGTAATACAGCAATAGCAACACAGCAAATAACCAAAGCTAAATTTAGATTGATATCAAATAAGAAACCTAAAGATAAGCCGAGTAAAGAGGCGTGAGCTAATGTATCACCAAAATAAGCCATTTTACGCCAAACAACGAATGAACCTAATGGACCTGCCAATAAAGCAATGCCTAATCCAGCGAGTAAAGCAGGAAGTAAAAATTCAATCATTGGTGTGCCTTTTTATTTTTGCTGCAGCATGAACCATCACTTGGTTCTCCAGAAAGATCATGATTGTGATGATGTTCATGATGGTAAAACGCAAGTTGTTGATCTCGTTGTTGTCCAAATAGGGCAATATACTTTGGGTGTTTTGAAATGGATTCAGGAGCCCCTGAACAGCAAATATGATGCTGAAGGCAAATGACTTCATCTGTTTTTGCCATCACTAAATGTAAGTCGTGCGACACCATAAATACGGCACAGTTAAAACGGTGTCGAATAGATTCAATTAATGCATATAAACTGATTTGTCCTTGTACGTCGACACCTTGTGCAGGTTCATCTAGAACGAGTAAATCAGGGCGTTGTAATAATGCTCGCGCTAATAACACACGTTGCGATTCTCCGCCAGAGAGTTTATGCATATTGGAATTTAAAAGATGCTCTGCTTCAACAAGTTTTAAAGCACTAAGATGCTCCTGCTGGCTGTACTTACCGGCTAGTTTTAGAAAACCATGAACTGACAAAGGAAGCGAGTCGTTTAAATGCAATTTCTGAGGAACATAACCAATACGCAGTTTTTTTTCTTTTTTGATGGTTCCGCTTGTTGGTTTTTGTAGACCTAGGATAGTTTTTACTAATGTCGACTTTCCTGCGCCATTAGGGCCAATCAAAGTAATGATCTTATTTGATTCAATAGAAAGAGAGACATTATCGATGACATGACGGTCATCAAAGACAACACAAACATCTTGTAAAGTGAGTAAAGTGGTCATTTTTAAATAAGAGTCGTTTGCAATTAGTAAGTGTTATAATGTAACATTTTAAAAATCCAATCGCTATCACATTTTTTAAGAGACAAAAATGACGAAAAGAATTCAATTCATATTGCTGTGTATATGTACCTTTTGGGGAGTAAATGCACAAGCAATGAGCGTATTATCTTCAGTAAAGCCGATTAATCTTATTGTACAGGAATTAACAGCAGGTGTAGCGACATCGTCATATTTAGTTCCAAGCGGCGCATCTCCTCATGATTACGCATTACGCCCATCAGATATGAAAAAAATTAAGAACGCAGATACCATAGTTTGGTATGGAAATGATCTTGAACCTTTCCTTAGTAAAGTTTTAGAAAATAAAAAGAACATCATCACAGTAAGCCAATTTCCTTCTGTTGAATTTTATCATTTTGATAAGCACGATGAAGATGAGCACGCTCATGAAGGGCACCATCATCACAATACAGACCCTCATTTTTGGTTAGGTCCGAAAGAAACTTTGGGTGTCGCAAAAGAGATAACCAAGCAACTGATTAAAATTGATCCATTGAATAAAGATCAATATCAGTCTAACCTTGCACAGTTTGAAAAAAAGTTAACACAGGTAGTGAAAACGATTTCAACTCAATTAGCCCCAGTGAAGAGTAAAGGTTACTTTGTTTTTCATGATGCATATGGCTATTTTGAGCGTTATTTTGATATGAATAACTTAGGGCACTTTACGGTGAGTCCGGATAGAAAACCGGGTGCAAAAACATTGATAAAAATAAAAAAATCACTGGTTTCTCAGCAAGCAGTATGTGTTTTTTCTGAACCTCAATTTGAGCCAGCAATCGTAACAACGATAACTCGCGGTACTGATGTTCATAAAGGTGAATTAGATCCTTTAGCCATACAGCAAGATGAAGTTCCGGGTGCTTATTTTAATTTCTTATTAACCATCAGTAACGAGCTAGAAAGTTGTCTAAATCAATGAAGTATAAAGAAGTATTAGCAGCTCGAATTAATTCACTATCGAAAAGGCATAAGCTTGTTTTAATGTCTTTGTCTCTTTTTACGGTAGTCGTTTTTATTTGGGAACCGACACATAGTATTACTCAAAGTCTTTCGGAACCATCTCGAAGCACTGTGACATTGTCGAGTGAGAATCTACAAACACTAGCAGATCAGAATAGTGAACCTGTAGAAACGATTTTTGATCCTAATGATCCTGAGTTTAACGCCCCTAAAGATGAATTAGATAAGCACATTAATGCTGAAGATATCGTTCATTCACATACCGTTGATGCGGGTGAAACGTTAGGCGCGATTTTTAATCAATACGCATTATCTATTTCAGATATGTATGCACTTCTTGATGTAAATAAATCAGCTGCGAATATGCGAGTTGGTGTTGATCTTGAGTGGCAGCAAGATGAAGATGGGAAATTAACCGAGTTAAAAATCCATCGAAACATTAAAGATACGGATGTGTATGCTTGGAATGGTGAAAAATATACTTTCACTCAGATTGAAGAGAAGGGTGAGATAAAACCCGTATTCCTTTCAGGTAGAGTAACAAGTAATTTTTATAATTCAGCACGTTCAGCTGGGTTAACGCCTGGTCAAATCCAAACACTTGCAAAACAGCTCCAGTGGAAATTTGATTTTGGTAAAGAAGCTCGTAAAGGGGATCGATTTGCCGTTGAAATTGATAAAGAGTTTATCGATGGGAAAGCCGTTTCATCTGGTGATGTAAAGGCGGTGCTATATAAAAATGCAGGTCGTGATATCACACTAATTAAACACACTGACGGACATTATTATGATGTTCAAGGTCGTAGTTTAAATCGAGCATTAGAGCGTTTTCCTACTCATCAACGCTACAGAATTAGTTCACCGTTTAACCCGTATCGTAAGCACCCTGTAACAGGAAGGATTTCTCCTCATAACGGTACCGATTTTGCTGCACCTGTGGGTACGTCGGTGTATGCCACGGGTGATGGGGTGGTTGTAAGAGCATTACACCATCCATTGGCTGGTAATTATATTATTATTAAACATGGGCGTGAATACATGACTCGCTATCTTCATTTAAGTAAGATCTTAGTGAAGAAAGGACAAAAAGTCTCAATGGGAGACAAGATAGCGCTAAGTGGTAATACAGGCCGTTCAACAGGACCTCACTTGCACTATGAACTAATTAAAAATGGTCGAGCAGTTAATGCTATGAAGGTACCTTTACCTCAGGCATCTCCAGTGAAAAGTGATGAGCGAGCTCGTTTTAAACAACAAGCTAAGCTAACGATTGAGGCACTGCAAGAGCAGGTCTAACTGTTCAGATAAACATAATTATATAAAGCCCTGCATATATTAATATGACAGGGCTTTTTTATATCCTTTATCTATGCATTGATTGCTATATAGACGGAGTTTTTCTATGATGTTGATACCCATTCTCTTTTCATTCTAAGGCGAGTAGATGCTTTTCTTCAGAATACTTACTTTAAGTATTTTTCTCTTTTTCTCTACTTTCACTTTATCACAATCTGAAAGCTCAATTTTTTACCCAATGCCAATTCATACTGATGGTCAATATATTACCGCTCAGCAACTGTTTATGAGAGAAGATGGTGCGGTATGGATGTATGACATCTATGGTCAACTTCATCTATTTGATGGTGAAAATATTTTTACTATAGGTGAAAAGAGCGATAGAACCTTGCCAAGAAAAATAGCGTATTTTAATGGCGAATTTTGGTTTATTAAAAAAGGAAGTATTCACGCTTGGTCTAAAAAAACAGGAATGAATGAAGTTTATAAGATGCCAAAAGGCACTAGCATCATAGAAATGAATCAGCAGGATGGTATGTTCTGGGGCAATGATACCGATAGTTTTTTTGTTTATGACCCAAAGAAAAAGCATTATTACTCATCTAATATCAATGAAGTAAATACCAGTGCGATTTTAGATGAAATTACGATAACTGGTGCTATACATGTTGATAATCGCTGGCTAGTTTCCACATCAGAGGGGGTATTTGAGTTTGATATAGCTACAGAAAGCTATACACCTCTTTATCTTGGACAATATATAGATGCCATTTTTTACTCTAAATATACTGATAAGATATTTTTAGGGACCCATGGCAGTATTTGGTCTTCAGAGCTTCATGATCATGAATTAATCATTAATAAAAAAATATTAATAAATTCGTCATTACTTTCATTTGCAGAAACAGAAAGTTATTTTTGGTTTGGGACGAGTGATGGGTTATATAAATGGAATATTTTAAATAACAAAATAGATCATTTTACTGCGGTTGTTCGTGATGACTACTCATTAGAAGGTAATAAGGTTTATTCCGTTATTGCTGATCATAATAATGGCCTTTGGGTTGCCACTGATAATGGTGTGAGCTATTACTCGGACAGCAATCGATTATTTTCGCGTTTGCGCTATAAAGACGTAAACGGATTACTGAATATCAGTGAAATTAATGCGATTACTCAAACATCAGAGAATGATGCGTGGTTAGGTACATCGTCAGGTTTATTATTGATAAACACGGATAACTTATATCAACCAATCGTTACCATAAGTAAGCATTCGATCAATGACCTTACTCATGGTGATCAGTTTGTATGGGCTGCAACGGATAAAGGTATATTGCAAGTCGATCCACAGTTAAAAAATACCTATATACCTAAAGGTCTTAAACCCGTAGAAGATGAAAGTATCGATCATTTACTATTAAGTGATGATGGTATGTTATGGTTTTCTAGTTCTTATGGTTTGTATAAGTACGACATTCATCAAGATAAATTAGTAAATCTAGGGTTCTCTTGGGCCTTGGATCAGAAGCATTCAATACAAATAACGCACATCTATCAAAATAAGAACAGTCAAATATCCATAGGGACAAATGTTGGTTTATATCGATATGAAAATGGGGCGTTAACCTTTGATTATGCCTATGTTCATGCTGGCAGTATTTTAGATATGGTAGATACTGAATATGGAAACTCATGGATTGTCAGTAACTATGGGTTGCAGATCAGTAATAGTAACGGGATAAGAACGGATATCTCATTACCAACAGAATACACCACACCACATTGTGTATTATCCAGTGATAACGGAGTCTGGCTATCATCAAGTAAAGGGCTCTCTTTATATACCCATCGTGGACGAATCGTAAAGCATTTTGGAACTCAAAGTGGACTTATCAATAATGAATTACTTCCTGATCTTTGTTCAATATCCCCAAATGGCGTAATGCTATTTGCAAGTAAAGATGGGGTTATCGTTGCTCATGAGCAGGAGTTAATCGAATACCATCGTCCCAAACCTCACGTAGTATTAGGTCAAATTAAAATTGATTCTGAAATTGTGAATTATGGAGGAGAGAAAAAGTTAACCAAGCAAGTTCCTTATGGGGCGAATATATCGTTTTTGTTTGGTGTGCTTCCTGAGTTCAATAATAAGTCGCTTTCTTTTCAACTGTTAGGTTCTAATGATGAAGCATGGCAAGATTTTGATGGTAGCTTATTAATCTTTGATTCATTGCAATCAGGTAAGTATGAATTGCGTATAAAACCACGAAATAATGGCCAGCGAAGAAGTCTTGTGACTGAGGTTGAGTTTTATGTTGAAGTCCCGTGGTTTTTTGCTCCTTGGTTTATCTTCTTTTTATTTAGTTTAGTGAGTGCAATCTTAATGGGCATTTACTATTGGCGATCTAAAGAAATTAAGAAAAGTAATGAGAAGCTGAAAAAAAGTGTTGAAATCAAAACGAAGCAATTAAGTAATCAAGGTAAAGCGTTAATCTCAAGCAACCGACAATTACAAAAGCTTCTTACTGTTCGTCAGCATGTTATTTCTGAAATGGCAGAACAAGCGAGACAGCCAATAAAAGACATTCAAGCAAATCTACAAAAGAAAGGGTTACTTACCAACCTTGCTTTGGCGAATCAATGTGAACACAGTTTGCAATTATTAGAGCAACTGACTCATATTGAACCTTTTGTTACGTTGCAAAAGAATAAGAGAACCAATCAAGTTTTAGCTCCTTTACTTAGTGCGGCATTAAAAAGCTGGAAAGATGAATACCATACAAAAGGGGTTGATCTTGTACTTGAAGACAATTCACAAGGCGTTTCTATCTTTGTTCAACCGCTATTGATCGATGCCATTTTTAATAATGTATTATTTAGTTTATTAAAACGAAGTCAATCAGGTGAGGTGGTAACGATACGTATTCAGTGTGATGGCGCACGAGTGGCTGCTTACTTTTTGAGTGAAGGTGCTGAGATATCAGTAACTGAGCTAGATGAATTAGGAAGAGTGGATTTATCACAAACAATTGAAGTGATTAATCAAGCATTAGGCCTCCCTGCAGTTAAATTACTCACAGTGCAAAATGGTGGGCATTTTGAAATAGTTAAGAATATGTCTGGCTCTAATGAGCTGCAATTTTCGTGGCCAATTGCTATCGATGAATTTATTACGCCTCAAGTACCAGAGGTTCATTCTAAAGATAAAGACAGTGATGAGCAGAAACAACACCAAGAATGGTTATTAAAAGTCTACCAACTTATTGAAGATAATTACTCTCTGGCGTCTTTTGGTACGAGTGCAGCAGCAAAAGCTCTGTTTATATCGGAACGAAATCTACAACGGAAATTTAAGCAATTAACTCAGCGTTCTTTTATGGAATATTTAATTGATACACGATTAGAAAAAGCGTGTGAACTATTGATCTCTGGTCAGAAAGTTGCAGATGCTGCTTTTGAGTCAGGTTTTAATGATCCTTCTTATTTTAGTAAGCGTTTTAAGCGTCACTATGGTTTGTCACCAACACAGTTTGTGACTGAGAATGAAGAATAGTACGTAACTGAAACGATATAAGATATTTAAAAGAAAATAAGTGATGTATACGATGAAACTTGGTCGATAAATATAGGTAACGTGTTGAATGTTTGGTGTTCAATATGAGGTATTTAATCGGATGGGTATTTTCATAAAGAAAAAAAAGATCGTGACGTAGCCGGGGGGACTACGTCACGGGCGCCAAAGACGCCTTCGCTTGCTGCCGAAGTAACAAGATACTTCTTGTTACTTCTATTAGAATAAAAGTTGAGAGGTCTCCCTCTCGATGTAATTAACTATAATCTCCCCTTCTTTTTTTACATATCAAAATAACGACAATCTATTGGTACAAAAACGACATTCATATAATTTTATACTTATCTGCTTGTTTTTAAATGATATTTATTTGTTTGTCGTTTTTGTTATGTTTTTAATTATTTTAACGTTATTTATTTATGGTATTAAATTGACGTAATTGACGTGGTTTTGGAAGCAATGTCATATATCTTATTTTACGATTAACAACAGGGTATTTGATGTTTTTTGTCAATTTACTGAAAAAAATTGATTTAGCGCAAGAAAAAAGTAACTGTTAGTTATAAAATGAAACGAAATAATAATGATTCTCACTATCGTGGAGCTTGAGATGAACCTAGCGCAATTAGAGAGCGGCAAAAAAGCTGTAGTAACAGATATGTCTTTGTTACCAACCGACACAAGAAAAAAGTTAATGGTAATGGGTATATTGCCTCATACTGAAATTGCGATTTTACGAAAAGCTCCAATGGGAGACCCATTACAGATTAGCGTGAGAGGCACTTCTCTTGCTATCCGAAAGAATTTAGCTGAACAAATTACAGTTAAGGAATTATAAAATGCAGTATCAAGTATTAACTGTAGGTAACCCAAATAGCGGTAAAACAACGCTGTTTAATGGATTAACTGGTGCAAAGCAACAAGTAGGTAACTGGGCTGGTGTTACGGTTGAAAAGAAAACCGGTAAATATACGTGTTCAGGTGATGATTTTTTACTTACAGACTTACCGGGTATCTATGCATTAGACAGTGGTAATGACGTAAACAGTTTGGATGAAACTATTGCATCACGAGCAGTGTTAACTCATGCTGCCGATGTGATTATTAATGTTGTTGATGCATCTTGTTTAGAACGTAGCTTATATATGACGCTACAACTTCGTGAGTTGGGTCGCCCAATGATCGTTGTTCTAAACAAAATGGACGTACTTAAACGTCAACGCCAAGTGTTAGATGTAAAAGGCTTAGAAAAAGTTCTGGGTTGCCCTGTATTGTCTTTATCGGCAAATGACAAAACACAAGTTCATAAATTTAAAGAAAAGCTACATAAGTCTATTGCTCAAGGCATTAAAATGATGCCACTTGAGCTGACTTATGGTGATGATGTAGAAGCTGCAATTAAAGAAGCATCGGCATTATTTTCGAGTGAATATGCATCTAGTCGCTCATTGGCAATTCGTGCTTTAGAAAACGATGCGTTAGTGCTTAATACACTAGAAGCGGATAAACGAAATCAAGTTGCTAACATTACGAATGTGCTTAATACAAATGTTGAAGCTGACTTTCATATTGCCGATTGTCGTTACACTTTCCTACATCAATTATGTCAGCAATTACGTCGCCAAGAAGGCCGATTAAGCCACAGTGTCAGTGAGAAAATTGACCAAGTTATTCTAAATAAATGGGTGGGCGTTCCTTTCTTCTTTTTCATTATGTACTTAATGTTTATGTTCTCTATCAACATTGGTAGTGCATTTATTGATTTCTTCGATATCGGTGTTGGTGCACTTCTTGTTGATGGCGGTCATTACTTGTTAGACGGACATTTACCTGTTTGGTTAGTGACTCTAATTGCTGATGGTGTTGGTGGTGGTATCCAAACCGTAGCGACCTTCATTCCTGTTATCGCTTGTCTATATTTGTTCCTTTCTTTACTAGAAAGTTCTGGTTATATGGCTCGTGCTGCATTTGTACTTGATAAAGTGATGCAAAAGATTGGATTACCAGGTAAAGCATTTGTACCACTTGTACTTGGCTTTGGTTGTAACGTTCCAGCTATCATGGCTACTCGTACTTTAGAACAAGAGCGTGAGCGTAAATTGGCAGCGTCAATGGCTCCATTTATGTCATGTGGTGCTCGTTTACCTGTATATGCATTGTTTGCTGCTGCTTTCTTCCCTGAAAATGGTCAAAACGTTGTATTTGGTTTGTACTTTTTCGGTATTTTAGCTGCAGTATTTACGGGTTTGTTACTGAAACATACGATTTATCCAGGGCGTAGTGATTCGTTCATCATGGAAATTCCTGATTACGAATTCCCAACTATGCGTAACATCATGATCAAAACATGGCAGAAACTAAAACGCTTTGTACTTGGTGCGGGTAAAACTATTGTTGTGGTTGTAACACTATTAAGCTTCTTTAACTCATTAGGTATGGATGGCACATTCGGCAACGAAGACAGTGAAAATTCAGTATTATCAAAAGCAGCTCAAGTAGTTACGCCTGTTCTTGCACCAATTGGTATTCAAGAAGATAACTGGCCAGCAACGGTAGGTATTATCACTGGTATCTTTGCTAAAGAAGCGGTGGTTGGTACGTTAAATAGTTTGTATGCCGATCCTGCGGGCGATGATGCTGAGTTTGATTTAATGGCAAGCTTAAATGAAGCAGTAATGTCTATTCCAGATAACCTATCAGGATTAAGCTACTCAGATCCTCTAGGTGTTGAAGTTGGTGACTTAACGGATATTCAAGCTGTGGCAGAAGAACAAGGCGTTGAAAATTCAATCTTTGGTAATCTACAAGCTCACTTTGTAACAAGTGCAAGCGCAATGGCTTACTTAATCTTCATCCTGCTTTACACTCCATGTGTCGCTGCGATGGGGGCATACATGCGTGAATTTGGCCGTAAATACTCGTACTTTATTGCTGGATGGACAATGCTACTTGCTTATGTTTCAGCAACACTGTATTACCAAATTGCTCACTTCTCAGCAGCACCGATGACAAGTGCTATGTGGATAGCTATTTCACTTATTATTATGTTAGTGACTTACCTAGTACTAAAACGTAAAGGTCAAGAAGCTCAAGAACAGCAGGCAGCATTAGTATGATTTTAACCGAACTTAAGCAGTATATTGACGAACAAGGCCGTGTAGAGCGTATTGCATTAGCAAAGAAATTCAGCATGAGTGAAGATGGTGTTGATGCAATGCTTGAGCTTTGGGTAAAAAAAGGAAAGTTAACTCGTGAACTCGCTGGATGTGAGAAAACACAATGTTGCCAAGAGGCAGAGCGTGTGTGGTATCGCCCAGTGTATCAAAACGAGTTAATGACCACTTACATACGATAGTCGCTTAACTTAGAGTAAAGTGATAAATAAAAACGAGAGCCAACTGGTTCTCGTTTTTTTTATGGGAGAAAGAGGCGAGGGGCGAGAATTTAGGGATTAGATAAGAGCAGAAGAAAGTTGCGATAAACGTTATGATTTTACTTTCATTTATAGATATTTATTACTAAGTTCTAGTCGAGAGAAGGTAGATCTCGCTCTTACTTCGTCCCTAGTCTCTAGCTCTTGAAAGTTCTGTTCGCTCTTACCTCGCCCCTAATCACTCGTCCTTAGTCCCTAGTTTCTAGCTCTTAAAAGTTCTATTCGCTCTTACCTCGCTCCTAATTACTCGCCCCTAGTCCCTATCTCATAAACACAAAAAAAGACACGCAACTTTCATCGCGTGTCTTCTTATTTTCATTAACTACACTCTATTTCTAGAGCATGAAATTAGTTAATTACTTTTTCTTCAGCTTGTGCAGCTTGATCCGCTTGGATAGCTGTTAGTGCTACTGTGTATACGATATCGTCAACTAGAGCACCACGAGACAAGTCATTTACTGGCTTGCGCATGCCTTGAAGCATTGGACCGATAGATACTAGGTCAGCAGAACGTTGAACCGCTTTGTACGTTGTGTTACCAGTGTTTAGGTCTGGGAATACAAATACAGTAGCTTTACCAGCTACAGGAGAGTTAGGTGCTTTAGAAGCAGCTACGTTTTCCATGATTGCAGCATCGTACTGTAGAGGACCATCGATTACTAGATCAGGACGTTTTGCTTGAGCAAGTTTCGTTGCTTCACGTACTTTATCAACGTCTGCACCCTTACCAGATTCACCAGTAGAGTAAGAGATCATTGCAACGCGTGGGTCGATACCAAACGCCATTGCAGAATCAGCAGATTGGATAGCGATTTCAGCAAGTTGCTCAGCCGTTGGATCAGGGTTGATCGCACAGTCACCGTATACAAGAACTTGATCAGGCAGAAGCATGAAGAAGATTGAAGATACGATAGAAGCATCAGGAGCTGTTTTGATGATTTGGAATGGAGGAACGATAGTGTTTGCTGTGGTATGAACCGCACCAGAAACAAGACCGTCAACTTCACCCGCTTCAAGCATCATAGTACCAAGGAATACAGAATCTTGTAGTTTTTCACGAGCCACAACTTCAGTCATGCCTTTCGCGCCACGTAGCTCAACTAAACGAGCAACGTAGTTTTCACGTACAGAATCAGAATCGATGATCTCAACGCCAGCACCAAGTTCAACACCTTGTTGCGCTGCAACACGACGGATTTCTTCAGGGTTACCTAAAAGAACACAAGTCGCGATACCACGCTCAGCACAGATAGCCGCAGCTTTAACTGTACGAGGCTCATCACCTTCAGGAAGAACGATACGTTTAGCCGCTTTACGAGCAAATTCAGTTAACTGGTAACGGAATGCTGGTGGACTTAGACGACGGATACCTTCAGTACCTTCAGATAGAGAGTCAATCCAAGGGCCATCAATGTGGCTAGCAACGTGCTCGTTAACAAACTCAATACGCTCTTTATCATCTGCAGGAACTTCAAGGCTGAAGCTTTGTAGATTTAGAGAAGTCTGCCAAGTGTTACCTTGTGCAGTGAAGATTGGAAGACCAGACTCTAGAGCAGGCTTACAAAGTTCAGCAATTGATTGAGGGATTTCGTAACCGCCAGTCAGTAAGATCGCGCCGATTTCTACGCCGTTCATTGCAGCAAGACATGCAGCAACGATAACGTCAGGACGGTCAGCAGAAGTTACTAATAGAGAACCTGGTTTGAAGTGCTCAATCATGTGCGGTAGAGAACGTGCACAGAAAGTGATGCTCTTAATACGACGAGTCGCAATTTCACCTTCGTTGATGATTTCAGCATTTAAGTGCTTAGCCATGTCGATAGCACGAGTAGCAATTAGGTCTACTTTCCAAGGCACACAACCAAGAACACGAATAGGACTAGAGTTGAAGATTTGCATTACTTCAAGGTTAGTCTTAGTCGTTGCATCTGCATCATCAAAGATTTCAGATAGGTCAGGGCGAGTACGACCCGCTTCATCAACAGGAGCATTTAGCTTGTTGATGATAACGCCAGCGATTTGTTTGTTCTTAGTGCCACCAAAGTTAGAACATGCTACTTCGATACGCTCTTTAAGTTGAGAAGGGTTATCTGTACCAGGAGTTGCTACAAACACAATCTCAGCACCCAGAGTTTTTGCAATTTCACCGTTTAATTGGTTAGCAAATGGGTGTTTACGAGTAGGAACTAAACCTTCGATAAGTGTCACATCAGTGTCTTGGCTGATTGACTTGTAACGCGCAACGATTTCTTCTAGAAGAACGTCAGACTGTTCGTTACGTAGCAGTTCTTCTGCACGAGAGATTGTAGTTGGTTCTGCTGCTTTGATATCGCTGCTGCTAGTCACGATTGAAGTAGTTAGATCAGGTTGATCACCACCGTGACGAGGCTGAGAGATTGGTTTGTAAAAAGAAACGCTTACGCCTTTACGTTCCATTGAACGTAATACACCCAAACTTGCGCTAGTTAGACCAACACCAGCACTGATTGGAACAAGCATAATAGTACGAGACATGGAAAATTCCTCTACACTATTGGGGCAAGAGACCTTATTGAAAAAATAAAGCCATAGAAAGAAAAAAGGCTAACCTAATGGCTAGCCTTTTAGGAGATATTACAGACCAGCTAGTTTAGCTGTGTCTTCTGCGATAACTAGCTCTTCGTTAGTAGAGATAACCATTGCAGGAATACGGCTGTTAGCAGTAGTGATAGTACCTTCACCACCGAAACGTGCTTTAAGGTTTGCTTCGCCATCAACTTCGATACCGAAGATACCTAGACGGTTAAGAACCATTTCACGGATTGGAGCAGAGTTTTCACCGATGCCGCCTGTGAAAGTGATTGCGTCTAGACGACCTTCTAGAGTTGCTGTGTAACCTGCAACGTATTTAGCTAGACGGTGACAGAATACGTCCATCGCACGTGTTGCTTCTTCTTTCTCACCGTAGTTGTCTTCAACGAAACGACAGTCAGAAGTTACTTGAGTTAGACCTTGTAGGCCAGACTCTTTAGTTAGCATGTTGTTGATTTGTTCAACAGAGTAACCTAGAGCGTCATGTAGGTGGAAAACGATAGCAGGATCGATATCACCACAACGAGTACCCATTACTAGACCTTCAAGAGGAGTAAGACCCATAGAAGTATCTACAGATTCACCGTTTTTAATTGCACATACAGATGCGCCGTTACCTAGGTGACAGTTGATGATGTTAACTTCTTCAACAGGCTTGTTTAGTAGACCAGCAACTTCACGAGTGATGAACAGGTGAGAAGTACCGTGCATGCCGTAACGACGGATGCCGTGCTCTTTGTATAGGTTGTATGGAAGAGCGTATAGGTAAGATTCTTCAGGCATAGTTTGGTGGAACGCTGTGTCAAATACAGCAACGTTTTGAAGGCCTGGGAAGTTAGCTTTAGCTGCTTCGATACCGATGATGTGAGCTGGGTTATGAAGAGGTGCAAAAGTTGCAGCGTCTTGAATACCTTTAAGTACTTCGTCAGTGATAAGTGCTGACTTAGTGAATTGCTCACCACCGTGTACGATACGGTGACCGATAGCGCCAAGGTTAGCTTTAAGCTCTGGCTTAGATGCAAGGATAGTTTCTACCATAAATGATAGAGCTTCTACGTGTGCAGCGCCTGCACCTAGTTGAGCTTCGTGCTTGCCATCAAGTTTCCACTTCATACGAGCTTCAGGAAGACCAAGACACTCAGCAAGACCAGTTAAGTGCTCTGCACCAGATTCTGCGTCAACAACCGCAAATTTAAGAGAAGAACTACCGCAGTTTAAAACTAAAACCAGCTTAGACATGTATAAATACCTATTTATTCATCAGTAATTAAAGTTATGTCGTAATGACATATCACGACAAATGTAGTCGATTAATTGAAAACAACCACATTTATCCAAAAAAATTAGCTATCCTTAGTAAGAGCATTACAGCAGTCCTTGCCGATTTATCTACTTTTAGCTTATAGTAGAACTACAGCAAAAGATAAATCAGCGCATAGGATAACGATTGTGCGCTAAGATAACAAAAATATTTTAAGATAATATTAATTCTAATCAAGTTTATTCTGTATTTTTTTGAATGATTCAACTTTTGTTTAGAAGTCCAAGGGGGCAATATGAGTGAAAACGGTTTTTTATTCCGATTTCGAGATGGTCAAACCTATATGGATACTTGGCCTGAGCGAAAAGAGTTAGCTCCGATGTTCCCTGAGCAACGAGTGATTAAAGCAACTAAGTTCGCTGTTAAAGTCATGCCAGCGGTTGCGGTTATCAGCGTATTAACGCAAATGGTTTTTAATAATACAGCAGGGTTGCCACAAGCTATCATCATTGCATTGTTTGCGATTAGTATGCCATTACAGGGTTTTTGGTGGTTAGGTAATAGATCGAATACAAAATTACCGCCAGCATTAGCGAGTTGGTATCGTGAGTTGTACCAAAAAATTATTGAATCAGGGGCCGCATTAGAGCCAATGAAGAGTCAGCCACGTTATAAAGAACTGGCGAATATTTTGAATAAAGCGTTTAAACAGTTAGATAAAACAGCTTTAGAACGTTGGTTTTAATATTTTCTTACATAAAGTATAGATAATAAAAAAGGAGCTAATTTTAGCTCCTTTTTTGATCTTTAGTTATCAACAATCTGAATGAGTATTCAGATTGTTGAAATAGGAATTACATACGCTCTAGCGTTTCAATACCTAGTAGTTCTAAGCCTTGCTTAATTGTTTTCGCTGTTAATGCAGCTAACTTCAGGCGGCTTTGCTTAACAGCGTCATCTTCGTTGTTAAGAATAGGGCACGCTTCGTAGAAGCTAGAGAATTGACCAGCAAGTTCAAATAGGTAAGCACACATTAGGTGAGGTTGACCTTCACTTGCTACTGCTTGAACCGCTTCTTCAAATTGCATTAACTTAGCAACTAACGCTTTTTCTTTCTCATCAGTGATCTTAACTTCACCTGTTAACTCATCCATAGATAAGCCAGCTTTGCTGAAGATAGAAGCTACACGAGTGTATGCATATTGCATGTAAGGCGCTGTGTTACCTTCGAACGCAAGCATGTTGTCCCAATCGAAGATGTAATCCGTAGTACGGTGCTTAGAAAGATCTGAGTACTTAACTGCAGCCATTGCAACGGTTGTAGCAATTTTTGCTTTTTCTTCAGCAGATAGATCTTTGTTTTTCTCTTCGATCAGTTTTGTTGCACGTTCTTCAGCTTCATCAAGAAGATCAGCTAGACGAACTGTACCGCCTGCACGAGTTTTAAATGGGCGACCATCTTTACCTAGCATCATACCAAATGCATGGTGTTCTAGAGATACGCTCTCAGGAACATAGCCCGCTTTACGAACGATAGTCCAAGCTTGCATTAAGTGCTGGTGTTGACGTGAATCGATGAAGTAAAGAACACGATCTGCATTCAGTTCTTCGTAACGGTATTTAGCACAAGCAATATCTGTTGTTGTGTATAGGAAGCCACCGTCACGTTTTTGAACGATAACACCCATAGGTTCGCCATCTTTGTTTTTGTATTCATCTAGGAATACAACTTGAGCGCCTTCGCTCTCAACAGCTAAACCTTGTTTTTGAAGATCTGCAACAATTGGAGCAAGCATGCTGTTGTACATGCTTTCGCCCATTACGTTATCACGAGTAAGTGATACGTTTAGACGGTCATAGTTGCGTTGGTTTTGAACCATAGTAACGTCAACAAGCTTCTTCCACATTTCTGCGCAGAACTCATCGCCGCCTTGAAGTTTAACAACATAACCACGCGCTGTTACTGCAAACTCTTCGTCTTCGTCATACAGTTTTTTAGATTCACGGTAGAAACCTTCAAGATCAGACAGCTCCATAGAAACTTCGCCTTTCTCTTTTTGGATACGCTCAAGGTTTGCGATAAGCATACCGAACTGAGTACCCCAGTCACCGATGTGGTTAGCACGAGTAACGTTATGACCTAAAAACTCAAGAGTACGAACAACAGCATCACCGATGATGGTTGAACGTAAGTGACCAACGTGCATTTCTTTAGCAACGTTTGGTGCAGAGTAGTCTGCAACGATGTTTTGTTGTTCTTCTTTAGCAACACCTAAGCGTTCGTCAGCTAATGCTGCTTCTGCTTGTTTTGCTAGAAATTCTTCTGATAAGAAAATATTGATAAAGCCAGGGCCTGCAATTTCAGTTTTGCTAGCGATGCCATCAAGATCCAAAACATCCAGTACTTTCTGAGCAAATTCTCGTGGGTTTGTACCTAGTCGCTTAGCTACGCCCATTACGCCGTTAGCTTGGTAGTCACCAAATTGTGCTTTTGCAGATTGACGTACTGCGGCAGGGCTGCCTGCTGGCGCACCGGCTGCTTCTAACGCTTGAGAAACTTTGTCGTTAATAAGTGATTGAATATTCAAAGAGGTTATCCTTCATATCGCTGTTAAACAGGAATGCTATTGCATGGAAAGCAAAATAATCGCTAATAATAGCAATAAAACAGGGGATATTTAATAGTTTCTGTTATTTTTTATTGCAACTTAGAGGCTATTTCTCGAAAGGTTCTAAACATCAAGTAAAGAGGTTGATACAATTCGGTTTCTCTTTTTTACCGTTAGGTTGCCTTCATGTCATTACTATTATTAAAACAGCAACAATTAGAGCCTCAACAACTGATTAATGCATTACCTTCATTTATGGAGAAGATCCAAGCATTACTCGATGTACTAGAGATCGATTTAACTCAATATCAAGCGGATCACATTGCACTAAGAATCAATGATCGAGACGTGGCAGAAGCAGCTCATCAAGCGTGGCTACAACAAGCAGAAGAATGGTCAAATAATGAAATTAACGGCCGTCCTATTATTGCTTTGGGTTTTAATCAAGCGTTAACTATCAACGGTTGGTCTATTGAATGTTTAGAGTTGCCATATCCAGGTGATAAAAGTTATCCGCAGCAAGGGTGGGAACATGTAGAGTGGGTTATCCCATGTGATGTGGATTCTCAAGAAGCGTTTTTGGAATATGTATTTAAAACGTTCCCATCTCTAAAAGATAAGTGGGATAACTTGGCATCTATGGGCGTTAAAGTAAAACAGAGTTGTCCATCAGGTGATGCAGAGCGTATTGCAAATTACACCGTAGCATTCAAATACCAAGGAGTATGTATAAAGCTTCATCCTCACAGTTTAAAAGCAGTTATTGAGAGTGAACAGGCATAAGATAAGCAGGCTTTAAAAACATAAAAGGCATCCAATCTAGAGTTTGGATGCCTTTTTGATTATGGAGTGAGTAGTTATGGCTTACATAATTCAGCAACCACTTTTAATCGACGCTCTGGTTCGGCAACAAATGGATTGCTTTCATCCCAAGCATAGCCAGCTAAAATGGCGCAGATCATTTGTTTAATTTTAGGATTCGGATTTTCATGAAAAATGACATCTTGGAATGTCCCTTCATACCATCCTTCTACGTAACAACGGAATGCATTAACTCCTTTCATTAAGGTATCGGAGTAATCTTGCTGCCAATTAACGTCTTCTTGATTAAATTGCTTAATTAATAAGTCAGCAGCGAGCTCTGCCGATTTCATTGCAATCGTGACACCAGAAGAGAACACCGGGTCCAAAAATTCACCGGCATTACCCAGTAAAGCAAAGTTTTTATCAAACAGCTTACTGACATTGGCAGAATAACCCATGATTTCACCACAAGGGTTCTGGTATTCAGCTTGGTTTAACAGATGCTTAAGATTGCTTTCTTCTTCTGCAAGTTGTTTTAATGCCGTTACTTTATTTTCTGAATATGCATCAAAGAATTCAGGCTCTCCAACCACACCAAAAGAGCAGGTCCCATTACTGAATGGAATTAACCAATACCACACTTGTGTATTTGTTGGATGAACAGAAACTAAGATTTTATTTCTGTCGTAGTTTTCGTCAGAAATATTGTCTTTGATGTGTGTGAAAATAGCACGGCGTGGTGGCAGACATGAAGGCTCTTCTAATTCCAATAATTTTGGTAGAACACGACCAAAGCCACTCGCATCAAGAATGAAATCAGCTTGAATTTGGTAAGGCGTTCCGTTTTCATCCAGTACCGATAACAGAGGCTTTTCTGCATTTACATCAACGTCAGTTATCTCATGTTGATAGCGAATTTCAACGCCTTGTTCTTTTGCACAATCAGCTAAAACTTTATCAAAATTGCCACGTTGTACTTGGAATGTGGTTCCTGCGCCGTCAGTAAATTTATCGGTAAAATCAAAAGAAGTAAAAGTGTCATTATAATGAAAAGCGGCGCCATCTTTGAATTGAAAACAAGCATCTTCAACTGCTTTTAGCATGCCTGCATTTTTAATGGATTCCATGCACGCAGGTAAAAGACTTTCACCGATAGAAAAGCGAGGGAAAGTCGATTTTTCAAGAATAATGCAGTTGATATTGTGTTTGTTTAATAGTGCAGCAGCAATAGAGCCAGAAGGTCCAGCACCAATAATAGCCACTTGAGTTGTTTGTGGTGATTGCACAAGCGCTCCTTTAAAGACAAAAGCACCACTTTAGGTGTCGGTAACCTAAAGTGGTGAGGATATTATTATATTTATAGGTGATTTTTATTTAAAACAGACTTACTTAGCTCGAAGTTCAAGTAATGTATGCCCTAAACCAATATTGTCAGTTTGCTCTGCTACAGCAAATCCAGCCTCTTCAATAATTTCTAAGAAATCACTGCAACGGTAGAAACGGCTATTACCATTGGCCAAACAAGTGAAATAAAGCGATGTCGCATTTAAGCTAAATGAAGCGGCATCGTATTTTTGCGCATCCCAAAATAGCTCTAAAATATATACTTTCGCGTCAGTGGACATGGCAGCACGAACACGTTTTAAAATGCTTAAAATTTCCATTGGTGAGAAACAATCTAGGAATTGGCTCATCCACCATACGTCTGCACCTTGAGGTAATGGTAGAGTCTTATCAAGCATATTAGTAGGGTGGCCATTAATACGGTCGGCAAAACCTTGTTCTTTGGCATTTTTTAACGCCATTTCGATTTGTTGTGGAAGGTCAATGATTGTTACTTCAACATCGTTATCGTAATTACAGCATTGCAGTGCCCATTTACCTGTATTACCGCCGATATCAAACAGGCGTTTTGGTTTTTGGCTTAATACTTTTTCTAATAAGATTGGGAACGAACGGTCAGAATAGAAGTGATCAAACTTAAACCAGCTCTCTTTGGCTTTTTCTGGTAATCGAGACAAACCTTCATAAATTGTTGGCCAGTCACCTAACTCCTTTAAGCCGGCAGGTGTGCCTTCTTGAATTGCTTCAGTAAGATGCATCATAGCGGCATAACAAACATCAGCTGTAAAATCTAAGTTAGCGTTCGTCATCCCATCGTGTAATAAGAAGTGACCAAGGTTTGCAAGAACATAGTTTGGCTTATTCCAAGTAACAATGTGCGCACTTAATGCCATATCAAGTAAGACTTTCACGCCATATTCAGATACACCGGTTTCTTGCGCTAATTGCTCAGCATCTAAACCTTGATCTTGAGCTTTATCTAAAGCCGCTAGAATACCAAGATCTCTAAGCGTTCGAGCTGTATGAAAAACAATAGGAGCAAAAGAAAGTTTTTGAGCTTCTGTTTTTGCTTCTAATGCGTTAAATGGGTCATTTTTATATTGAGTCACAGAGATTAACCATAGTTGAAGATGATAAAATGATCATATCAGTGGTAATGAGTGAAACTTTGTTCAAAAGCAAGAAACCACTGATATATAAGAGAGAATGATATTAATCGATTATATTTGATACGGTATTACCGTTAAATTCGACTTTAAAAGTATTAAATCTATTTTTCCAATATAACCAATGATCGCTATTTAAATTAGGTGTTTTGTGTTCTGGTGGGAAGCCGATGGCATATTTCACGCCTTCTTTTGTCATGCCTTTCTTAACCACACCTTCTTTAATTCCTTGTTGATCAAGTGCACTCAATTTTTTTACTTCTGCAGTATTACACTCAGTACCAAAATAGTTACTTAAGTATTTTGCAAAATCAGGAGATGATTTGTGTTTATCTAAAATATATTCTCTGCCGCTACTATCAATTTTAAACGTAAGGCGTTTAGTGCTAACGTTGACAATATCAACTTGAGTACAAAGAGGAATGAACCCATCTTGTTGAAAATTAACAGAATAAAGTTTTGAACGAGCGTCATCAGGGTGAAGGTTCACAAGAGTATAAACGGGTTTATTGGTAAGGAATAAATCATCACCCGTATTTTTATCAGTAAGAGTCATGACACTCGCGCAACCCGATAAAAATATTAAACCGGAAGTCGCTAATAATGGTTTTAAAAATGACATGGTAGTCCCTTAAATTTCGCTATATATATTTATTTACCGTATGACTCGCATTATTGTATTTGCGCCAAGTCACTGAATTCATATATCCTATACGAGTAGGCTAACAAATTGTAATATTTTTACGACTAGATGGATATCATGACATACGCAAATTTTAATATTATCGATTGGCACGCAATTTCTGCAGGTTTGGATAGCAAAAATGCGTGGTTAGAATGGCGTGAAAATAATTTCACTTGGCCTGAAAATGAAAAAGCGCCAGTCGATAAAATACCAGCGATGGCTCGAAGAAGAATGAGCTCGTTAAGTAAATTAGCCGTGCAAACCGCATTAACATTAGCGGAAGAAAATGACATTGATTATTTGGTTTTTTCTAGTCGACATGGTGAGTTAACTCGAACCGTGGCTCTTTTAGAAGATATTTTGAATGGAGATGATGCTTCTCCAATGGCTTTTTCTCAATCAGTTCATAATACTGCCGCAGGTCTATTTACCATTACGGCCAAAAAAGCCATTCCAGTTACTTCTATTGCTGCTGGAGAGAATACCTTCCATTCTGCGGTTATTGAAGCCGCTGCGTACTTAGCTGAAAATCCAAATGATAAAGTACTTATCATCGATTTTGATGAGCCTTTGCCTTCTCATTACCAAGAGTTTGAAAAACAAAATTATCAAGGCTATGCACTTGGCTTAATAATGAGCGCTGGGGACGTTTTTTCTCTTCAATGGAACAATAAACCTACAATTAAACCTTCTGGATTGCCTCATGGGTTGCAATGTATAGCTAACTTAGTAGGATCACATTCTCAATGGATAACGGAGAGTTCTTCAAAACAATGGATATGGAATCGAAAATAGTCTTATGACTTTACTTCAACGCACTGATAAATACTGGCGAATTTTAGCTACCGGTTTCTGTTTCTCTTTGTTCGGGGTCGGTGCGCTTTGTTTGACATTTATTGTTTTTCCATTGCTTACATTTACTGCAAAAGATAAAAAACAACGTGAAGTTCGAGTGCAATCGATTATCCAACGTAGTTTTTTTATCTTTTGTAAAACAATGCACTATAGTCGTGCGATTAAGTATCAATTTGATGGTGCAGAGCTTCTTCAGAGTGACAGAAATTGCTTAATTGTCGCTAATCATCCAAGCTTAATAGATTATGTTTTAATTGCTTCACAATTGAAGCAATGCGATTGCATCGTAAAAGCAGCCTTATGGCATAATCCGTTTACACAAGGGATTGTCAGAGCGGCGGGGTACATTCCAAATCAAGAACCAGAAGCGTTTTTAGAAGAGTGTTCTGAAAAATTAAACTCAGGTAATGTATTGTTGGTTTTTCCTGAAGGAACGCGAACAACACTGGGTAAAAAATCAAAACTTCAACGAGGCGCAGCGCAAATTGCGGTTCGTAGTCAAAGTGATATTCGTATTATTCATATCACAGTAACACCCAGTTTTTTAACTAAAGAAGCAAAGTGGTATCAAGTTCCTGATGTTCGTCCTTTTTTTCATATACAAGTGAAAGAGAGAGTCGCCATCACTCCATTTATCGAAGACGCTGACGCTTCATCTTCAGCGGCTCGAAATGTAAATCGATTTTTAGATACAGCTTTGTATCCACAAAATGAAGTCAACACATCAAAAGAAAATAAGTAGGTCATTGATGGAAGTATTACACAACGAAATTAAACAATTAATTATTGACGCTCTTAACCTAGAAGATATCTCTGTTGATGATATTGAAACTGATGCACCGCTATTTGGTGACGGCTTGGGCTTAGATTCTATCGATGCTCTAGAGCTAGGTTTAGCAATTAAGAAAAAGTACAACTTAGTGTTAGATGCTGACGATACTCAAACTCGTGAACACTTTGCGTCAGTAGCAAACCTAGCCGCTTACATTAATGCAAACAAAGCGTAAGAGAGTAAATAATGACAGACGTAAATAAAGAGCAAGTATTAGAGCAAGTAACTTCTGCGTTAGTTGAACTGTTTGAAATTGATGAAGCAGATATTACCCCAGAAGCTCAGCTGTATACTGACCTTGATTTAGATAGTATCGATGCTGTCGATCTTGTTGTTCATTTGCAGAAAGTGACGGGTAAGAAAATTAAACCAGAAGAGTTCAAAGAAGTTCGTACTGTCGACGATGTAGTTAATTCTGTAGCTGCACTGTTAAAAGGCGAATAATGCGTTGGCTGACAGCGCTGTCAGCCATTGCACTCTTAGCATATCCGCTAGCGGTCTACTATGGTCTCCATTTTGGTGGAATAAAGACAGTAGCAGGCGTACTAGCGGTGTTGTTTTTAGTGCGTATGGTCGGTGGTAAACAAGTACCGATAAAAGAACTCAAATACATCGCTATTATCAGTGGTGGAGCGGGGATAATTCTTGCTTCTCTTGGTTGGATATTTAAAACCGAAGGCTGGTTTACCTTCTACCCTGTAATAGTCAATGTCGTTATGTTCGTTATGTTTTTTTGGAGTTTATTTCAATCCCAAAGCATGATTGAACGTTTTGCTCGTCTACAAGAACCTGATTTACCTGAAAGTGGCGTTAAGTACACCAGAACCGTAACTAAAATTTGGTGTGTATTTTTTATTATTAATGGCTCTATCTCTTTTTCTACCTGTTTCATGGATATGAAGATGTGGATGCTATACAACGGATTTATTAGCTACTTGCTTATTGGAACTTTGTTCATAAGCGAATGGTTAGTGCGCCAATGGATAAGAAAAAAAGAAGTATGAAAACAGTCTCTCTTTCGCAATTAGTATTACAAAATAAAACAGACCACATGGTGTGTTTTGATGAGCTGCACTCATATATTTCTTATTCTCAATTTCAAAAAGACGTGCAACAAGCATGTGCGTTTTTTCATCAAAAGCCTCAAGATAAGTGGGCATTGTGTTTTGATGATAGCTATTATTTTGCGGTTACTTTTCTTGCATTAGCCCATGCGGGTAAACACCTTATTCTTCCAGGTAACCATCAACCAGCAGCATTGGCCGAATTATCTCAGCATTTTGATGCCTTAATCCATGATGACATTATCAAGGTGATGCCATGCAGTGAGCATGTTGCCTATCATGATATAAAAAGTGACCATCTAGCTACATTATCACCACTTCCTCTTCATGAGGTTGCGCTTACTTTGTTTACTTCTGGCTCGACCGATACTCCCAAGCCCATTGCTAAAAACCTTCAATTGCTTGATAACGAAATTCAACAATTAGACAGTTTATGGGGCGAAAAACTCGGACAAAGTGACATTTACAGCACCGTATCACACCAACATATCTATGGCTTATTATTTAGAGTGCTATGGCCATTAACTGCGGGTCGTGCCTTTAGTCGCCATAATTTTATCTACCCAGAGCAAATTTTATCTCATCGACCTGATGATAAAAAAACGCTTATTTGTAGCCCAGCATTGCTTAAGCGCTTGGTTGATCATGAAGGACACAATACTTATCAGATGGTTTTCTCATCAGGTGGGCCGCTTGCTATTGAGGGGGCTGAGCAAAGTGAGAAAAAACTCTCACTGCGCCCATTTGAAGTTTATGGTAGTACAGAAACAGGTGGTATTGGCTACCGTCAGCAGTTTGAACCAAGCTCTTTATGGTGCTTTTTTCCTTCTCATCAAGTCCGTTTAAACATTGAGCATTGCTTAGAATTGCTCTCTCCCTTCATTGATGAAGAAGAGTGGTACGCGACCAGCGATTATTGTGACTTGCTTGCTAATGGTCAGTTTGTTCTAAAAGGCCGAGTTGATCGCGTGATCAAAATTGAAGAAAAGCGCCTCTCTTTAACGGAAGTTGAAAAACGATTAATGCAGTTAGAGTGGATTAATGAAGCCGCAGTTATCCCAATGGAAGAGGAAAAACGTACTATATTAGGTGCAGTGATTGTTCTATCAGAAGCGGGAACTAAACTTATGAATCAAGGCTCTAAGGGTAAGTTCTGGTTGAGGTTACGCTCAGAATTACGTGAATGGTTAGAACCAGTTGGTATTCCTCGTCGTTTTAGAACTGTTAGTGAAATTCCACTAAATAGCCAAGGTAAACGTCAAATGCACGATTTAAAGCAGCTATTTAATGATGCGAATAATTAAAAAAGATTAGATTATGATAAAACGTAAGCCAAGTATTCTTATAACAAAAGATATCTCAGTAAATGAAGCGCAGCCAAGTGTGCTTATTCGTATGCGTGTTGACGAGGATATCTTAGATTTTACCGGACATTTTCCAAATCATCCTTTGCTACCCGGTGTTACTCAAGTTGATTGGGCTATTCATTACGCTAAACAGTACCTTAATACACATTCAAACTTTAAAGGGATGGAAGTGCTTAAGTTTCAAGAACCTATTTTACCGAATATGGAAGTAGAACTTGAGCTTAAATGGGATATTGAGAAGAGTAAGCTGTATTTTACTTACCGCTCAAATAAAGGCGATACGGTAAGCAATCACGCTTCTGGTCGTATTGTGTTAGGAGCGTAATCATGACTAACTTTCGCCCTTGTTTTTTAATTCCTTGCTATAACCATGGTAAAACCATTCCTGCGGTTGTTGAATCATTGATGTCGTATGGTTATCCAATGATCATCGTTGATGATGGCAGTGAGAATGAAACAAAGCGTATTTTAGAAGAAGTAACGCAACAGCATGAGTCAATTACCTTAATTACATTAGTTGAAAACCAAGGTAAAGGTGGTGCTGTGATTGCTGGTATCGAAAAAGCCTATCAGCAGAGTTACAGCCATGCGATTCAAATTGATGCTGATGGTCAACATGATCTCGAAGCGCTACCTAAATTAATTGCGGAATCTCAAGAACACCCAACGGCACTGATTTCTGGACAACCTATCTACGATGAGAGTGTACCTAAATCTCGTTTGTATGGTCGCTATGCTACGCATATTTGGGTGTGGATTGAGACACTTTCTTTTGCCATTAAAGACAGCATGTGTGGTTTCCGCTCTTATCCTATCGGTCCAACGATTAACGTATTAGAGCGAGCGGTTATTGGCCGACGAATGGATTTTGATACCGAAATCATGGTTCGTATGTACTGGAATGAAACCGATATTCGCTTTATCAATACTCGTGTTATTTACCCAGAAGATGGCATTTCTCATTTTGATGCATTATGGGATAACGTGAAAATCAGTTGGATGCACACCAAATTATTTTTTGGCATGTTGCCTCGTATTCCTTCATTACTAAAACGTAAACCTGTTCAAGAAGATCATTGGTCGTCTCATGCTGAGCGCGGTACGATTTTAGGTATTCAATTTTTACTTTGGATCTATTCAACGTTTGGTCGCAAAGTATTTTCGCTATTACTCAAACCAGTCATGGCTTATTACTACCTACGTGGTGGTTCAGTCAAAGACGCTTCAGATGACTTCATTCAACAGGTAAATGCTTATGCTCGAATTAAAGGCATTCAATTACCTGAAAAGCTAACCACTTATCGTCATTTGGTCTCTTTTGGTGAAACCATGTTAGATAAGCTTGCGGCATGGCGTGGTGATTTTTCAGATAAAAACCTAACGGTTCATGGTATTGAGCATTATCAAACATTAGCTCAGCGTGAAAAAGGTATTGTATTACTGGGTTCTCATTTAGGAAATCTAGAACTATGTCGTGCGCTTAGCCGTCGTCATACTCACCTGAAGATTAATGCGTTAGTTTTTACTGAGCATGCAGAGCGTTTTAATACGGTAATGAAAACCGTTAATCCGCAATCAGAAGTGAATGTTATTCAGGTGTCTAAAATAGGGCCAGATACCGCCATTTTATTACAGCAAAAAATTGATGATGGTGAGTGGATTGTTATCGTTGGTGATAGAACGTCAGTCACTAAAGAGAATCGAGTGATTTGGGCTGATTTTCTTGGTAAGCCTGCGCCATTCCCTCAAGGGCCATTTATGTTGGCTTCTATTTTAAAGCAACCAGTATATTTAATGTTTGGGCTTCGTGACGATACACAAAAAGATCCGTTGTTTGATGTGTACTTAGAACCGTTTTCTGAACAAATCATATTACCTCGTGGTAAGCGAGAAGAGGCTTTGCAAGAAGTCGTACAAAATTATGCTCAACGCCTAGAGCATTTCACATTAAAAGCACCATCACAATGGTATAACTTTTTTAATTTTTGGCAGTTAACTGGAAAGAAAGATGACAACTAATTCAATTACATTTGGTAAAGGACGTCTGACAATTGAAGACGTTGTTGATATTGCAAATGGTGCAAATGCACAACTTAATAACTCTGATGAATTCACTGCCAAAATTGACCGTGGTGTTGAGTTTTTAGAGCGCTTATTAAAAGAAGAAGGCGTGATCTATGGTGTAACAACGGGTTATGGTGACTCTTGTACTGTAGCAATCCCAATGGATTTAGTGGATGAATTACCGCTGCATTTAACGCGTTTTCACGGTTGTGGTTTAGGCGAAAACTTAGATGAACAACAAGCACGTGCCGTATTAGCGACTCGTTTATGCTCTTTATCACAAGGGGTATCGGGTGTTACTCATGATTTGCTTAATCAAATCGTCACTCTAATTAATCACGGAGTATCTCCACGTATTCCTCAAGAAGGTTCTGTAGGTGCCAGTGGTGATTTAACACCATTATCTTATCTTGCAGCTGCGCTTATTGGTGAGCGTGAAGTGATCTATAAAGGCGAAATCCGTGCAACTGCAGATGTATTTAAAGAGCTAAATATCACACCAATCAAGCTTAAACCAAAAGAAGGTTTAGCGTTAATGAATGGTACATCAGTGATGACAGCATTAGCGTGTTTAGCGTATAAGCGTGCTGAGTACTTAGCGCAAATGGCAACTAAGATCACCGCAATGGTATCAGTAGGGATGCAAGGTAATGACTTCCACTTTGATGAAGCGTTATTTGCGGTGAAACCACATCCAGGCCAACAACAAATTGCTGCTTGGTTACGTTCTGATCTACACAACGAAACACCACCAAGAAACAGTGATCGTCTGCAAGACCGTTACTCACTTCGTTGTGCTCCACATGTAATTGGTGTACTTCAAGATAGCCTACCGTTCTTGCGTCAAATGATTGAAAATGAATTAAACAGTGCGAACGATAACCCAATTATCGATGGTGATAATGAGCGTGTTCTTCACGGTGGTCATTTCTATGGTGGTCATATTGCAATGGCAATGGACATGCTAAAAACCGCAGTAGCGAACATTGCTGATTTATTAGATCGCCAAATGGCACAGCTAATGGATTACAAATTCAATAACGGTTTACCATTTAACCTGACGGGTTCAACAGGGGCTCGTAAACCAATTAACCATGGCTTTAAAGCAGTTCAGATTGGTATTTCAGCATGGACAGCAGAAGCGCTTAAAGGAACCATGCCTGCAAGTGTTTTCTCTCGCTCAACAGAATGTCATAACCAAGATAAAGTGAGCATGGGTACGATTGCTTCTCGTGATTGTTTACGTGTTTTACAGTTAACAGAGCAAGTGACATCAGCTTCATTATTAGCGGCAACTCAAGCGTTAGTATTGCGTGAAAAGCAAGGTGAGCTTGATGATACTCAGTTAAGTTCAGAGCTTAAAACCATGCGTGATGCGGTATTAAGTGAATTTGCTTTTGTCGATGAAGACCGACCATTAGAGAACGATTTACGTAACTTTATGGCGAAGATTCAGCAACAGCACTGGACACTATACTAAGGTTAAATGTTGTGACTAATACAAATGAAGTTAAGCCAGTAAATGTATTAAGCGCAGAAGTGATGATCACAACGGCCTTTCAGGATGCGGATCCGATGGGGGTTGTGTATCACGGTAATTATTTCCGATTTTTTGAAAAAGCACGTCATGAAATGCTTGAAAAAATCGGTTATAGCTATCGAGATATGATGGCGTCAGGCTATGTTTGGCCCATCATTGACACTCGTGTTAAGTACGTTAAATCCATTCCTTACGATCATAAGATCCGAGTGGAGGCGACACTAACGGAATGGGAAAACCGCATGCGTGTTGATTATGTTATCTATGATGCAGAAACCAACGTACGAATGACTAAAGCCCATACAATGCAAGTAGCGGTAAGCATAGAAACTGAAGAAATGTGCTTTGTTTCTCCTCGTGTATTTACCGATAAAGTAGAGGCTTATCATAATGCTTAATGTTAAACGTTATTGGTCATTATTGGTTACATCGTTTGTTATGCTTTTTAGCGTAAATAGCTTTGCATTTAGTGTTGATGACTTGCAGCTGCAACTCGCAAAGTCGACTCTTGTTCGTGGTGATTTTAAACAAGTAAGAACCATGCAGATGTTTGCACAACCATTATCGACATCAGGTACTTTTTTGTTGGATCATGAAAAGGGGTTATTGTGGCAACAAACAACGCCTTTTCCGATTGCGTTGACTTTAACGCAGAACAAACTTCGCCAATCCATTAATGGTGACACTCAAGTCATGACGGATTCAGATAATCCAATGGCGTTTTATTTTACTCGTCTATTTCTATCTCTATTTAAAGGGGATACGGAATCCATTAAAGCAAATTTCACTTTGCAATTAACGGGTGAAAAAGAGGCTTGGACACTCATACTTACTCCAACTAAAGCCCCAATTGACAGCGTATTTAAAACCATAAAAATTGAGGGTAATGACTATTTAAATCGAGTGGTATTAAGTGAAGTACGAGGTGACGTAACTGAAATGGTATTTACTAATCAGTCGACAGAACCTGCGACCTTAACAGAAGAAGAGTTACGTGTTTTCGAATTCTAATTGGATAAAGCCACGAGTTTTAGCTTTGGTTTGGGCATTGGCTCTATTAGGAATAGCTGGGGTATTTGGTTATCAATGTACAACCAAAGGTGCACTGCCAATAGAAACTAATATCTTGGCGTTATTACCTGATAATCAACAAGATAAAGTTGCTCAGCAAGCGTTTGATAATATTGCTAACACCATGAGTGACAAAGTGGTGTTTGTAGTTAGCCAAACCCAAGGTGACAGTAAAAAACTGATTGAAGCGGTTGATCAGTTTAATGAAGAACTGGTTGCGTTACCTATGTTTGACTCGGTAACCGCAACGATAAGTCCTGAGCAACAACAAGCGTGGGGGAAATTTTATTTTCCTGCTCGCGCTCAGTTACTGACAGCACAGCAAACCCAACAATTAGAACAAGCACCAGAACAGCAAGTTCAAAAGGTATTACACGCACTATACAATCCTTTTTCAGGTGTGACGGGAGGGGAGTTAGAGAACGATCCTTTCTTGTTATTTCGAGATTATTTATCAGGGTTAACTCAAAGCTCAGGTAATGTTCAAGTAGAGAACGGCTATCTGATTGCCAAACACGATGATAAAGAATACGTCGTGATCACCGCCGATCTATCAGGATCATCATACCAACTCTCTTTGCAGCAGCAATTACCTCAACTATTGTCACTTGAAAGCAAAGTATCAAAAACATTCTCGGTTGATATTCAGCATACCGGCGTGATTTTTTATGCTGCTCACGGAACAGAAAGTGCCAAAGGAGAGATCAGCACTATTGGTCTTGGGTCTCTTATCGGGATAATTGTTCTTGTCTTTTTGGTTTATCGTAGCACTTTGCCTTTGTCACTGGCTTTACTTTCTATTTCAACGGGACTTGCTTGTGCCTATGTATTGACGATCGCTTTATTTGGATCGATTCACCTCTTTAGTTTGGTTTTTGGTGCCAGCTTAATTGGGGTTTCTATTGATTATGCATTTCACTTTTTAACCGATCGACTTCATGCGGGTAAAAAATGGAATTCAGTGGTGGGTATTCAACAGTTGTTTCCTGCCATTACCTTGGGATTAATTACCAGTTTAATTGGTTATTTAGGAATGCTTATTGCGCCTTTCCCAGGATTACAGCAATTATCCTTATTCTCCGCCATTGGTTTAACAGCAGCTTATTTTACCGTGGTATGTTGGTATCCAGTACTGGCAAGTAAACCAAATCAATATAACCGAGTACCGATGCAGCGAGCGCTGAGTCAGTGGCTCTTAGTGTGGCAACAACCGCTTATTCGATTAGTCTTACCATTAAGTTTATTGATTGCTGCAAGTTTTGGTGTCTATATGGCGAAATATGATGATGATATTCGTCAGCTTCAAGCTTTACCACATGCACTGCAGCAGCAAGAGAGAGAGATAAAAGCGATTACAGGTGTCGGTGGATCTCAGCAACTATTGCTTGTACGAGACAGTTCTGAAGAAGGGTTACTGCAAAAGTTAGAAACCATATCGACTAAACTGGATAAACGTGGTGATTTCGGTGGCTATCAATCCATAAGCCGTTATGTACCGTCACAAAAAAGACAACAAGAAAATTACCAATTAGTTAAACTCCTGTATCAGCAACAATCTGAGTATTATCAAAGTGTCATACAGCAAAAAACAGCGCTGGATTTTTCACAACAATATCAGCCTTTGACTATAAATGGCTTCTTAGCGTCACCAATATCAGACACGGTTGGTTTTTTATGGTTAGGTAAAATCGATGGTGTATTTGCTTCGGTGATTACTTTCAATCAAGAAGTGAACAGTAGTGAGTTACAGGCATTTGCAGCGGATAATCACATTACTTATTTAAATAAAGCAGAAGAGATCTCTCGTTTATTTGCCGATTATCGACATCGTATTACCGAGCTATTATTGTTTGCTTATGCCGCTATTTTCTTACTGTTGTTACCTCGCTATAAAATGAAACAGGCGTTTTTAATTGTATTGCCACCATTTATAGCAGGTTGCGCCGGTTTAGCTGTAACCGTTTTAACTGGCGTACCGTTGAATTTGTTTAACTTACTAGCCTTGATGTTGATTTTAGGGATAGGAATAGACTACACCTTGTTTTTCGCAGAGCAGAATAAGCAAAGTGATGATTCACATAAAGAAAGCACGTTATTAGCGATTTCTTTATCTGCGTTAACGACGATTTTGTCATTTGGTTTATTGGCCTTGAGTGAAACCCAAGCGATTCATAGCTTCGGTATTACGGTACTAACAGGGATTATCGTTGCTTGGTTATTGGCTCCGTTAAGCCAACAAAATAAAGAGAGTAAAGGGCACATCAATACGTATTCGGAGAAAAAAGATGCATCATAAGGCCATAAAAGTCCACCATCTTATAGCGCTTGTTCTATCCTTTCTTTTGATGGGATGTGCAGCTAAGCCAATAAAGCAACCGAATCAAGTTGAAGTGTCACAAGGACAATTTGTTACTTTACCTCAGCCTGAAGAGTATGGCAGTGACTTATCACTTAGTCAGTTAATCTCAGTAGAATGGCAAGGAAAAAAGAATCAGCTTCCTGTTCAACTGCAACTGACAGGTAATGACTTGGTATTAGCTGGCTTTGCCTCATGGGGTTCTCGTTTATTAAGCTTAGATTATGATGGTCAAACGTTAGATACTTACGTAATGGCAGGGCTAAGTGACACACTACCACCGCCAGAACAAGTGCTATTTAATGTCATGATTACCTTGTGGCCACTGGAAGCATGGCAAGGAAGTTTAACTAGCATTGGCTGGCAACTAAACGAACATGACAATCATAGAACATTAGTGAATGAATCAGGAAAAACGATCCTTGATGCTCGTTATGATGACATCACAGACAAATTAAGTGGTGAAATTGTGTTAACCAGTCCAGACTTTGGTTATGTCATAAAAATTAAAACGTTCTCGCATTCAAATACAACAACTCAAAATAATAATGGATAAATTAAATGAGTGACTTTCCTTTATATATACATGCGTGTGGCTCACATTCAGCCATGGGTAAAGAGGTTGATGAAATCCATCAAGTATTGAGTGGAAATAAAGCACCATCAATGCATAAAGAAACAGGTTGGCTCAATGATGGAAAGGCGACAGTAGTAGGTAAAGCATTAGGTGAGTTACCTTTAGTTCCTGAGCATTTGGCTCATTGGAATACCAGAAATAATCAGCTTGTTCTGTCCGCTTTACAGCAAATCGAACCTCAAATTAACGCCGCAAAAGAGAAATACGGTTCAGATCGTATTGCTGTTATTGTTGGCACGAGTACTTCAGGGATCTCTGATGGTGAAGTTGCTTTAAAAGATAAGATGGAGCAAGGTGTTTTTCCTGCTGGTTATAGCTATAAACAGCAAGAGTTAGGAAATCCTGCGGATTTTATTGCTCAATATCTTGATATCGATGGTCCAACGTATGCGATCTCAACGGCTTGCTCTTCAAGTGGTCGTATTTTCTTATCAGCAAAGCGTTTACTAAAAGCAGGGTTTGTTGATGCGGTTATCGTTGGCGGCACTGACAGTTTATGTCGTTTAACATTAAATGGTTTTAACAGCCTAGAAGCATTATCAAATGAGTATTGTCTGCCGTTTAGTCCCAATCGAAAAGGGATAAACATTGGTGAAGCGAGTGCGTACATGTTGTTAAGTGCAGAGCAAAAAGACTCTGATGATCCAATTGCTCTACTAGGAGCTGGAGATAGCTCAGATGCTCACCATATTTCAGCGCCACACCCAGAAGGGAAAGGAGCGATTGAAGCGATGAACAAAGCACTTAATGATGCAGGGTTAACGCCAGAAGATATTGGTTATATCAATGCTCACGGAACCGCTACGCCGTTGAATGATGCGATGGAATCTAAAGCGGTTCATGCTGTATTTGGTGATTCTGTACCAGTGAGTTCAACAAAGCCGTTAACGGGTCATACATTAGGTGCCGCAGGTATCATTGAAGCAAGCATTTGTTGGCATATTTTAAAGTATAATTTACCGCTACCTAAGCAGATTAATGACGGACAGCAAGATGATGCACTGGCTGATATTCAGCTTGTGGTCGATCAACCACTAAGAAAAAAAGCCGTTATTAGTAATTCATTTGCCTTTGGCGGTAATAACATCAGTTTAATTTTTGGATGTATTTGATGAGTAGTATTCCTCCTTTAATCGACCTTTTACCCCATGATACTCCATTAGCTCTGGTTGATGAATTGATTGAGGTGGGAGAGTTATCCATTCATTGTCAGGTGACAATCAGTGAGAATAATGTATTTTTTAACCATGAAACTAAAACAATTCCTGCTTGGGTAGGTATTGAGTTTATGGCACAAAGTATTGCGGGTTGGTCTGGCTATCATGCGTGGAAAAAAGGCAATAAGTCACCAATAGGCTTTTTGCTTGGCAGCCGTAAATATCAAGCGCAGTGCAGTGAATTTCAACAAGGCGACACACTCGACATTTTTGCAGAGCAAGTGTTAGAGAATAATGGCATGGCCGTATTCAGTTGTTATATTGAGCACAAAGGACAACAACTGGCATCGAGCCAATTAAACGTGTTCGTGCCAACAGAAGAAAAATTAGAAGAGCTCTTAACGCCAAAGCAGTAAAGCAGTAGAGGACATCATGAAAAGACAAGTATTAGTGACAGGCGCCAGTAAAGGCATTGGTCGCGCAATTTCAGAGCAACTAGCAAAGGATGGCTTTTATGTTGTTGTTCATTATATGAGTGATAAAGCTGGCGCAGAGACAACGTTAGCAGCAATTCAAGAGCACGGTGGTGAAGGGCGCTTAATTCAGTTTGATATTAGTGACCGTGCACAATGTAAAGCGACACTTGAGGACGATATCGAAACTCATGGTGCATATTATGGTGTGGTAAGTAATGCTGGCATTACTCGTGATACCGCTTTCCCTGCGATGACAGAAGAAGAATGGGATGGCGTAATTCATACCAATTTAGACAGTTTTTATAACGTACTTCATCCTTGTGTTATGCCAATGGTTCAGAAGCGAAAAGGCGGCCGAATTGTGACGCTTGCATCGGTGTCAGGCATCATGGGTAACCGCGGTCAAACGAATTACAGTGCAGCAAAAGCAGGCGTTATTGGTGCAACCAAATCTCTTGCGTTAGAGCTAGCAAAACGAAAAATCACAGTAAACTGTGTTGCACCTGGTTTAATTGATACTGGCATGGTTGATGAGCATGTAAAAGAGCATGCATTGCCACAAGTACCACTTCGTAGAATGGGTGAGCCAGAAGAAGTAGCCGGTTTAGTCAGTTACTTAATGTCAGATGTTGCGGGTTATGTGACTCGCCAAGTTATCTCAATTAATGGTGGTCTAGTATGAGTCGTCGTGTAGTTGTAACCGGCATGTCTGGTGTTACCGCTTTAGGTAGTGATTGGAACACCGTAGGTGAAAACCTACGTAAGTGTGAAAATGCCACTCAATATATGCCAAGCTTTGAAGTCTACGATGGCCTTAATACTAAGCTCGCAGCCCCGATTAATGATTTCACATTACCAAAGCACTATACCCGTAAAAAAATTCGCTCTATGGGACGTGTTTCTTTGTTATCTACCGTTGCTTCAGAGCAAGCCTTAGAGCAAAGTGGTCTTATTGGAAACGACATCTTAACCAATGGCCAAACCGGTATTGCTTTTGGTTCCTCAACCGGTTCTACCGATGCCGTTGGTGCTTTTGGTGTGATGCTTAATGAGAAATCAACTCGTGCTATTACGGCAACAACCTATGTGCAAATGATGCCACATACCGCAGCGGTTAACGTTGGTTTATTCTTTGGTTTACGTGGCCGAGTTATTCCAACAAGCAGCGCATGTACTTCAGGCAGTCAAGCGATTGGTTACGCTTATGAAGCGATCAAACACGGTTATCAAACGGCAATGGTTGCAGGTGGTGCTGAAGAGTTATGTCCAACAGAATCAGCGGTATTTGATACTTTATTTGCAACAAGTTTAAAAAATGATGCGCCAAAAACATCCCCAAGTCCATATGACCAAGATCGCGATGGTCTTGTTATTGGTGAAGGTGCTGGTGCCTTAGTTCTTGAAGAATATGAACACGCTAAAGCTCGTGGCGCAACGATTTACGCAGAGCTAGTTGGTTTTGCAAGTAACTGTGATGCTGCCCATGTAACACAGCCACAAATGGAAACCATGCAACTGTGTATGGAAATGTCATTAAAAGATGCCAATTTAGCACCAGAGAAAATTGGTTATGTTTCAGCGCATGGTACCGCGACAGAACGTGGTGATATTGCCGAAAGTACAGCAACAGAGAACGTATTTGGATCATCGATACCAATCAGTTCATTGAAGTCTTATTTTGGTCATACATTGGGCGCATGTGGTGCGATTGAGGCGTGGTTATCTATTGAGATGATGCGTAATAACTGGTTTAGCCCAACATTGAATTTAAACAATGTAGATGAGCGTTGCGGTAAGCTAGATTACATTACAGGCACAGGTCGTGAGATTGAATGTGATTACATCATGAGTAACAACTTTGCTTTTGGTGGTATTAACACATCACTTATCTTTAAACGTTGGACTGAAGAGTAGCGCTACCTAAATAACAAAAAACCGGTGAAGAAATTCACCGGTTTTTTTGTGTCTTTAAAAAGCAAAGCTAAATTAGTTTACCCAGTCACGTAGTGTGAAAGTTAGCTCGTGCTCTTGGCCTTTAAGGATAAGACCTTCTTTAGTTAGTGTAATGTCACTCCAAGTAGATAGAGTGCTAGACACAGCTTGTTCTGTAGTCATCACATCACCCATACACATTTTCATTGTCATTCCCATTTTCTCAATGCGGAATTGACCTTCTTCATTTAGCTCAGCTTGGCCAAAGAAGTTGTTACAGCCAGCATTACCATTTGCTGTCATCTTTTCGCCGATTTCAAGACGTGGAGCTTCCATTTTTTCTGGAGTAGCGATGTCTTTACCATCAACTTGAGTTAACTGCCAGTTGTGGTGTTGAAGCATGTCTGCAGAGATTTGTGCGTCAGTGTTGTTATCACCATTGCTTGCACAAGCAGCCATTAATACAGGAAGAGATACAGCAACTAATAATTTTTTCATTTTAACTCCTAGAGAGATTTATTAGGAACTACCTAATATTCAATTCATTTTAGTATAAAAATTTAAAAATGCCTAATGTCAAAAGTACGTAAAAAACGGTGTTCAATTAGTTTGTGTTTTAAAAATAAGAATGCGATATAAGCAGGGTTTAAATTATATTTAAGATGAATAGGTAGAAGGTATGGGAGGAAAAGGCAAAAACAAAGTATCAGATAGATTAAAGCCCCGATACTGGTAATATCAGGGCTTTAAAGGGTTTGTTATTTCAATTGGTAAGAAAGAAATAGCAATAATGCAAAAGAGTAAAACAGACTCGAATTAGATGCGGATGAAGTCCATGTGCTCAACTTTAGGCTTAAACGCGTGACGTTGAACGTCTTGCGGTTTAACCTTAACAACAGCGCCATCGATTACTAGCTCAATTGCTTCGTAAAATGCTGGCTTGTCCATTTGGTTGATCACTGCGTCATGGTCTAGTGCGATAGAAACTGGCGCTTCTGTACCACCATAAACGATTGCTGGGAATTGGCCAGCGTGACGAAGGCGGCGGCTCGCACCCTTACCTTGTTCAGTACGTACTACTGCTTCAAATTTCATAGTCTTTACTCTCAAATAGTAAAATAAATAAATGCCGTTAAGCTTAGCGACCTAACTTAACAGACTTTTCGTTTCGAAAAACGAGCGCGGATAATAGCATTCACTCGGTTAACTCACAACCTATTTTCGTGAATTTACCAAGAGAATTTGCTAATCTGGCTCTTAAAAACCGATACTATCAAATCAAACGGAGTTGATATGAAAAAAATAGCGATATTGGGTCTATTTTCTTGTTCTTTAATGGCCAATGACTTTTCTGGCGAGATAGAGCAGCGACAAAATAATTTTCAGCACTTAGATGCAACCGCCGATCAATTGGATGACGCGTTTGATAATGAAGTGGTGGATTGGGACAAAATTATACCATTAGCTAAGAGTGCCTATTTAACGGTACAAGAGCAAAAAACACTGTTTCCAGAAGGCAGTGCAGATAACAGCCGAGCAAGAACAAAAATTTGGCAACAAAAACCAGAGTTTGAAGAAAAGTTCACGGTACTTGCAGAGCAGTTTCAATTATTAGATAAAGCGGCGAAAAATAAAGATGAACAAGCAGCAAGAGAAGCACTCAGTGGCGCTTATTCTCAATGCCGCTCATGTCATATGAGTTATCGTTCTCTATGGTAAGCGTGTTTTAAAAACGTTTACTCTTCAAATATTTTGTCGCGAATGGACCAAAACTTACCTTGTTTACGAGCAATCACAAAGCTAGGTGGACGAAAACGGTGTTGGTTATTCGCGATTTTTGTTGCCGCCGTCTCTTCAAATGGACGATGTCTATCAACAAGATGCGGACGAACAAAACTCTTTAAGAATAGCTCTTTCTGCTTTTTGGTGGCTAATTGCCACACTTCATGAATTTCAGAATCATCATCCCCAAAATAGGTGACTTTTATTTGTGGTTTATTAAATTGGTTTTTTCCTGCGGTTAATGTCAGGTCGATACAATTTAAGATCCGTGCATCTTTTAGTTTCAGGGCTTCTTTCAGCTTCTTATCTGGGTCAACTAAAATGGCATCGCATTCATGGCATACACGAGCTGCTATATCATTATCAGCGCCGCATTCATTACAATATTTAGCTCTAAAACGATAACCGCACTCTTCACGTGTGCCTTCATCATCTTCAAAATAACCTTGGCAGCGACGGCCAAAATGCTCAAGTAAAAAGCCGTTACTGTCTAACTTACCCCAGAAATTATTATTAAAGCCGCAAGCTGGACAGGGGATAGTAATGATTTCACTGCTGCTATCGGGTTTAGGGGCGCCAACTTCTGGCTGATATAAATCATAACAGTTGCCTGCATAATCTAAGACCGTACACTCGGTTTTACCTTCAGCAAGACGAAGCCCACGACCAACAATTTGTTGATATAAACTCACCGATTCTGTTGGGCGTAAAATTGCGATTAAATCAACATGAGGCGCATCAAATCCCGTGGTTAATACCGACACATTCACTAAAAATTTCGTTTCTTGATTTTTAAATCGTTGAATGATGGCATCACGATCAGCCAATTTAGTATCACCAATAACCAGTTCAGACTCGGTTGGTGGCAATAAAGAAAGGATCTCTTGAGCATGGCGAACGGTAGCAGCAAAGATCATCACGCCTTTTCTGTCTTTAGCGTATTCCGCAATTTGCTGAACGATTTGTGGCGTCGCACGTTTTGATTCTTCAATCACCAAATCCAATTCTGACTCTTTGTACTTACCAGTAGAAGCCGGTTTTAACTGTGAAAAGTCATAACTTAATACCGGTGCATCCAAGAGTTTTGCAGGGGTTAAAAATCCCTCATCTAATAGATATTGAATAGGGAGTTCAAAAATACAATCACGGAAAAAACGAGGCGTATCGGTTTTTACCTGTCCACGAGTGTGATACTGATAAATCCAACCAATTCCTAAACGGTAAGGCGTCGCCGTTAACCCCAGTACTTTTATGCCAGAGTTTTGGGTTTGTAAGTGCTCAATAACTTTGCGATAGCTGGTGTCTTTGTTATCTGGCACACGGTGACATTCATCAATAACCAGTAAAGAAAATTGATCTTTAAATTCATCAAGATTACGAACCACAGATTGCACAGAGGCAAACACCACCTGTTTATCGGTCTCTTTTCTACCTAAGCCTGCTGAGAAAATCGCTCCCTCTAGACCATAGCCTTCATATTTCGCATGGTTTTGTTCAACAAGCTCTTTAACGTGAGCAAGTACCAACACACGACCTTTCGCTATTCGTGCTAGTTCTGCAATCACCAAGCTTTTCCCAGCACCTGTAGGTAGTACAAGTACCGCAGGCGTCGTATGTTTTCGGAAATAATGGATAACCGCTTTAACAGAATCTTGTTGGTAAGGTCGTAACGTATACATGGATATATAAACAGTAGTTAAGGCAAAAAGGCATCATATCAGAATATATAAGATTACTCTTTGTTTTCTTGCTAAGATTAAAACCGTTCTTATCTATTGCATTGGTTATTCAACATTAACAAAGGAAGTTTATTAAATGTCAGTGCTTAAACGCATTCATGTCACTCTATTTTTTGTCGCTATTCTTGCTGGGTGTGGTTCGCTTCCTAATGAGGTTGAACACACTAATGAATCAGTATCAGCCCCATTAAGCAGCACACTTTCTGAGTTAAGTTCCGCTTACCAACCTCAACCATCAACATCAGAAACCAGTGCAGTGTTGCTGCAAGATTCTGGTTGGGATGCATTAGCGCAACGTTTGGCATTAATCGAGACAGCAGAGCACAGCATTGATATTCAATATTATATTTGGAACTCAGATGCCTCGGGTCATTACCTTGCAAGTCGTCTATTAGCGGCAGCAGATCGTGGTGTTAAAGTGCGTGTCATGTTGGATGATATCAATCTCAATGAACGTGAAGATCTACTTGTTGCGTTAAACGCGCATCCTCAGGTTGAGATCCGAGTATTTAACCCCATTCCCACTCGTCGTGGCGTCACAAAGTGGGTGAACTTCTTAGGGGATTTTTCTCGTTTAAATCGTCGTATGCACAATAAATCATTCACTGTAGATGGCGTGTTTTCTATTGTTGGTGGACGTAATATTGGTGATGAGTATTTTGATCTTTCTAACGAGATTAACTTTCGTGATCGTGATGTGTTAGTTCGAGGTTCAGTTGTTCGTGATATACAAACCAGTTTTATCGAGTATTGGGACAGCCGTTGGTCTTACCCTGTGGATTTATTAGCAAAAGAAGCTTCACAAAAAACAGTTCTACAAGATCAACCCGTATTAGGTGAGATTGATGCACCTGTTTATAAAAACTACCCAACGTTACCAAGGGGGAATAAAACAGCGCATCAATACTTAACTAATCTAATGGATAAAATGACTTGGGTTAATGCTAAGTTCATATTTGATCGCCCAGTACCGCTTGATAAAGACAATACCGATGAGCCAAAAGAGACCGCAAAAGCACTCGGAAAATTAGCCAGTGAATCGAAGAAAGAGATCTTATTAGAATCGGCTTACCTTATTTTTGATGATAACCAACTTAAAGGGTGGCAAGCGCTGATCAATACAGGCGTTGAGATAAAAGCACTTACCAACTCAATGGCATCGAATGATTTAACCACTAATCACTCAGGTTACGCAGGTCGCCGTCAAGACATGCTTGAGCACGGCATCCAACTTTATGAATTAAAGCCAGAAACCGCTCTGTGTGAAGAGTCGACCAAAGACGTTTCTAAATGCGCACCAACATTACCTTATGGACTTCACGCTAAGTCCGCAGTTTTTGATGACAAAATCGCAAGTATTGGCTCTTTTAACTTCAATTTGCGTTCAACGTACTTGAATACAGAATCGATTTTAATTATTGAAAATCAAAAAATCGCACAGCAACTCACTCAAGATATCGAACACGCTATGGATGAAGAAAACAGTTGGCACCTAAAACTGCAAGAGGGTGATGTTCGTTGGTATTCTGGAGATAAAAGTTGGGAAGATGAACCAGAAACTGGCCGCTGGGAGCGCTTTCAATCTGGATTCTTACAGTTATTACCAATAGAAAAGTACTTGTGATTTAGTTTTGGAGTAGGGAGCTTGTGGTAACTTCTTGTGATATTACCACAAACCCTAACGTTCGATATTTACATCATAAATAGATGTTAGAATGACATTCGTCCGCCGACAGTCCAGCTATATTCTGTTTCTGTCATACCATAATAAGTATCATGAGGGGCGAAAGCAGAGATTTTGGCATACGGATAGATGTGCCATACAGGACGCATTGTTCCGATTGAGAATTCCAACTCACTTGCTTGTCCTTGGTTGAAATCAAGCATATCCGATCTGTCTTCTGCATAATGGAATTCATACTTACTCGTAATATAAGTATGTTGAAAGTATTTGGCAGCAGAAACATAACCTGAATATTTATTTGCGTTATCAACAGTGATCCACGTAAATCCATTGCGGACAAACTCAGTTGTCACGCCTATTTTTGTCGAGTACCCATCAAAAAATCGAGCTGCTGAGAGATCTATAAAGTGAGTTTTTGTTTTTACACCATCAATGCCAGCTATTTCAGACATTAACCAATCGTCTTTTAAGCCGTATTCATAATAAGAAGCGAGCTTCCAATTTTGATTAACAAATTGATGATAACCAATACCTAAGCCAACCCAGTTATCGTTATCTCCACCTATGTATAAATAGGTGTTTTTAGTTACTGCGGCGGTAACGCCAACCTCTACGACATCCTTTTCAATTGATAAATCAATTCCAGCAATAGCTGAACCACAGAGCATCATTGCGCTGCAAGTCATTGAAATGGTCTTCATTTTGTAACCTAGAAAGGTGCTCCTAGTACGTAACTAGGAGCGAGGGAGGATTAGTTTAAGCGAGAGCGGATCGAATCACGGATAGAATTACGATCAATATTTCGGTCAGTATTTTCCATTAGAGGTCGTAACCCACCTTGAACTGTATCACGGCCAATGATGATTGATTCACCATCAATAACAATACCAAAATCACCTTCATACTTACCTTGGCGAATAATGCTTACATAATGCTCATTGCCGTCTTTATCTTGAATCATCATAGATTGACCATGCCAATTCATACTCGTGATTGTGAACACATTGCCGTTAGCATCCGTAATGGTGTTACCAGAGATGGTGTAGCTTGCTTCAGGACCATTATCAATTGGTGGCATTTCAGGACCACCCCATACAGGAGGTAATCTATCTGGAGTACTCGTTCCAGTATCTATTCCCCAATCAGGTGTGTTATCGATATCAGGAACAGATGGTGTTGGAAGACCAAAATCAGGATCAGCAAGTCCCCAATCAGGTGTATCACCAACATCTAAACCCCATTCAGGAGAGTTATCAATATCAGGAATAACAGGGGTTTGCGGGTTTGTTTGCCCTGAACCACTAGAGTCACTTGAAGAAGAACAACCAGACAACAATAAAGCACCTGATACTACAACGGCTAAAAGAGATTTATTCATAATGTATCACCTAAAGTCTTATCAAAATTTACTGACGCTTAAATTGGTCAGTGTAGAAAATATCACCCTTTCCTTTGGCGCAATGACAGAGACTTTGTGGGCACATCAACAACCTAGTACCACTGAACAAAAATCAAAACCACGCTATTTGCAAATCCATGCGAGTTATTTGTTGAGAGAGATTATGGTAATTCGAGGAGGGGATATCTAATGATGATTGCTTTAGATAGTTATAAGCTTAGCTTATTATTAACTTGTTAATTATGCCTATCAATAACTTATTAGAAGAAAAAAGACTATTTTTAACGGTCAAAAATTAAAAATGAAGGAAATGCGAAATGAATAAAGCATCAAAATAGTTAAAGAAAAACACTGATAAACGATACAATAGGTGAGTTGCAAGATGGCAGCATAAAAGACTCATTCACATAAAACCGTAAAGTAGCCCTATATGCCTAAAGATTTTAGTGTCACCACAGAATACGTTCTCGACAAGACCTTCTTTGCAGAATGTTATGATCAAACTAGTCAGCCGATTACCTTTCCAAAAGCCTATTTAAAAGGAATACTCTTTTTTCTTTTTGGTCTGGCGTTATTAAAACTTGAGTTATTGCCTAATGGTTACATTGGTTGGTTCTTTATTGCGTTAAGTATTATTGAGGCGTTCAGTATTTATTTTAAGAGAACGTGGTGGCTATGGCGACAATCCATCAGCTCGCTCTTTGGCAGTAAAGTCGTGTTTCAGGTTGATGCAAATGGGGTGAGTTATAAAAGTCTTAAAAACACCAAAAACTCCCGCACCATTTCTTGGAGCGACATCGACCAAGTTGAACAAAGTGATTTAGGGCTTATTTTCCATATTGGTAAACAGCGCCAATATGTCAGTAAATCGTGCTTAAATGAGAAAGAGATCGCCTTTATTTTAGAGCAGCACGAAAAATCAAAAGCAAATTAATCTAATCACATTTTGATGCGAATAGGTGGGTTATTCGCATCACAAAATGATGTGAATACTTTTTAGTGGTGGGATGGGCTTGATAATTCACTCAAGCCCATAATCGAATTGAGATAAATTACTTTATTTATCCGCAACGATTTCATCCATTAAACGATCAATCTGAATGACGACCTGTTCGCTTGAATCTTCCATTGCATTAATTGATGTAATCATACCGGCCATATTACCAGTTTGAGCTTTACTCATGGCTTTACGTCCATTGTCGTGAACTGCCTTGTGAGGCTCTTCCAGTAGAGCATAGCTTTTTAGATGATTATAAGCTTTGCCACTTCCTTTGTAGTACCACTGACCCAATCGACATTCAGAGTGAGTATTAACGGTTTCGTCGAATGAGTGTTTTTGCAGTAAACGATAAACATTGTTTTTCCAAATCGCATGGTCAAGTTTCACCGTATCAAGGAAGGCTCTCGTTGAAGCGACATAAATGATCTCTTTCATGTGCTCTGATTTATCAACGACCTCACTTACGATGGTTCCAATTTGTGCTGAAGAGGCCGATACTTCTTCTGCACACTTTTGGTTTTCATCGATAGATATTTTAATGGCATCCACTTGAGTTAACACTTGGTTCACTAGGGAATCAATCTGCTCGCTAGCGTCACTGGCTTTGCTTGCGAGGGTTCTTACTTCATCAGCAACAACAGCAAATCCTCGGCCTGCATCACCAGCACGAGCCGCTTCAATCGCAGCATTGAGAGCAAGCAAGTTTGTTTGGTCAGAAATTTCTTGGATAGTAGAGACAAGATGAGAGATGGAGTTAGCTGTTTTATCTAATATTTGAACAGAGTGAATGCTTTGGGTTGTTTGAGAGCTTATTTCTACGGCTCTATTGTCAAGTCGAGTGAGGGCTTGATGGGTTTGTTTAAAGACTTCGCTAAGTTGTTCTAGGTTTTCATTCTCTTGCGCCATCGATTGAGCGCTTTCGACCATCGCAGTTCGAATGGTTTGAAGCATATCACCACCTTTTAAACTGCTCGAAATCAAACCGTCGCTACTTTGATAATCTTGCTGTACTGAGATTACTTGTTGTTTAGCTTCTTGGAGCTGATCTTCTAATTTTTGAATATCTGTTTGGTATTTATTTTTAAGGTCAGATAACTCTTTTTTTAGAGCTTCATTTTCCGCTTTGACTCGATTTAATCTAAACATAAGCTAAGAAATTAATTAAATGATTTCTCGAGTCTACCTAGAATGGTTGATTTTTGTCATACCAAAGGTAATAGATATTAGCTAATTAAGTAAAATATTTGAGGTAGCTACCCATAAGTATAAGTGTGACCTTTGGTTAAATAATGAGTCATTTGTGTACTATATGACATATGCAATTAAAGCCGTCGTTTTAAGTTTTTTAGATTATTGATGCGAATAATAGGCTTAATCACATCATGTTTTGATTTGAATAAGTGCTCTATTCGCATCATACTGTGATTAGATTAAGCGAAATTGGGTCAGAGGAAAGCATTATGTGGATATGGCAGCAAGATAAATGGCCTCACTTTTATTGGGATGAACGCGTTATTGAACCGTTATTAAGGTCGGTTAGATTTAACCAAGGGCTTTTATTAGGGAAGATGACGAGTCAAGACCAAGAAAAAACTATGCTTGATACGTTACTTGCCAATATTGTTCACTCAAGTGCGATTGAAGGTGAAACGTTAAATGCGTTTTCGGTGCGTTCTTCTTTAGCGAATAAATTAGGGTTAAGTGACGAAAGACCTTTTCCAACCACTGAGCAGACCGATGGCCTTGCCGAGATCATGCTTGATGCGGTAGAAAACTTGGATACCCCTTTAACGCTCGATCGTATTTTGCATTGGCATAGTCGTTTATTTCCTCAAGGCTACACCATGTTTAACCCTGTGGTGGGTGGGCAATTACGAGGCGATGCACCTATGCAAGTCGTGTCTGGCCGCATTGACCGTCCTGTGGTTCATTTTGAAGCCCCAAACCGAGATATTCTTGATGCTGAATTGAATCAGTTTATTGATTGGTTTAATACGTCAAAAAGCGACGCCTCACTAGATCCGCTATTAAGAGCTGCAATGGCACATCTGTGGTTTGTGACGCTTCATCCACTTGATGATGGTAATGGAAGAATTACTCGTCTACTTACGGATCTCGCATTAGCTCAAGCCGAGCAGCAATCGGTTCGATTCTATGCCATGTCGGTGGGTATCTTGGCTAACCGAAAAAGCTATTATGAGATTTTAGAGCAAACCCAAAAAGGGGAGTTAGATATTACCGCTTGGCTACAATGGTTTTTTGAAGCTCTTGATAGTACGTTTGCAGAAGTCTTTAACGAAATAGACAGAACCATTTTTAAAACGAACTTTTGGCGCAAGGTTGATCAAACCAAGCTGACAGAAGAGCAAGTAAAAGTGCTTAATCGAATGTTAGATGGCGATTTTGAAGAGGGCATTAACACTTCTCAGTATCACAAAGTTGCAAAGGTAAGTAAGCCTACTGCATCTCGGCATTTAGCAATGTTAGTTGAGCTTGGTTGTTTGGTTAAAACTGGGGCTGGTGGTCGCAGTACTCGTTATGTTTTGGGGGAGTAGAGAGTTTTCGGTAAATTTTCTTATATCAATTCGTAATGTATGTAGAAATACTTCCTTTTATTTTATTCTGCTTACTCGTCTTTTAAATACCTTTGATGTTATTTTAATAAAAACATATGTTTGCAGTGATTTTTCTTTTGATGGTTGACTTGAAGAGTATTCAATCTCGATGCTTAGAATCTATACTTGGATTAATTAGATTTTCGCGACAGAATGTGTGGGATGTAACAATAAAAATCAAATATACATGTATCTGAATTAATGAAATATATTCCCGATTGACTAAGAGTTAGTCTCAAATATGCAGTAATCTTTTGCTATATATTTGACAATGAAGTATGTTTTTTTGTCTTAGAGCCTCATTATAAGAAAAGGAGATCTTAATCGTGAAAGCTAAAGTGCAAAGCCTTTCCCCATTAGCTAATAAGATAGTTGATAAGTCCATCGATAATATTACTAGAAAATTAGTTGTGGGTGTTCGTAATAGAAAAAACTTACGTCCTGACGCTAAATCTTTAGATGTCAAATCCGAGCTAACCGATATTCTGAATGCATCCAATACTTCCAGCGCTATCGACATTGCGGGTCGAACATCGGATTGGAAGGAAGTTATTACCAAATCCTTTAGTCATGGTGTTAGCTCTCTTTCAACAATTACTTTTGACAGTGAGTTCACAGTGTCTGGCGGTGTGGCATCAGGTTTAGAGTCAGCGCATGATGGGCCAGGTGTTTACGTTGTCTATGATAAAAACGGTTCGCCAGTCTATGTTGGTGATGCTAAAGACGTGAAGAAACGCTGGACTGCTGGACATATCAATGAAAATAGACAAAAAACTCAAAGAGGTAAACAGTATAAGCTTTCAACTGAATTTGATGAAGGCTGCACGGTTAGAGTGCTTCATACTGATTCAGTAGAAACAGCTGCGGCGATTGAGGCTAATTTAATTTCCAATCATAAAGACGAGCTAATCAATAGCAAAGAAGAGTTAAAAAACAACCAAGGTACCCGCTCCAATATTGAAGCGAAAAAGATAAAGGATCGACTCAACTCTGCTGGTTCACTGGTCGCTGGTGCAACTAAAGAAGTTGGTGAGCAAGCTGTAGCCTCTGCCGTTGAAGCGCTCGTCGCATCAGCAATTAAGCACCTAAAAGTCGAATTAGTTGATCTTTTTAAGGGTGGTAAAACTAAAATAATTGACCGTGTGAAGCGCTTTTTATTAGCGGTATTTAATGATATTAAGAACTTGAAAAGCAACTTGAAGCAAATGCTAAAAGGTGTCTTGGACGCAATTATTGGATTGGTTAGCCAAACTCTTTCCCAAGTTTACAACCTTGCGCGTAATATTTTCGATTTGGCAGCAAACGCATACAGCATCTATAAAGGAAAAGGTTCGATGAGCACCGAACAGGTGCTTAATCGAATTATAGAAACTATTGTTATCTCGAGTTCTTTAGTTTTGTGGGACTCTCTAGATGTTATTATTGAAGGGCTGATATTTCCATATGTGGGACCTTTCACTGGAATCATTGCAGGTATTATATCAGCTATTGGCTTTGGCATGACTAGTCACATGCTATCCAAAATTGTTCCCTCATTGGTTCAGTTTATTTTGGGATTTGGTATGTCTCACCAAATGGCTTTTGAAGAGCGACGAGCTTCCTATTTATTGCTTGTTGATGGCTACAACCTAAACGAAGAATTATATGCATCCGCTGGGAAGCTATTGCAATCTGAGTTTCGATTGATGGAAAAAATGAATACAATGACAGCCAGTTTCAAAGTTCCAGTAAATGAGTTTAACTCAATAGAAAAAAGAGATTTTTTAAGTCAGTTAAAAGGATTTGATAATGAATGAAGTAGCGGTTAAACAAGAAAAAAAATCAGGTGAACTTGTTGAAAAAAGAGTAGGAGACTTGCTAGAACAACTGGACCAAATTGAAGAGTCTCTGAAAAATACACAAGATTTGACCAATAGAGCATTGGTTGTTGAAGAACAAGGGCGGTTCAAATCAATATGGTCTGGTATCTCTGGAAAATCTGACAAGGAACTTGCCAGTATTGTACGAGGCCTTGGTGCTAACGTAAAAGTTACGCAGCAGGTGGTCAAATTCCTGATTGAACTCGCACAGCATAAAAGTGTAATTCAGGAAGGCTTTTTGGGTGCCTTAGATAAGAAAATTAAAGATCAGCAAAATAAACTTCAACAGCTGGATCTGAATGATGGTTCTTTAGATGAGAATTCAAAACAAGTAGAGACGGCAGTACTAATACTTTACAAGCAAGTGCATGCTCAGGTTGAAAGTGAAGTAGAGCTTCGAAAAAATGTCGATAGAAATATGGAGAATATTGACGCTTTGTATGAAGCACTTAATTCAAAAGGCCAAACCGATGTGGAGCAATCAGAGCAAATTTCTCAGCTAATTAAGGCGATGCGCGAAAAAACACAAAAGCTAGAAAGTCTTCACTTTTCACTCGAAGCGAAAGAAAAGTATCTAGATGAGGTTGCACAAGATGTTCAAGAACAGAGTAAAAAACTTCAAGAACTAGAGCTCGGGTTAGAGTTAAAAGCAATAAAGCTTGGGCAAATTATTGACGATATTAAAGACAATACGACTGCTGATAGGTTAAGAGAAAAACGGATCGAAAAACTTGAAACCGATCTTGTAACTTTATCTAAACGCAAGATGCCACAAACCCCAGCTTACATTGCGACAGCGTTAGCTATTGTTGCTATAGGCAGTTCGATATATTTAAATTTTCTTTAAACCATCCAAAACAAAAGTAACTTGGTGGACTAGATCAAACAATAGTTAACAACTAGCTTTCCCCAAAGCCACGTTATCTGAATTTGTTGGATTAGAGCAAAAAATATAAGTCATAGTTGTCTAATAATGAGTTAAGCCTAAAAAACAAACAGCATAAGCTCCACCCACACAAAAAAGGGATCCAGCCTAAACCAGATCCCTCAATATCAGCCGCATTCCCTGCGGCTTTTTCTAAACCAAGCCCTTACGGCTCTTCAGAAATAGGTTTTGGCTTATAGTGATCCGAATTCAAACCAAAGTACTCAGGTAAACTTGTACCCACCGAGATAGAAGACCAAGTCCCTGTCACGATACCGATGAACATCGCAATCGCAAAGCCCTCTAGTGGGCCGCCACCTAATAACCATAAAGAACCAACAGTGATTAGGGTTGTACCTGATGTCACCATAGTACGAGAGAAGGTTGCCGCAACCGCTTCGTTATTGATCTCTTGGATAGATAACTCAGGCTTGGCAATTAACAGCTCACGGATCCTATCTGCAATGATGATAGAGTCATTTAACGAGTAACCTAAAATCGCTAAAATAGCGGCTAAGGTGGTTAAGTTAAACTCCATTTGAGTCGCAGCAAAGAAACCAAGTACAAACACGATATCGTGGGTTAGGGCAAACAGAGAACCAGAAGCCAAACGCCATTCAAAGCGGTAGCTTAAGTACGCTAAGATAACCAAAACTGACACTAATAACGCCATGCCGCCTTGCTCAGTTAGCTCTTGGCCTACTTGTGGACCAACGATACTGGTATTTAATACTTGAACATCGGTATGCAGAGGAGCAAGTACCTCAGTCAGTGGTGGAAGCTCAGTACCATGTGGTGGAATCGCATAACGAAGAACCCAACGCCCCGGCTCACCAGAGGCAATAACAGCAACATCTTGTTTAAAGCCTGCATCCAATAATGGTGCAATTTCACTGTTGGTGATTTTGCTATCCATTTGAACTTCACTCACGATACCGCCAGTAAAATCCAAGCCCCAGTTAAGGCCTTTGGTTGCGATCATGGTTAATGCGAAAATCATTAAACATACCGAAACCACACTCGTCATGTGACGCCATTTTGTTGCATTTTTCATATTTATAAACATAACTTAAACCCTAACATCATGACGAGAATCACGACCCCAAACTAAATTGATAATGGCACGTGAAGCGAAGATGCCGGTGAACATACTGGTTAATAGACCTAAGCCCAGTGTTAATGCAAAGCCTTGGATAGGGCCGTTACCTATGGTGTATAGAACCACTGCGGTAATCATGGTGGTGAAGTTGGCATCGAAAATGGTACCAAATGCACTACTAAAGCCTCTATCAATGGCTTGAGCCAATGTTCGACCTTCTTTCTGTTTATCTTTGATACGTTCAAATATCAGTACGTTGGTATCAACCGCCATACCTACAGTCAGTACAAGACCTGCAATACCCGGAAGCGTAAGAACTGCACCCGGAATAAGAGCAAGCAGACCAAATAGCATTACCATGTTGCCAATAAGTGCAATGTTGGCAACCCAGCCTAAACGACGGTACCACACCGCCATAAATAGCAGCGTTAAACCAAGACCAAGACCTAAAGCAGCAAAACCGTTTTGGATGTTTTCAGCACCTAGCGTTGGACCAATAGTACGTTCTTCAACGATGGTTACAGGCGCAGTTAATGAACCAGCACGTAGAAGTAGAGCAAGTTCTTGAGATTCTTGAAGCGAGCCAGAACCTGTGATTCTAAAGCGGCTACCTAGCTGACTTTGAATCGTCGCAACACTGATGATTTGGTTACTTTGCTCTGTGTTACCTGCGCTATCACGGCTGTATTCGTTGTATGAGGTTGCCATTGGCTTGCCCACATTGTGACGAGAGAACTCAGACATGATTTTGCCGCCTGAACTATCAAGAACAATGTTTACTTCAGCCATGCCCATTTCACCAAGACTCGCACGAGCATCAACAATGTGATCACCTGTTAGTACTGGTTTTCTGCCTACGCGAACTGGTTGGCCGTTTTGGTCAGGAATAACCATTGTGCTGCCAGTGCCTTGTTCTTTTACTGCGTAGAAAGCAAGACTTGCTGTCGCACCGATAACGTTTTTCGCAGCTGCTGGATCTTGAACACCTGGAAGCTCGATACGAATGCGGTTTTCACCTTGACGCTGAACCAGTGCTTCGGTAATACCTAACTCTTCAATACGGCTACGCATGGTTTGAAGGTTTTGCTGTACCGTTAGGTTACGTACGGCAATTTTTTCATCTTCTTTTAGCGTTAATTTAAGATCAAAACCATCATCATTGGTGATTTGCCAAGTAGGGTAGTTTTTATGAATGAATTGACGAGCAGCGTGGCTCGCTTCTTCTGAAGGTAAGTGAACCACTAGCGTATCGCTGTCTACTTTTTGTAAGCGAACTGAGCGAATGCGTTCTTCGCGTAGCTCTTGTTTTAGCGAGTCAGCTAATTCGTTACGTTGTGCTTGGTAAACTTGGTTTACATCCACATCCAGTAAGAATTGCACACCGCCACGTAAATCAAGACCGAGTTTGATTGGTTCAAAGCCCATGTTTTGCAGCCAAGCTGGTGCAGCAGGTGCAAGAGACAATGCTAATGTGGTGCCTTTTTGGCTTTCATCAATCACTGAACCTAGAATATCTTTAGCGGCAACTTGTTGTGCTTCATCTTTCAAAATAACGATGGTTTTATCGCCTTTTTGTTCGATGCGTTTTACGTTAATGCCTTGCTCAGTCAGGGTGTTTTGTAGTGATACAACCGATGGAATGTGTCCATCTTTGTTGGTGATTTGCACGGCGGCATCTTCACCATACCAAGTCGGGATCGCACTCAATAATAGAATAACAAGGGTCGTAATAAGTACGATGTATTTCCATTTAGAATAATGGTTCAGTCGTTGTATTGGTTGTTTTCTTTGCATAATAATTTCACCTCACATACGACAATGCGTATGCGAAAAAGTCACAAATCTAGCTAGATCAAATGCTTATATAGATTGGTATAAGTACAGAAATAACTAAGTGATAAATCGATGGATTTTGAGTGTGAAATTAAGCTGCAGGAAACAGTCGATGACTGTAGAGGAGGTTACTTTCTTTCCAAGCAGAGACTCGAGAAACCGATGAATAGCTGTATAACGCCCAATCAACACTTGGTTTTGGTTTTTCTTGATAACCAATGGTTAATTGTTCAGAAGGGATCGCTGGGATCTCTAATGCTAATTCATAAACAGGGAAAACTTCTTCTGGCTCATGGCGTGCTAGGTTTGCCATACGAGATGAGTTACCTACACCAAGATTAACATTATGGCCTTGAGAAGAATTTTGAGAATGGGAAGAGAGCGTATTGTTTGGAGTGTCTGCGACATTGCAAGTTAAGAAGTCAACTTGATGCGTTAATGACGGGTCTAAAGTTAGGTTCACTTGAATAGTAGAGTGCTGCTCGATAGTGAAATCGGCAATCACGTTGTCACTGTTTTGCTGATATGAAGATGCCTGAGCAAGCGAACTTACCCCTAAGCATAAACAGATAATCAGTAATCGAAACAGTTGTACCACGAAAAATCCAGTGATGTGTAATAGACCATCGCATCGTATTCGATGAATGGCCTTACTGGCAAGTGAAATTAACGGATAAATAAAAATTGATGTAATTTTTGTTGTTTATTTCGCTTATTTTCTTGATGCATTCTTGGATTCAAAGCGTTCAAGTACATGATCAATAAAGGCTCTTAAGCGTTTTGGTAGCAATTTATTTTGAGGAAACACCAAGCTAATAGCCACCCGTGGTAAATCCCAGTCAGGCAAAATTCGTACTAACTCACCATTGTTAATGTGCTCACGGCAGATGAATTCAGGTAATGAAGCAATACCTAATCCACTCAAGCAGGCAGATTTACAAGCGGTAACGGTATTGACTTTTAAGCGGTAGGGTAAGTTAACTCGAATCGCTTTATCGACCTGATTAAAGTACAGATTAGGCACTTTAACTGCGTTTACCACTCTGATTTGATGATGAGGTGCTTGAAGATCTTCTGGGGTCTGAATATAGCCATAGTTATTTAAATACTCAGGACTAGCGGCAATAATACGCTCTGAAAAATCAATGGTTCTTGCCACTAAAGAAGAGTCATTGATTTCCCCAATTTGTACGTATAAGTCGATACCATCACCAATAATATCCACTTCACGGTTGGTCATTTCAAGGTTAATCGAGACTTCTGGATAACGTTTTAAAAAGCTATTGATGTAATCGGACATGACGTTATGTCCAATCTCTACTGGCATGGCTAAATTTAGATGACCACGAATGAGGTTTTGGTTTGCGGTGAGCTCTAACTCGGTTTGTTGCATGATATCGAGTACTTTTACGCTGGCTTGATAAAAGATTTCTCCTTCTTGAGTTAGACCTAACTTTCGAGTTGAACGAGTGATGAGCTTCACACCTAGGTGTTCTTCAAGCTCTGCTAATTTTCGGCTTACTGTTGATTTTGTCATTCCAAGATTGGTGGCCGCTTGGGTAAAGCTACCAGAATCAACAACTTGGTTTAATAGTGTGATGTTATTTAAATCCATCATAAGGGCGCAACCTAATCATTGGTAAGAATTATGCAACAGTGTTTCCTTTTTTTCCTATCTAATCAATTAATCTTTTTAGTTTTATACTCTGTATCCACAATATTAGAATTTTATAAAGATAGGTAAAGCCTCAGTGACTGAATTAAAAAAGAAGAAAAATAAAGCACCGTTAATCGCAACAGTCATTTTTATTTTATGTGGCGCCTTGGGTGCCGGTTATTGGTACGGCTATGGTCAGTATTTCCAATCAACGGATAATGCGTACCTTCAAGGCGATATCACGACAATCAGCTCAAAAGTAGGTGGTTATATTCAACAAACCTTAGTTGAAGATAATCAGAAAGTAAAAGCTGGGGATTTACTGGCAACCATTGATGACCGTGATTTCTTGGCTGAACAAGAAAAAGCGGAAGCCAATGTGGCTGTTAATGCTGCAGCAATTACGAATTTAAATGCAGAGCGTAAATTGCAAGATATTCGAATTCGTCAGGCTGCGAGCCAAATTGAGTCGGCACAGGCGGATCTTGAGCGTGCTCAACAACAAGTAAAACGTACAAAAGCGTTAATTAAAAAGAATTATTCTTCGCAAGATGAATTAGATAACAATGTGTCACACTTGAAAGTGGCGATTGCGAATCTAGATGCAGCAAAAGCGAATTACCAAGCATCGAAAGAGCAAATCAACGTAATTGAAAGCCAAATCGGTCAAGCAAATGCAATGCTAAACCAAGCAAAAACGGCGTTAGACCAAGCGAATTTGAATTTATCTTATACTAAGATTTACGCGCCAATTGATGGCATCGTTGGTAAACGCAGCTTACGTGAAGGTCTATTAGTTCAAGCTGGAATGCCATTACTTAGTTTGGTTCCAACCAAAGAAGTGTGGATTGAAGCGAACTTTAAAGAAACACAGCTAGAAAAAATTCATCATGGTCAAAAAGTGTTTGTCGATCTTGATGCTTACCCTGATCTGCACCTAAAAGGGATTGTAGAAAGCTTCTCGCCAGCAACTGGTGCTAAATTTGCGCTTCTGCCACCAGAGAACGCAACGGGTAACTTTACGAAAATTGTGCAACGTGTGCCGGTTAAGATCAGCATTTTAAATACTGATTTACTGGATGGTAAATTAATCCCGGGTCTGTCTGTGGTTGCGACTGTTGATACTCGAGGTTAAGCATGAGTCAATCGGTAAGTATTCCTGAAGGTGAAGTGGTTGAAAAACCACTTGAACCTGAGATCCCACGTCGTCATTGGATAGCATTATTTGGTGGTTTGATTGGTGCCTTTATGGCGATCCTTGATATCCAAATCACCAACTCATCTTTAAAAGACATTCAAGGTGCATTATCGGCAACCATGGATGAGAGTTCTTGGATTTCCACCTCTTATCTTGTTGCTGAAATGATAGCGATTCCATTAAGTGGTTGGTTGTCTGTAGCGCTTGGTAAACGTCGTTATCTAACATGGACAACCGTCGTATTTACCGTTGCTTCACTACTGTGTTCTTTTTCATGGAACATGGGCTCGATGATTGTGTTTCGTGCCATTCAAGGGTTTAGTGGTGGTGCGTTAATTCCTCTGGCGTTTTCCCTTGTAGTTCATTTATTACCTGTGAACAAACGTGCGGTGGGGATGGCTCTGTTTGGGGTAACGGCGACCTTTGCTCCTTCTATTGGTCCAACGCTTGGTGGTTGGTTAACTGAGCATTTCTCTTGGCACTACATTTTTTATATCAACCTACCACCAGCAATCGCTTTATTGTGCATGGTGAATTACGGTCTGGATGATGAGCCATTAAAGCTAGAAAGCCTATTGAAGGCCGATTGGCTTGGTATTATCACCATGGCGATAGGTTTGGGTTGTTTAGAAGTGGTACTTGAAGAAGGGAACCGTGAAGAATGGTTTAGCTCAAGCTTTATTATTACGCTATCTATTATTTCAGTTATCAGCCTAACCTACTTTATTATCAATGAGTTGCAGCATAAAAAACCATTGGTTAATTTGCGGCTGTTAAAGCAAAGTCAGTTTGCCATGTCGTGTATTGCGTATTTGATTTTGGGTATGGCGCTGCTGGGTTCTATCTATGTGCTGCCAATGTATATGATCCAAATTCAAGGTTATAACGCCTTGGAGATTGGTGAAGTGTTAATGTGGATGGGTTTTCCTCAATTATTGATCTTCCCATTAGTACCGAAATTAACGCAGATCATTAAAGCAAAATATTTGGTGTTCTTTGGCTTTTCTATGTTTGGTATTAGCTGCTTTGTAAATACGCACATGAGTTATTTGTTTGGTGGTGATCAGCTCATTTTCTCTATGATATTACGTGCGATAGGCAGTCCGTTTATTATGGTTCCTTTATCGTTGGTGGCAATGGAAGGAATTCAAAAGCAAGAAGTGGCTGATGCATCAACCATTACCAATGTTTTACGAAACCTTGGTGGTGCGTTCAGTATTGCGTTTATTGCGACGCTATTGGATAACAAAACTCGTGAGCATTTAGGGCATATTAAAGAAACCCTAACCAGTGTGAGCACGGATGGTTGGTATCAATTAAACCAGAGTGCGGCGATGTTTGTGGCTAAAGGCAGCGATCCTGCGACGGCGATGCAACAAGCAAAAGCATCTCTCACCATGACAATGCAACGCGATGCAGCGATCATGGCGTATAATGATGTCTTTTTTATGATGTCCTGCTTCCTTGCTTTTGCTGCTATTTTGATGTTTTTTGTTAAATCGAATGGCAAGCCTGATCCTATGGCAGGCGGCGCACACTAACAAATCTGGGTTGATGCTCGCATCTTTAAAAGGTTTGGGTATAATGCGCCAGAATATTGAAATGAGGTTCTCATGCGTTTAGATAAATTTTTGTGCGAAACATTAGGTGCCACTCGTAAAGAAGCAACTCGAATCATTAAAAGTGGTACGGTTACTGTTGATGGCGTGAAAACAAAAGTAACATCTGTAAAAGTAACAGATGATTCAACCGTTGAATGGGATGGACGTGAACTGAAATTCCACGGTCCTCGCTACATTATGCTATTTAAACCAGATGGTTATGTATGTTCTCATGAAGACAGTACGCACCCATCGGCATTGTCTTTATTAGATGAAGTGAATCTTGAGAAGCTGCATTTCGCTGGTCGTTTAGATGTTGATACAACCGGTTTAGTGCTTATTACGGATGACGGTCAATGGTCTCATAAGATCACATCACCTAAACGTAAGTGTGCAAAAACATACCGTGTATGGCTTGCTGATCCAATCGGTGCTGATTACGCTGAGAAATTGGAAGCGGGTATTCAGCTTAAGAGCGAAAAAGATCTGACGATGCCAGCTGTAATGGAAATTGTTGATGAAGAAGAACACGAACTTCTATTAACTATCCATGAAGGTAAATACCACCAAGTTAAGCGTATGTTTGCTGCTTTAGGCAATAAAGTTGAAGGTTTACACCGTGCTCAAATCGGTGGTTTAGGTTTGGATTATTCTCTAGAACCAGGTGAGTACCGTTACTTAACTGAAGAAGAAGTTGAAGCGGTATTTGGCGAATAATTAACCAGCCTTATCAATCCAATATTAAAAACGGCGTGGCATTTATGTCTCGCCGTTTTTTTGTGTAAATTTTATGCAAAGAGCTCGAATATAAAAGGCATGTTGTAAGAGGGCGTGATACTATAATAAATCGAATAAATATCTGATCATTCTTGTTTGAATCGATATTGTTTGAACTCCTGTCCTGCTGTTTTATTTTATTGGTATCGCTGTTATGTCATCCGCTGAAACTGCTCTTTCTGAGCCCCCCAAATTAAGCATACTATTAGTTATTATTTTAGGTGCAATTTCTGCACTCACTCCATTAGCTATTGATATGTATGTACCTGCGATGCCAAGTATTGCTTCTGACTTAGGCGTAACCGCTGGCTCAGTACAAATGACATTAACCGCTTATACTGCGGGTTTTGCCATTGCCCAATTGATTCATGGTCCATTAGCTGACAGTTATGGTCGACGCCCAGTCTTGATTATTGGCACGGTTTTATTTGCTATTTGTGCGGTTATTGGTGCGTTAGTCGGTGGCATTGAATCATTAATGTACATTCGTGTTCTGCAAGGTGTTGCTGGTGCGGCTTCTGCTGTGGTAGTTCAAGCGATTGTTCGTGATATGTTTAATAAAGAAGATTTCGCACGAATGATGGCATTCATTACTTTGGTGATGACTGTAGCGCCTTTGGTTGCCCCTATGGTGGGTGGACACATGGCGGTGTGGTTTGGCTGGCGTTCTATTTTCTGGTTGTTAGCGGCTTTTGCTGTACTGATTATTTTGGCTATTTTATGGCGTATTCCTGAAACCTTAACTGATGAGAACCGTTCTCCGTTTAGGTTAATGACGTCTCTACGAAATTACCGCTCGTTATTTAAAAATCCCGTTTCTCTTGGTTTGATTTTTTCTGGTGCGTTCTCTTTTGCTGGTATGTTCTCGTTTTTAACCGCTGGCTCGTTTGTTTACATTGATATTTATGGTGTGAGTGTTTCGAACTTTGGTTATCTGTTTGGCCTTAATGTGGTGTTCTTAATTATTATGACCACGATCAATGGCCGTATTGTTAAGAAAATGGGTTCTCACAACATGGTGAAATTGGGTATCTCAATCCAATTATTCGCGGGTATTTTGATGGTTGTAGGCCAATTACTCGATTGGGGTTTATGGGGTACTGTGGTTCCAGTGGTTTTATTTGTTGGTTGTATTTCTACCATAGGTAGTAACACTATGGGCTTATTATTAAGTCATTACCCTAAAATGGCAGGTACTGCATCATCATTAGCGGGTACATTACGTTTTGGTACTGGCTCATTGGTTGGGGCGTGTATTGCAATGTTTCCTTCTGATTCGGCTTGGCCTATGGTAAGTTCCATGGCGATATGTTCTATATTATCTTTTGGTTTTTATTTTGTGTTTGGACGAAAAGCGTAAATGAGTAAAGAAAAAAAAGCAGTTGATTATTATCAAGAAATTCAACGAGTAATTAATAGTGCTCTTGGTGATCTACAAGAGTCTAAAGACAGTGGCCGTTTACCTAAAAACCCGGTAAGTGCGAATCACTTTTTAATTCGTTGGGTAACAACTGCAATTAAGTCTCAACGTTTTGCACATTGCGTTGCAAAAGATTTGATGACTTGGCAAAAAGAGGGACGCACAAAAGGGACGGGTACTCAATTACCGGTGCGTTTTGAACAATACTCTCGTTTATACGCTGAGTTAGCGCCTGTTGAGCAAGCAAAATCTATTTCTAAATCTGCGATTATGGCGTGGAGTGAATCGTTAGAAGAGAAAGAGTGGTGTGTAACAACTGAATATGAAGTATTAGAAAAAGCCTCGTTGTTTTCTGATGGTGATCATTCATTTATCATTTGTTCTACTCAACTTGAATCATGCTTTGATGCTGAAAGTGAAGAGTTAATTAAACCACTGACTTGTTATGTGCGTGGTAATCACCATGAGTTTGTTGAATCGGCTTTTGAGCATGGTTTAATGGTGCATAAGCGTTCAGATTACAAATCAAAAGTGAAGTATCATGGAGAGTATTTAATTTACCCTCATAACCATGGTACTCAGCTAGGTGAAATTCCATTTTCATTTAATGTGAAAAAATAACCGATTATCGAAATTGAATGGGCTCTTAGTAGAGCCCATTTTTTATTTTTCCTATTCTAATACCAATCTACATAAGTATTTGATCATTCTTGCTTGTTAAAATCGATTATATCAGCGTTATAAATTTTGTAATTAGAGCCACTAGTTACTGTAATTTATGCCTTGCTATAATCGATTCTTCCTACGCAATTATCTGAACAACTACTTATCCAGAATGGTATAACTTCTTTTATCCTTTTTCTTCTTTCTCGGCTTTTTTACATATCGCTTTTACCATGCCTTTGAAAATAAAAAGGTGTGCAGGAAACATCGCAAACCAATACATTAATCCCCAAAACCCTTTTGGGTGCCACCAAGCGCGAACATCTAATTCTCTGGTGTTGTTTTCAAGCTCTTTTATTGAGAATTCGAGTCGTCCTAATCCTGGGGCGGTCATTCCAAATAATAGGGATAAAAATTCGTTGTTTTCACAGCGGATCACTTTCCAAGAATCAATGTAGTCACCCAGTTGTAACTGATCTGATTTTGGTTTTCTTCGTATAGGAAAAGATCCACCAAGCAGTGGGTCAAGCCACTCTCTGGTTCGCCATAGTCCATTAGCAAAAAAGTACCCTTCAGGCCCACCAAGTCGCAGTATCACTTTCCACAGTGAATTAGCCGATGCGTTGGTTGTAAAACTGGCTCCGGCTTGTTTAGGGTAGTAACCGTAATCGGGTTGCCAGCGACGCAGTGCGCTTGGATCAAATCCCCATATTTCGCCTTGTAGACTATTAGTAGAAGTATGATTAGCCAATTTCAATGCTTCAGGAAGTGGGGTGAGTGTTTGGGGCATGAGTTGCTGTATTTTTGAATTATCTGCAAGCAAATCATGGTCTATTCCTGCGAGAAGCGCACGTCCTAACTCTGATGGAACCGAGGTAATGATACCAAGCCATAATCCGGCAAATTTGGGTGAAACAAAACGGGTTGGAATAATTTTAATGGATTTATTAAGTCGTTTAGCCAGAAGGTTAAAGAGCTGAAGATAGGTGACCGTATCTGGCCCTCCAGCTTCTAGGGAAAGTGAATCATTAACTTCGATATCAAGAGATTGAATGAGGTAATCATTTAGATTATCAATGGCGATAGGATTAGCTTGAGAATGAATCCATTTAGGACAGAGAATGATGGGTAAGTGATTGATAAAATCGGTCATGATCTCAAGAGCAGCAGAACCTGCTCCGATGATAATACCCGATTGAATTTCGATGGTGGTGATGCCGGTAGAGCGAAGAATTTCCCCGGTTTTTTGTCGAGCCAGTAAATGCTGTGACTGATGATTCTCTGGTTGTAATGCACTTAAATAGATTATCCGCTTCAGTTGGGATTGCTTAGCGGCATCTGCAAAATTTTGAGCTAAGGAGATTTCGTAATTAATAAAATCATGGCCGTGTGACATCCCATGTACTAAAAAATAACCAATATCACACTCAGACAAGAGTGGACCGATTGTCGTTTTATCTTCTAAATCAAGGTATTCACAACGTAAGTTAGGGTGTTGTTGAACTCTATCGGTCAAATAACTGATATTACGAGCACAAGCAATAACTTGATGTCCTTGCTCTAATAACAATGGAATTAACTGAGATCCTATGTACCCTGATGCACCAACAATAATTATCCTATGAGTCATTTGTAAGAATCCATCCTTTTCCTAATTGCTTTTTTTATTAATACTATTTGATTCTAGTATAATTTATGACCATCTACTTAATTTAATCATTACTTTTGAGACATGATGAAATGAATAAGTGAACTGGAAAATTTATTTAATGAAATCAAAAAAATAGATTTAAGAATTGGGTAGATAAGTGGCAAAAGTTAGCATTATGTTTGATATCTGTGTCGAACTGCGAGTTAGACCATAAAAAGCTTTAAGAAGTAAGGGGAATAGTGTAGATTCTGTTACCGATATCACAATACATCTTTTGAGAGGGGATATGTTAAAGCTGACAAACCTGAATAAAGGTTATTTGGATGGTGGCGAGTTTCATCCAATCCTTCAAGGGGCAGAATTAACAATTGAGCAAGGAGCTCAGATAGCATTAATGGGCGAAAGTGGCTCAGGAAAAAGCACCCTCTTAAATCTTATCGCAGGCCTAGATAGTGTAGACAGTGGTGAAATTAATATCGCTGGTTTTTCAATGCACGCCCCTGAACAAAGTTCTCGAACTTCTTACCGCAGAAACAATATTGGCCTAGTATTCCAACAGTTTAACCTTCTTCCTACGTTAAGCGTGGCTGATAACATTCGTTTTTGTCGCCAACTTAAAGGGTTAAGAGACGATGATGCGTTATGGCGTCAAATTATCTCAGCTCTTGATCTTATGCCTCTACTTGGTCGTTACCCTGAAGAAATCTCTGGTGGACAACAGCAACGAGCTGCGATTGCTCGAGCTTTGTATATGGAGCCAAAATTATTACTTGCGGATGAGCCAACAGGTAGCCTAGATGAAAAAAATGCAGAAGCAGTAATGCGTTTGTTAACACGATTATCTCGTGATCTTCATTGCACACTTTTATTGGTGACTCACAGTGAGAAAGTGGCAGAGCATATGGATGGTTTAGTGAAACTTCAGGGAGGCTTACTGAATGTTATTTCCGGTAGCTAAAGCGCTTCTTGGACACTACCGTAAACATCCGTTGCAAATCTTTTTAGTGTGGCTTGGCTTAACACTCGGAGTTGCTTTACTTGTTGGTGTTCTAGCGATAAACCATCACGCTAAAGTCAGTTATAGCGAAGGCGAAAAGCTTTTCTCAAACCCTTTTCCTAATCGTATTCGCTCTATTCAAGATAATGTTGTTATCCCTCAGGCGTTTTATATTAACTTACGTCGGGCTGGCTACACCTCTTGCATGCCTATACAAACCTTGCATTTAGAAACCAATGAAAAGATTGATATCTCTATGGTTGGTATCGATCCTATTGCGTTAATGCAGATTTCATCAGGGAACTTAGCAAACACGGACAATATGTTGTCTTTAATGCGTCCTCCGTTCCCGGTATTGATCAGCCAGCCTTTAGCTTCGTATTTTAGCTTAAAAGATGGCGATTATATTGAGTTAAAAAACCAATCCAATATTGGCCCGGTTATTGTTGATAAACAAAATCGCTTGGCGGGCTCTCGACTGTTTTCAGATATCGCACTGACTAAGATGCTAGGCCACAAAGCAGGCTTTAGTATCATTCTTTGTGGAGCGATGTCTGAGCAGAAAAAAGAGCGTCTGGAGCGTATGCTTCCTAGAGGACTACAACTGGAAACCCATAAAGAATCAGGATTAACAGCGCTCACCAATGCTTTTCATACCAATTTATTAGCGATGGGGATGCTTTCTTTTATCGTTGGTCTCTTTATTTTCTATCAAGCCATGTCGCTCTCTTTTGTACAGAGACAACCATTAGTTGGGACGCTGAGACAAATCGGGGTATCAACCAAAGAATTGATTATGGCCATGAGCCTTGAAGTGATCATTTGGATCATTATTGGCTGGATAAGTGGTAACTTTTTTGGCTTATTGTTGGCAAATGAATTAATGCCGACGGTATCGAACAGTTTATATTCTTTGTATAGCGCTGAAGTGGATTTATTAATCTCATGGAGTTGGGATTGGAGTTATCAAAGTCTACTAATGGCCGTATTAGGGTGTGTATTAGCTTGTGGTTGGCCGTTGTACCGTCTTTTAACCATTGAGCCAATTCGTTTAACTGCTCGTTTATCTTTAGCTCGTTTTGCGGGTAAAGAGTTTGAAGTTCAAGCTATCATCGCTTGTGTAATTTTGGTTGCTGCTTATCTGATAAATTTATTACCCCATAGCCATAGAAATGGGTTTATGTTAATTGGCTTCTTAATGATAAGTATTGGGTTGTTAACCCCGTTTATTATTTGGAAGTTTTTTGATTGGCTCTCTTATACATTGCCATCAGCAAAAGCACGTTGGTTCTTCTCTGATTCAGCGGCAAGCTTAAGTTATCGTGGTGTGGCGGCAATGGCCTTTATGCTTGCGCTAGCGTCTAATATTGGCGTAGAAACCATGGTGGGCAGTTTTAGAGCAACCACTAACAATTGGTTAGAGCAACGCTTGGCTGCTGATATTTATATTGAACCAAGTAAAGCATCGGCTGGACGAATCAGTTACTGGTTAGAAAAACAACCTGAAGTGAAATCTGTGTGGCGTCAGTGGAAGATTGATTATCAAACAGAATTTGGCAATTTAGAGATCATCAGTACTGGTTCTACTGAGGGTGAGAAAAATGCGTTAACCATGAAAGTGGCGATTCCTGATTACTGGTATTCGCTTCACCATGGACGTAATGTATTAATCAGTGAATCCATGTCATTAAAATGGGACTTAAAACCGGGTGATTACATCGATCTTCCTGCTCCTATGGGGAACAATTGGCAGATTTCTGGGGTGTATTATGATTACGGAAATCCGTATAACCAATTGTTACTCTCTCATGGGACATGGTTAAAAGCGTTTGGTGGTCAGGGTAAAACTGGGATTGGTGTGGTGCTAACGGATCAATCAAAAAGAACCGAATTAATTGGACGAGTATTAAAACAGTATCGATTGTCCGCAGAGCAGGTTAGCGATAATAATAATATTCAAATACAAGCAATGCGTGTGTTTGATAGAACATTTATTGTTACGGGAACCCTTGGTAATCTGACGTTAGTTATCGCTGTTTTCGGTCTGTTTTTTGCCACATTGGTTGGTGAAATATCACGACAAAGACAAACTGCATTACTGCGGTGTTTAGGGCTATCGGGTAAAGAGTTGGTGCTGCTTGGTGGCTTACAATTGTTGGTTATTGGCTTATTTACGATTCTTATTGCATTGCCTTTGGGGTTAATACTCTCACAACTATTGATTGATATTGTAATGAAATACGCTTTTGGTTGGACGATGGAGATCCATTATTTTCCTAAAGAGTATGCAACCACTTTCTTGTGGACCTTACTGGCATTGACAGTTGCTGGTGCTGGAACCATTTGGAGAGTCACTAAGCGACAAGCCATTACTTCATTAAGGGAATCTTTGTAATGCAAAACCAAAATAAAAAGAACAGTAGCTTGATAATATCAGTGCTGATTTTAATTGCTATTTTAGGTTGTGCTCTCGCTTATTACTTTAATTGGAAACAGGTTAACGTTGAAAGTGGTAGTGAGACTAATACGATTTTCTCACATACCGATGGTGCTTTTTTTGAACCAGTTTTACCTGACACTCCCATTGTTTTTCCTAAAGATTATCAAGAACATCCTGAATATCAGCATGAAAAATGGCTAATGACAGTGAATGCTAAAAATCAAAATGGGGATGCGATAGGCATACAATGGAGTATGTTTCGAGTCTCTAATGATGATAGAGAGACTAAAGGTTGGCTTGATCCTCGTTTATACATTGCCAAGGTTGTGATTACGACTAAAAATGGTAAATGGGTTGCTGAACGCTTGGCCCGAGGTGGTATTGGGCAGGTTGGAGTGAGTCAACGTCCATATCGCGTTTGGATTGATGATTGGGAATGGCGCAGTTTAAGTCGTTCTCCATTTCCAGGAACATTTGCAGCATCTTCTGATGAGTTTTCTTTAAAGCTATCACTAAATTCAAATACCCATCCTGTACTTATGGGGGAAAACGGTTATTTGAAAAAACACGATTTCCTTCCTATTGCTTCTTATGAATACATAGAACCATTTATTTCTGTGCGTGGCTCTGTAACGTTTGATAATAAGACGTATACCATTACTGGCCAAGCGTTATTAGAGCACGAGTGGGCGAGTGGTTTTTTTGATGAAAATCAGTATGGCAGAGATTGGTTTGTTGTTAATTTGGATAACCAAACGAAGTTAGTGGTGACGCAATACCGATACCAAGATCATCCTCCATACCAATTTGGCGTCTTATTGAGAAAGAATGGCAGTTATACGTTACTTAGTGAAGAAGATCTCACTTTACAAACTTTGCCTGCTCGCCAACTAAAAAATGGTCGAAAAGTGCCGCTACAATGGATTATAAATATTCCAAAATACGATATTAATTTAACCACTCAAGTAATGAGAAATGAACAGTGGTTAGATGCATTTATTCCTTATTGGCAAGGACCAATAACAACAACGGGTTCACATCAAGCTTCTGGATTCATGCAATTAGCTGGATATTAATTGAATTGAATATAGACGATGCGAATAAAGCGCTGTAAAACGCTTAACACTTCGGATTTTCCGATGTATAAGCTCTGAACAAGCGATTATTCTTGATATTGATCAACGGGTAGACTTTTCTTATTCGTTTTTCAGTAAACCATAATTATAAGCAAGGACATCTTATGAGTGATGTTATTAAGAATTTTTTCAAATTAGAATCTGCCGGTGGGATTCTGTTAGTGATCGCAGCTGCGATTGCTATGATGATTGCAAACTCTTCATTAGCACCAATGTACGATACATTTTTACATTCTTATATCGGTGGAATGTCTGTATCACATTGGATTAATGACGGCCTAATGGCTGTTTTCTTCCTATTGATTGGATTAGAAGTAAAAAGAGAATTATTAGAAGGTGCGTTAAAATCAAAAGAAACTGCTATCTTCCCTGCGATTGCAGCAGTAGGTGGTATGTTAGCGCCAGCGTTAGTTTACGTTGCATTTAATATGGGCGATCCTGAAGCTCTATCTGGTTGGGCTATTCCTGCGGCAACGGATATTGCGTTTGCATTAGGCATCATGGCACTTCTTGGTAATCGAGTTCCTGTTAGCTTAAAAGTGTTCTTACTTGCTCTAGCTATTATTGATGATTTAGGCGTTGTTGTTATTATCGCTTTCTTCTATACAAGTGATCTATCTGTTCTTGCTCTTGTTATTGGTTTTGTAATGACAGGTTTACTGTTCTTACTGAATGCAAAACACGTATCCAAGATCCGTTGGTACTTACTGGTTGGCTTTATCCTATGGGTGAGCGTACTGCAATCAGGTGTTCACGCAACGTTAGCTGGTGTGGTTCTTGGTTTTGCTATCCCTCTTAAAGGCAATAAAGGTGAGCGTTCACCACTAAAACACATGGAACACGCATTACACCCTTATGTTGCGTTTGCTATCCTTCCTGTGTTCGCATTTGCTAATGCTGGTATCTCTCTAGATGGCGTGTCACTTGATAGTTTGACGACAACCTTACCTCTAGGTGTTGCTTTAGGCCTGTTCCTTGGTAAGCCTCTAGGTATCTTCAGCTTTAGTTACCTTGCGGTTAAATCAGGTGTTGCGAAACTGCCAGCTGGCGTAAATATGAAGCATATATTCGCAGTATCTGTGCTATGTGGTATCGGCTTTACTATGTCTATCTTTATTTCATCACTGGCATTTGGTGGGGTGAATCCTGAGTTTGATAAACTGGCTCGCTTAGGTATCTTGATGGGCTCTACATTGGCAGCGGTTGTAGGTTATGTGTTGTTAAGCATCTCATTACCAAAGAAAGCAGCATAAACCTGCTATCTTAAAATAATACCAATCTACATAAGTATTTGATCATTCTTGCTTGTTAAAATTGATTATATCTGCGTTATAAATTTTGTAATTAGATCCACTAGTTACTGTAATTTATGCCTTGCTCTAATCAATTTTTCCTACGCAATTATCTGAACAACTACTTATCCAGAATGGTATAAGTTTTGATAAATACCTCGCAAATAGCGGGGTATTTTTTTGGATAAAAAAAAGCCCAAACAATAAATTGAATGGGCAAAAGGAATATAAGGAATTATGAAAAAGCTATAGTTGATAAGATAAAACTTGGCGGCCTGCTAAATTTTAGAATTCATCATCAACGGGTATAAAATCAGACTAGCGATTTTTCTCTTAGTTCAATAAATATTCGATTTTTTTTAAATTATTTTTTTGGGCGCTTATCGGTAAGAAATAGTGGTCCAGATAAAGAAAAACCCGTTACCTATAATGCTAAAATTAGCGAGATAACGGGCTTCTTGAATATATCAAGAAAAAGCAGTGGAATTATGAACATAAATTCAGACTGCCGCTTTTTCCAATAGTTCAAAAAAAGTGAAGATAATTCCATTTTTTTTGTAAAAACCATTTCTACACCTCCAACCACTCACTATTTTGACAAAAATTGTCATAAATGGGATGCGAACTGGAGAAGAACCTTTTATCCTACAAGGTAATTATTAGAAGGAAAGTTGAATATGATCATCAAACCTAGAATTCGTGGATTCATTTGTACAACCACTCACCCTGTTGGTTGTGAGCAAAACGTAAAAGAGCAAATCGCATTAACTAAAGCTCAAGGCCCAATTGCTAACGCACCAAAACGTGTATTAGTTGTTGGTTCTTCAAGTGGCTACGGTCTATCTTCTCGTATTACAGCTGCTTTTGGTGGTGGTGCATCAACCATCGGTGTATTTTTTGAAAAAGCGGGTACAGAGAAGAAACCAGGCACAGCTGGTTGGTATAACTCTGCAGCTTTTGACAAACTTGCAAAAGAAGAAGGTTTATACTCTAAAAGTTTAAATGGCGATGCTTTCTCTAATGAAGCAAAACAAAAAACGATTGATCTAATTAAAGAAGATTTAGGTCAAATCGACATGGTTGTTTACTCATTGGCATCTCCTGTACGTAAAATGCCTGAAACAGGTGAAGTGATTCGTTCTTCACTGAAACCTATCGGCGAAACTTACACAGCAACAGCGGTAGATACAAACAAAGATGCAATCATTGAAGCATCAGTTGAGCCTGCAACAGAGCAAGAAATCAAAGATACAGTGACTGTAATGGGCGGCGAAGACTGGGAACTGTGGATTAACGCATTATCAGAAGCTGGTGTTCTAGCTGATGGTTGTAAAACCGTTGCATACAGCTACATCGGTACTGAGCTTACATGGCCAATCTACTGGGATGGTGCTCTAGGTCAAGCTAAGATGGATTTAGATCGTGCAGCAACGGCGCTAAACGAGAAACTATCTGCAACAGGTGGTACAGCAAACGTAGCAGTACTAAAATCTGTAGTGACACAAGCAAGTTCTGCAATTCCTGTTATGCCATTGTACATTGCAATGGTATTCAAGAAAATGCGTGAAGAAGGCGTACACGAAGGTTGCCAAGAGCAAATTCTACGTATGTTTAGCCAACGTCTATATAAAGCAGACGGCTCAGCAGCAGAAGTTGATGAGAAGAACCGTCTACGTTTAGATGACTGGGAACTTCGTGAAGATATTCAACAACACTGTCGTGATCTATGGCCTCAAGTAACTACTGAGAACCTAAAAGATCTAACTGACTATGTTGAGTACAAAGAAGAGTTCTTAAAACTATTTGGCTTTGGTGTTGATGGTGTTGATTACGACGCTGATGTTAACCCTGAAGTAAACTTTGATGTTGCTGATATCTAATACTAATCTACATAAGTATAATCAGTAAACAAAAGAGAAAAGAAAACCCCAGAGTGAATGTTCATTCTGGGGTTTTTTATTGGTTCCAATAAATGGGTTCTAATAATGAGTGTATATTATGCTAGGAGTATCATAATGGTGCCGGCAACGGTCATTAAGATATTGGCAATCGCATAAGTACCAGCGTAACCCAGTGCAGGTATGGTGCTGCGTGCGTGTTCGTTAACTACGTCCATTGCTGGACCACAAGTACGAGCACCGATAATCGCACCAATTAATAAAGCACGGTTCATATTAAGAATATAGGCACCAACAAGGTAGGCTAAAATTACTGGTATCACACTGACAATAAACGCAGCAGCAAGTACTTTTAAGCCATCTTCAGAGAAGTATTCATTAATATTGCCACCAGCACTTAGCCCAATACCCACCATGAACACTAATAAACCAAGGTTTTTGGTCATGTTTAGAGCCCCTTGCGGTACATAACCAAAGGTAGGGTGGTTTGCTCTTAAGAAACCTAATGTAATACCTGAAATCAATAGACCAACGGCATTACCTAAACCAAATGTAACTTGGCCAAAGCTCATGGTGATCATCCCGAACATGATGCCAAGGATAAAGAAGCTACAGAAAGCTAATAAATCGGATACTTGACTATGAATTGAGATAAATCCAATCTTGTCTGCTAGGTAGTGAACTTTGCTTTTTTCACCACTCACTTGAAGAATGTCACCTTTCGCTAATACGATATCGTGTTCAATTGGCATTTCAATTTGTGCACGAACCACACGGTTAAGGAAACAGCCGTATTCAGAAAGGTTTAATTCTGAAAGGCGCTTACCGGCGATATTATCGCTTTTAACTACGATCTCTTCTTCAGCAATGCGTAAATCCAATAAGTTACGGTCAAATACTTCTTTTCCGTTTCTAAAGCTTGAATCGAGACGAGCATGACTATCTGGATAACCTACAAGGGCAATTTCATCACCTTGTTGTAAAATGTAGTCACCATCGGGGTTCGCTAAAATACCGTTACGACGGATACGTTCAATGTGACAGCCCGTTTGGCGGTGAATACCTAGCTCACGTAAGTTTTTACCATCAGTCCAGTCGATTAGCTCTTGGCCAACACGATAAGCTCGAATGATTGGTAGGTATACTTTTCTCTGTCCTGCACTTCCTATTCCACGTTCTTGAGCAATTTGCATTGCACTGTCTTGTAGATTTTGTTTTTGCAATTTCGGAAGTAAACGAGCCAAAAGGATAAGGCTAGTTAAACCGATTAAATATGAGAAAGCATAACCGACACTTAAATTGTCTATTACCTTACTAAAATCGACACCTTCAGGCAGGGCTGCTAAACCAGAATTTAATGCATCTTTTGCACCCACTAATACAGGCGTTGCTGTTAATGCGCCAGCCATCATGCCTGTTGATAAACCGTAGTCTAAACCGAAGTAGTGGCCTGTTAAAAAACTGAGTGAAACAGCAGAGACTAATACAACAAGTACAAGTAGAAGGTAGTGTTTGCCATCTCGTAGGAAGATACCAAAGAAGTTTGGTCCAGCCTCGATACCAACACAAAAGATAAATAGCATAAAGCCAATATTGAGAGAGTCAGCGGTAAAAGTATAACCAAGACTTCCCATAAAGAGGGCGGTGATAAGAACACCAATAGAACTGCCTAGTTGAAAACTACCAATCCTAAGTTTAGCTATGAATAAGCCAAGAGCGAGAACAACGAATAAAAGTAAGATATCGTTTTGCGATAACAATGTCGCAACATCAATGTTCACTGTATTTTGCCTGAAATATGGAGTAAGAAAGTGTGACGTAAGTCTAACTTAAAAATGGCGAATGTATAACCATATTTAGAAATAAAATTAAAAAAAAATCACCGTTTGGGAGCGGTGATTTAATTTTATAAATTAGCTATTTGAAATTAATCAAAAAGACCTAAATTTTCTTTTGCGTACGCTTCAAATTCAGTACAACCGCCAATGTGTTTTTCATCGATAAAGATTTGAGGAACCGTTTCAACTGGTTTACCTACCGTCTTTTCTAAGTCTGCTTTTGAGATACCTTCAGCATGAATATCAACATAGCGGAATTTAAAATCATCACGTTTTTCAGTTAGCGTTTCAGCGTGCTCTTTAGCTCGAACACAGAATGGACAACCAGGACGACCAAAAATAACAACAAACATAGCTTTCTCCAAAAATTATTAGCGGATATGGTTCGCAATCAATAGGTTAACTATGCCTATCAATATGAATTAAGTAAAGATGATTATGCCTTTTAGATTGATAGGTAAAACCTATTGGTAGCGTTCATCTTTTCCATAGCGAGAATCTTTAAGTGCTTCTTTAACTCGTTTCAGGTTGTCTCTAAAACCAACACCACGGCGTAATGTGAAGCCAGTTGCTAGAACATCGATAACGGTCATTTGAACAACACGACTTGCCATTGGCATATATACGTCAGTGTCTTCTGGCACATCTAAACAAATAGCTAAAGATGCCATTTTTTCAAGAGGTGAATCCTTTGCAGTAATCGCAATAACTGTTGCGCCGTTTGATTTAGCAAGCTCTGCTATTTCAACCAAGCTTTTAGTTCGACCTGTGTGTGAGATTAACACGACTACATCATTCTCTGTGCTATTGATGCAGCTCATTCGTTGCATCACGATGTCGTCAAAACAAGCAATAGGAATGTTAAATCGGAAAAATTTGTTCATGGCATCGTGCGCTACAGAAGCTGATGCACCTAAACCAAAGAAAGAGATTTTTTTCGCTTGTGTTAGAAGGTCAACTGCACGGTTTACCTGCATTGGATCTAAGCTGTTTTTAGCGACATCAAGACATGCCATTGTTGATTCGAAAATCTTATGCGTATATGCATCTGGACCATCGTTTTCTTCAACATTACGGTTTACATAAGGAGTACCATTGGCAAGGCTTTGTGCAAGATGAAGTTTAAAGTCTGGGAAGCCTTTTGTATCTAGTCGACGGCAAAAACGGTTTACCGTTGGCTCACTCACGTCAGCCATTTTAGCTAAAGTGGCAATACTTGAATGAATTGCGGTTTGAGGTGAGGCCATAATTACTTCAGCTACTTTGCGCTCTGATTTGCTGAAGTTATCTAAATTATTTTGTATTTTTTCAATGGTATTCATATGCGCTCTTCTACATTTTAATTTGATATAACCTTAACCAGAGTGATTTGAAAAGACACTTTGGTTAAGATTATCCGTTTGAATAAGTATATACGTTTGTTTACTTAGCCTCTAACAATTGGCTTCGTTGATTGTATTTTAATAACAATAATATGACAGATCTCTAAAAACACTTTCAATTTAGAAAGTGATTTTTCGGTGTAAATACGACAAAACTAAAATTTTATCGATAATTTCGTGATTAAGTTTCAGTTAGAAAGGAAATGAATTACAAAAAAGATAGGTTGTTTTACATTCATAAAACAACCTATATAGAAGAATTAACGAAGGATTTTGTCTACAATTTGGTTTAATAGAGGTAAAGATATTTCACTACTGCTTGCAATTTCTCTTTGCTCAATTAATACATTTTGCAGTATTTCTTTTGTGGTTAATGGGTTTGCCAATACAACTCTGAAAACAATAGTTGGTTGATGCTGATAAACTTCAGGCGTTAATCGAGTTCGAGAAACAAAAGATTTCCCAGTTTCACGTTGCGTTTTTTGAATGTACTTGGTGAGATTATCCAAGTGCTCATAAATCTCAATTTTTTGTTCGTCAGTCGCAACTGTCAGCGCCGCTTTCACGTGACTTGGAACATAACGATAAGTCAGCAAGCAAAGCTCAGGCTCTGTTATCAGTTCAAAATCATCTTGCTGTTGAATTAAATCAGCAAAGTAGTGTGCTTTTTCAATACTTTGGTTGATTAATAATTCATAACCAGGGCGACTGATCACATTGAAACAAGAATAAAGCAACATCGCCATACCACTTCGAGAACCTTCAAGTGTGTGACGACCTAAATCTTTAGACCCTTTACGAAGAATGTATTCAGCATGATGCTGGATAGAAGACATTAATTCAGGATCTTTAAAGATAACCATACCTGCACCCATTGGTACGTATAGTTGTTTGTGTGCATCAATCGTTACGGAATCGGCTAAATCAATACCATCTAAAAGGTGCCGGTACGTATTCGACATTAATGTTGCACCGCCCCAAGCCGCATCCACATGGAAATGACATCCTTCACGTTGAGCAACGTTTGCTAATTCACGCAGTGGGTCAATTGAACCTGTTTCTGTGGTACCTGCAACACCAACAATAGCCAGTGGCTTAATATTTTTCGCTTTTGCTTGTGCAATTTTAAGTTCTAAATCGTCAAGACAAACACGATTGTTGTTGTCGGTTTTAACGGCTATAACGCCATCTTGACCAATGCCAAGTACATCCGCTGCTTTTTTGAGTGAGTAATGGCCGCGTTCTGAAACGAAAATAGCTAACCCATTACACTTATAATGCGTAAGAGCAGCAAAAAGTCCTTGTTTGGCAATGCCTTCAAAATCACCTTCTGGTTTTAATAGGCGATTTCTTGCAACCCATAGTGCAGTAATGTTAGCGATGGTACCGCCAGAACAAAAAGCACCTAAAGAGTGGTCAGCACTGTGCATCCAGTGTTGATAGAAGTTGTCTTTTTGACCAAAAATTAAACGGTGTAACATACCAAGCACTTGACGCTCTAACGGGGTAAATGCTTTTGATGTTTCAATTTTCACCAAATTTTGATTTAGGGCAATCATGATTTTAGAAAGCGGCATTAAAAAGTAAGGCAATGCCGATGTCATGTGTCCAATAAAACTAGGTGCAGAGGTATGAACGGATTGAGATACAAGGGTATCTAATAAGTGCTCAGTATGTTCTGACACATAGGTCGGAGATTCTGGCATTGATGAATCGGTAAAATCTTTTTCGATTTCAGTCAATGGCTTTTCTTCGGCAACAATATGCTCTCTTAAAAATTGATTTAAGTTCTGTGAAAGTTCTTTTTCAATTATTCCAAGAGTCGAATCGGGAGCTTCCGGAACAGTAAAAATTCGCAGCAGGCTTTCAAAGCTCGCATCTGCTGTTTTGTTGTCTGTTACCATGGTATCTGTTCTATTTGTTGATGATTGAAAAGTAAAGAGGGTGGTTCTTTACAGGCTCTGAGGGCACAATTTAGAACAAAATGACGAAAATGTCTTGTGTAAAATGTGCCTCATCGAGTCTTGAAGGGTGGATTTATCACCAAAAATGAATGAGTGGTGATAAATTAATCAATATTATTGACATTTAATCATGCTGATATCGGTCATTTTTTGATTGTAAGCTTTTAGTGGTGCATCAATCGTTTTTGGATGACTTAGGATATCTGCAAAGGCAGAGCGTAATTCATAATTTTGTTTATGTGGCTGAGATTGACGATCATCGAAGGTTGCTTTAGCTATTTTACCTAAATCATCATCATGGCTTGCTAATTCTTTCACTTCTTTTTGAGTAAGCTGTAACCATGATTCTATTGATTGATTGGTTTTAACTTTTTCTGGTGCGTTTTCAAGATAGTAATCCACTGCAGCACGGTTCAGTTCAAAGTGATGTTTGCGCCCTTCAAGAAACCAATCACCAACACTTTGTAGGTTTGGATCTTTTTTCACGGTAATGGCTATGAGTTCTTGATACCAAGTTAAAGATGCATCTATATATTGACTGTATTTGTCGCTTAAACATTGAGTATCTGCAGCTTGAGCTGACGTCGTAAGCAATGCAAAAGGTAAGATTAGAGCGGCAAGTTTCATTTTAAATCCTTATAAATGAATCGTAATTATCAATTTGTGATTGTAAATAGAGTGTAACTAAATGCAATTGAAACGATTCACAGTGTGATGCTTCCCACTTAATCTGGTACGAATAATGTTTTTCTGCTTCGAACACTTAAAGAGAAACGAAGAATAGCATCAAAAAAGGAACCGATAGACTCAGTATAAAACCACTCACAATAGCAATAGGAACACAGCGAATCCCGCCACAATTTTGAATAACAGGAAGTGTGAAATCCATTGCTGTTGCTCCAGCATAACCAATAGAGGTGACTGGGTAACGATGAATTAAAGTTGGGATTAAAAGTAGAGCAACTAACTCTCGGAAAAGTTCGTTCAAGAATGCCGCGCCGCCATAAACAGGGCCTAATGCATCACCCATCAAAATACCTGCAAGTGAATACCATCCAAAACCAGAAGCCATCGCCAAGCCATGTGGTAATGGGATATCAAGGATAAGAGCACCAATGATGCCTCCGACAAAAGAGGTAGACATAATAACTGCGGCGATAATAATACCGTGTTTATTTAATAGGATTTGGCGAAGTGTAAGGCCACTGTTACGTAGTTGGATACCGATTAAAAATAAAAGTAGCAGCAGAATTATCTCACTGGCTTGTTCTACCCAGCTTAAATCGATACCAGAAAGTAAGCCAAATACTAAACCTCCTGCAACCGCTAAGAGCAGCTTTGCTGATTCTAGGATCATTTTAAATAGTGGAAGTGAGTTTTTATTCCCTTCTGAATTTAGCGGGAATAGCTTATCCATGATAGGAAGAATAGCTAAGTTACATACGCTAATTGCGACAAAGAAAGTAACCGTAATCGTTAAGATCTGATTGAGGTTTTGAGCAAGATTATCTAGAGCCGCAAGACTTAAGCCCATAAGAGCTAGGATAACCGTAACTAGGTGGCTTGTTGCGGCATTTATATGCTGAAGTGGCTTCTTCGTATGAAGAGGGATTAAATAGCCTAAAAGCAATGGTAAAAAAACAAATAACATTCCAGAAAACATAATAATAAACCCAACTTTTGAAGAAGCCCCGAGAATATCAAGGCTTTTCAAATTCGGCAATATAATGTTAATTGATTTGTTGTAATTTAATTACAATCCGCTGCTTCGAAGTGTTTCTCTGATGCGATCGTTGAATTGAGTATTAGTAAGGTTACTCAGTGTGTAAAGGGCTTCAGCACCTTCTAATGTTATCTCAACTTCATGGTCATCAATATCGTCATCATCATTTCTGAACATTAACAAATGATTAGCAATACGAGCGATGTTTAAGTAACTCACTGGTAAGTTACTTTCTGAAATTTGTTTATTTGTTGCTATTGAAAGGAAATCGCTATCAAACTGCCAATGATTCAATACATGGTAGCTGATTGGATTACATTCTTTTTCAAAAATATAAAGTGCGACATCAAGGTCTAGGTAATTCCCTTCTTCAAGGTAGTTGTAGTATTTATTGACTAAGCAAAATAGACCGATGTCTGCTAAAAGACCACTTAATAATGCCTTTTCTGGTTCAAGATAATCGTGTGAACCGTCTGTGCTTTCTTTCAATATCTCTTCACATACCATTGTCATGACGGCAGCGAACTCGCGAGACTTAGCCGCACTTTTACGTAATAACGAATTACATTCGCTATTTAAATCACTTGAATATTTTAACTGCTCAATAGCTTGAGCGGTAACAATGTCACGGACACGGAAGATACCAAGGCGAGAAACAGCAGTTAACACGTCTGTACAGGTGATATTACGACGGTTAAATACGACAGAATTCGCCATTCTAATAACAATAGCGGTCAGGCTTGGGTCTTCTAAAAGCGTATCAGATACATCTTTAATCATTGTGCCTTCAAGAGTACACAATTTCTGAATTTTAAGTACAACATCAGGGATCGGTGGAAGCTGAATTTTCCCCGATGTGATATTGGATGTAACTTGTTGGCTAAACTCAGTTCTCAATGCGTTAAGAGCTTTCTCTTTATCGTGTTCTAGCCAAAAAAATGATAAATGATTCATTTTAATTCATATGTTTAAGTAATGGTTAAATCATACATTATTTTTATACGTACTAAAAAAAAACTTGAAGAATTGAGCACGTCCTCAAACTAAATAGTTGGCTTCAAACGTCAAAGTTAATACGTCTTATTAAATAAGTGATGATTTATTGACGTCATAAATGAATCTTGTGAGATTCATCAATGTAATGGTGTGGTGTATTATGTCATTATAATGTGATACGAGCCTGAAGAACTACTTGTTTCGTTACATGAATTAATTAAGAAGAATGTGATCGAAATAAAGAAATATACTGCTATTTCAGGTATTAATATAAAAATAATAGAAACTTATTCATTGTACGTTTATTATTCAATTGCTTGATGTCAATTTTATGACAGGGACGGGGGATGTTAATTTAAAGATCAAGGAGATCGAGATGAGTCATCTAGAAGAGCGCTTTTTTAACTTTGTAAAAAAACTGGGAAGATTCAATAAACGTTCAATGTTTGGTGGTGTTGGTTTGTTTACCGAAGACGCCATGTTCTCGCTAGTTACTGATGGACGACTATATGTACGCGGTGGTGGTGAGGTTGATGCTCGGTTTGAAGAGTTAGGTTGTGAGCGTTTCAAGCATGTTAAGAAGACGACAATTGCGACTGTAAATTATTTTGATGTTACTGAGTTATTTGAAAAGAAACCAGCTTCTCTTCTTTCTATTGTTCAAGAAGCTATGGAAAACTCTCGTTTAGAAAGAGAGTTTAAAAAATCAAAAGAAAACCGCCGTTTACGTGACTTACCGAATATGCAACTGACATTAGAAAGAATGGTCAAAAAAGCAGGAGTACCTGATGTTGATTCATTTCTGGAAATTGGTGCTGTTGATGTATTTAAAAAAGTGAATCACACCTATGGTGGTGATGTTGATGTTAAGTTACTTTGGAAGTTTGCAGGTGCAGAATCAGGTGTTCATTGGACGTTATTACAAGAGCCTGCAAAGCAAGCATTATTACAGCAAGTTTGATTTGTTTATTTCATAAAAAAACCTCGTTATACCGAAACAAATAAAGTTAAGGGATAACGAGGTTTTTTTGTATTTAAATATCTAATTAAATTAGTATTTAAAACGAGCTGTTAGCAGAAGCTGATCACCGTAGATACCATTGAAGCGACCTTCAGCACCAATAGAGAATAGCTCTGTTGAGTGGAAGCGACCGTATACTGAGAATAGAGTATCGTCGTTATCATCGATAGATAGGTAACCTACTTTACCACCAACTTCAAGTTGTGGACCTAACCATTGACGTACGCCAAGGTTCAGTTCCATACCTGTGTCATTGTGGTATTTATGGTTGTCATCAACAACACGTAATAACATTTCACCTGTGATGTCAGCCCAGTTGTTTACTGGAGCGTGGAAACCAAGACCAGCTGCTAGGTCGTAATCGCCATCTAGCTCTGAATCAATGCTTGCGATAGCGTGAGCATTTGGGTGAATTGATTTGCTGAAACCAGCACCGAATGTTGAAGGGCTAAAGCCAATGCGAGCTTCAACGTAATCGTAGCTGAAGTTGCTCATGATGGCATTGTTTGCGTCATCTGCAGCCATTGAAGTTGCAGAAATAAACATTAGGCTTGATGCTAAAAGTGTTTTACGGATCATGATATTTGAAACCTATCAAATTGAGTGCTGTAAACAAAAAATATGGCCTAGATACTAACAGAAATCGGTATTTTTGCTAGAAAGCAATATATAAATTTGAAGTAACAACAAATCGTCAAAAAATGAACATGTATATATATTTAATAAAATAAAGCAAAAATTAAGCCAAGCATAGTAAGTTTTGTTATATATGACGCAGTTATCTAATAAATAGAGTTGTATTGAACTTGTTGTGTTAGGTAAACTGATTGAAATTGATAACGTTGGATACCAATATGAATGAGTTAAAAAAATATGCAGCAATAGGTGGAGCTGTTGCTCTTGTTGCTTGCTGGCCATTTGCGACAGGGAAGATTGGTGAAGCCATTTTTAAAGATGGAATCGCTTCTTATGATAATTCAGTAATTGCTATTGAAAATCTTTCTTATGATCGCGGTTATTTAAGTTCGACGGCTCAAAGTCGAATTCATGTTGTTGATCCGGGTTTAAGTGCTGAACTAGAACATGCTGGATATCCGACTGACATTATTGTGAATCATGAAATATCTCATGGCTTGTTATCGATCTCCTCGGTATCAACATTTGAAACTGAAGCGAATAAGTCTGATTTCATTAAAGGACTTAAGTTAACGACTGAGAGTCAATTAACTGGTACAACAGAGTTACTTCTTTCAAGCCAAGACGCTAATTTTGTTAATGATGATTTACGTGCGCAGGGTGTTGAAAAATTATTTGTTGCCGCAAGTCAAGTATCTGCGACGGTACAAAAAGATGGTCAATTCACTTTAGCTTATGACCTGCCTAAGACTGAATTACGTCTAGATAATCAATCTGAGTTTATTGTTGATAACGTAAAAGGTCAAAGTGTTGGTCATTATGTGGGTGATATCTTCATTGGTGAAGCAAACATCAATATGGATAAATTGGTTTTAAATGACGTAGAAGGTCAAAATCACAATGAAGTGAAAGGCTTTAACTACACGAGCATTAACCAAATCAAAGAAGTAAAAGATAAGCCAGAAGACAATGCACTAAGCTCTAGCAATAAGCTAACGATAAATGAAATCGTTACAGACAGTGGTACTTTGGAAAATGGTGTTTTTGACTTAAGTTTTGAAGAGCTGAACTATGATGCATTAATTAAGCTAGTCCCTCTATTACAAGATCAAGAAATCACGCCAGAAAAAGTACAACAACTGATGCTGTCTTTTGATTTACTTGCTGCTAAGGGTTTTAAAGTAAACTTAAATGAATTTAGTGCTGATGTACTAGGCAGTAAAGTGAATAGCCAAATTCTACTTACTTTACCGGCAGGGACTGCGCGAGCTTCTCAAAATGCGGATAAATTAGTTCAAACATTACAAGGCAGTTCTGAGCTAGTTATTGCGAAAAAATTGGTAGATGAGACACCAGAACTTCGTATGCAAATGGATGAATTACTTGTTAATGAATTTGCAACGGAAGAGGGCGATAATTATCGTTTATCTGCGAAGATTGCTAATGGTCAAATTGAGTTACCAAATGGTCAAAAAATGCCTCTATTTATGCTATTAGGCTTTTTAACTTATCTTCGTTAATTCATTTATATTTATACAAATAGCTCACTTTGGTGGGCTATTTTTTTAATTGATATTTTTAACTTGAATCTGTCATCGTTATGGATTTAGTGAAATAGATCACTTTCTGATTCCTTTATGAGATGAAAGGTGTTATTAATTTCGTAATCATTTTTTGTCAGTTAGTGTTGTAAACATCAACAGGAGTTTTAAGAAACATGGAAAAAGTATTTAACTTTTGTGCTGGACCAGCAATGTTACCAGTAGACGTTCTCGCCCAAGCTCAAAAGGAATTGGTAAATTGGAATGGCTTAGGCACATCTGTGATGGAAATAAGTCACCGCAGTAAAGAGTTTATTAAAGTCGCTGAAGAATCAGAGCAAGACTTACGTGATCTATTAGCGATTCCAGACAACTATAAAGTGTTATTTTGCCAAGGTGGTGCCAGAGCTCAGTTTGCTGCGGTACCTTTGAATTTATTGGGTGGTAATACTAAAGCTGATTATGTTGACGCTGGTTATTGGGCTCAAAGTGCGGTTGAAGAAGCGCAAAAATATTGCACACCAAATGTGATTAATACCATTATTGATGTTGATGGTAAGAAAGCGGTTCAATCGGCTTCTGAATGGACATTAAGCGATGATGCGGCGTATGTGCATTTTTGTCCAAATGAAACCATTGATGGTATTGAGATTAATGATCTGCCTGTAACCGATAAGCCAATTGTTGCTGATATGTCATCGACCATTTTATCGCGTAAGATTGATGTGTCGAAATACGGTGTTATTTATGCTGGGGCACAGAAGAATATTGGTCCTGCGGGCTTAACGATTGTTATTGTTCGTGATGATCTATTGGATTTAGCCGCTCAAGCTTTGCCGAGTGTATTAAACTACGGTGTATTAGCGGATAAAGAATCTATGTTTAATACGCCTCCAACTTACGCTTGGTACCTTGCGGGATTAGTTTTCAAATGGTTGAAATCTAATGGTGGTATTGACGCAATGGAAACACATAACCGTAAGAAAGCAGCGGTTCTGTACGATTACATTGATCACTCGGATTTTTATCGTAATGACGTTCATTCTGATAATCGCTCTTTGATGAATGTACCATTCCAGTTGGCAAATCCAGAGTTGGATGCGAAGTTTCTTGAATTAGCTGATGAAGCGGGTTTAAAAGCATTGAAAGGACACCGAGTTGTCGGTGGTATGCGTGCATCAATTTATAATGCAATGCCATTAGAAGGTGTTGAAGCGCTTGTGCAATTTATGAAAGAGTTTGAAGAGAAGTACGTTTAGGTATTACTCTTATTCACTGATACAAAAAAGCCGATATGATGATGGTCATATCGGCTTTTTTTATATCCTTAGGTTATCTATCTAAGGTAATTAAAAGCGTTGCCATAATTGGTGGTAAGCTCCTTTAAGTGAGAGGAGGCTATCATGCGTACCTTGCTCAACGATTTCACCGTGATCCATCAAACAAATATGATCCATCTGTTCTAGGTTCACTAGACGGTGGGTAATAAACACAACGGTTTTATGTTCAATGTGTTTATTAAGTACCGACATAATTTGTTGTTCGGTTTTCTGATCTAAGCCTTCTGTTGGCTCATCCAATAAGACAATAGGTGCATCATGTAATAACGCACGTGCAATCCCAATTCGACGACGTTCACCACCAGAGAGTTGTCGGCCACCATCGCCTAACCAAGCATTTAGACCTTCGTCAGTTGTTAGCGCTTCCAAACCAACTTGATTTAAGGTTTTAATTAGTTTCTCATCGCTTGCAGTATCATCAGCGAGTAGTAAGTTATCTCTTAGAGAACCATTTAAAATATCGACTCGTTGGCTTACCACTGACATTGCACTACGAAGACTTGATTCTTTCCATTTAGGTAACTTAACGCCATCAATAGCAATGTAGCCTGATTTTGGATCCCATTGACGAGTTAACAATTGCAACAAGGTTGATTTGCCTGAACCCGTTTGACCAACAATGGCCATTTTTTGTCCAGAAAGTAGATCAAGTGAGATGGCATTAATTGCATTGGTATCCGCATCCATGTATTGGTAATCCACATTCGAGATGGTTAAATTACCTTTGATGGCTTGGTCAACGCCATTTTCATCAAACACGGTATCTGGTTCAGCTGTGATGATTTCATTCAGGCGACGAGCAGAACTTAGTGTTTGCCCTAGATATTGAAATGCGCCCGCTATTGGCATAAGCAATTCAAAACTTGCCATTGTCGCAAATGCAACCATCGCAACCATAGGATCTGGTGTCATTCCAGCAATACCGTCGCCTGCAATCCACAACATTAATAGTAACGTCCAGCCGTTAGCTAGCAGTAATAGACCATTCGCTAATCCTGTTAATGCAGCCATACGGTGTTGGTTAGCTAATAGTGCCGTTTGGGCATCAAGAATGCGTTGACGGTATTGAGCTTCAGCACCAAAAATGCGTAATTCAGCATTACCTTGTAGCCAATCTAAGGTTTTGATCCTCAGTGTTGCTTTGTTTTGAGTTAACTCTGAGCCGTTGTGCTTACCTAACTTGTAGAATAGCGTTGGCCAGATTAGCAATAGAGAAAGTAAAATAGCACCAAGAGTTAGACCGATAGTGATATCAAACCACGCAAGAAATGCAGTTAGTCCAATAATACCTAAAGTACCGACAATAATAGGGCTAACTAAACGCAAGTATACATGGTCCATTGCATCAACATCAGCAACGAGACGGTTTAATAAATCCGCATCACGTAGCTTTGAGAAACGACCTGGGATAAGTGGTATTAGTTTCTTAAAGAAGAAAATACGTAATTCAGTTAGCAGTTTGAATGTGGCGTTATGACTAACAACACGTTCGCCCCATCGCCCAGCAGTACGACCAATAGAGAAACCACGAACGGCACCAGCAGGAAGCATGTAGTTGAAGGTTTCTCTTGCAATGGTTAAACCTGCAATTGCTGAAGCTGAGATAAACCAGCCAGAAATTGTCAGCAAACCAATAGAAGCAAACAAAGTAGCAAAGCTGAGTAGCATACCAAGCGTTAAGCCGAACCAATGTTTTTTATAGAGTTTGATATAAGGAAGTAAATCACGCATCGAGATCACCTTGCACTGGTTGTTTTGCCGCTAGCATATTCGCAAATAGGCCAGAATCTTTTAACTCATCAAATGAGCCAGATTGAACTATTTTCCCTTTATCTAATACAAGGATAGAGTCCATTGCATGAAGTTGATCTAAGCGGTGAGTGATCATTAATGTAGTTAAGCCTTGAGTTGCTTGATTTAGGCTCTTCATTACTAAACGTTCGCTTTTTGCATCAAGACTTGCTGTTGGTTCATCTAAGATCCATAAACGTCCTTGTTGCAGTAGTGCTCTTGCTAATGCCAGTCGCTGTGCTTGTCCTACAGATAAACCGCCTGAACGATCAGAAATCGCATGTTGATAACCAAGACCAGCAATAAACTCGTTAGCAAATGCATGCTCACATGCAGTATCTAGTTGTTCTTGGGTGATATCTTGTTTACCTAGCGTGATATTTTCCTGAATAGTACCGTGAACCAATGTTGGGTTTTGGCCGACCCAGTTGATTTCTTTATACCATTCTGTTTTATCTAACTCTGATAATTCAGTGCCATTAATTTTGATACTTCCTTGGTATGGAAGGAAGCCAAGAATGGCATTAATCAAACTTGTTTTGCCGGCACCACTAGGGCCAATAAGTGCAGTTTGAGAGCCTTCTTCTAGATGAAAACTAATAGGACCTAATAGGTTTTTTCCATCGTGAGTTGTTACGATTAACTCTTCAACTTGAATATCAAGAGTTGTAGATTCAGATACTTTTTTATTGCCTTGAGCTTGTTGTTCTATTTTTGTGTCTAGAAATTCAACCAATGATTCTGCAGCACCAATAGCTTGTGCTTTGGCATGATAAAAGGTCCCTAAATCACGAAGCGGTTGATAAAATTCTGGAGCAAGAATAAGAATGAATAGACCAGTAAACAGAGTGACGGTTGTTCCGTAATGGCCGAAATCTAGCTCACCAATAAAAGTAAAACCGAAGTAAACCGCAACAATAGCAATTGAAATTGAAGTGAAAAACTCTAAAACAGCAGAAGATAAGAATGCGAGTCGTAATACTTCCATAGTACGTTTACGGAAAATTTCCGAAGCGCCATGTAAGTGTTCAGTTTCTTGTGCTGTTTTATTGAATAAGCGTATGGTTGTCATTGATTGTAGACGGTCATAAAAATGACCTGATAAGCGTTGTAATGCTTTAAAATTGCGTCGGTTAGCGTCTGCTGCTCCCATTCCAACTAGCGCCATGAATAATGGAACTAATGGTGCGGTAAGCAAAAAGATTAATCCTGCTGCCCAGTTTTGAGGGAATACGACAATTAATATAACAAATGGGATCAAAACCGATAGCGACATTTGTGGAAGATAGCGAGAGAAAAAGTCTTGCATGTCTTCAACTTGTTCAAGCAATAAGGTTGCCCATGTACCAGCAGGTTTCCCTTTGATATAAGCAGGACCTAATTCTTGCAGTTTATTCAAAATTAATTGTCGAATGTGTACTCGAATGTGTTCACCACATCGGTAACCTGCAATTTCTCGTCCCCAACTGCAAAGAGCACGAATAGCAACAAATACTAAGATAGCAACAAAGTGCGAAATCAGTTCGTATTTATCGACTTGTTCTACGATTAATTGGTGCAGAATATCGGCAAGTAATGCCGCTTGAGCAATAAGAAAAAGACTGGAAAGAAAGCCGAGCCCGATAGAGAGGGTTAGCCATTTTTTTGCAAGCTTGCTTTGACCCTTGAGCCATTTACCTAACTCGCGTTGTTGTATTTTATCCATAATATTGAAAGCTTACGTTTTGTATTATTTTGCACGCACTACTTTTTCTATTTTAATAATTGGAATATCAGAAAAAACAGGCACATCAACAAAATAAGATGAGCAAAAGAAACCCGAAGCATTAACTTCGGGTTTAACGTTAACAGAGATAGTTTAACTTTCTTTTGCTTCTAACGCATCTAAAAAGCGTTCTGCATCTAAAGCGGCCATACAGCCAGTACCTGCAGATGTAATTGCTTGACGGTAATTATGGTCCATAACGTCACCAGCAGCAAAAATACCCTCAACACTTGTTTGAGTCGCATTACCTTCAAGGCCTGATTTTACTTTGATATAGCCATTTTCCATATCAAGCTGACCATTGAAAATAGCGGTATTTGGTTGGTGGCCAATAGCAATAAACGCGCCCATAACTTCTAAATCTTCAGTAGCATCCGATTTGGTGTCTTTTAATCGAACACCGGTTACGCCCATGTCATCACCAAGTACTTCTTCTAATGTACGGTCGGTATGTAAGATGATATTTCCGTTTTCTACTTTATCCATTAAACGATCAATTAAGATCTTTTCAGAACGGAAAGAGTCACGACGGTGGATTAAGTGAACTTCAGCTGCGATGTTTGATAGGTATAATGCTTCTTCAACCGCAGTATTACCGCCACCAATAACTGCAACTTTTTGGTTACGGTAGAAGAAACCATCACATGTTGCGCAAGCAGAAACGCCACGGCCTTTGAATGCTTCTTCAGATTCTAAACCTAAATATTTAGCTGATGCACCAGTTGAAATGATTAATGCATCACAAGTGTATTCACCTGAGTCGCCTTTTAAACGAAAAGGACGTTGGCTAAAATCGGTTTCATTGATATGGTCAAAAATGATTTCAGTGTTGAAGCGCTCTGCGTGTGCCTTCATTTCTTCCATTAAACCTGGGCCTGTCATATCGGCAGCACCACCTGGCCAGTTTTCAACTTCGGTTGTCGTTGTTAATTGACCACCTTGTTGCATGCCAGTGATCATTACTGGATTTAAGTTAGCTCGTGCAGCGTAAACAGCCGCAGTGTAACCCGCAGGACCAGAACCAAGAATTAGTAATTTTGAATGCTTAACGTTGCTCATAGGATCTCCGAGCTAAAACAAAAAATAGAGAAAAAGGAAGGTAACATCGAGTTATCAACCAATATCCTGATTGTAGGGAATTTATTCGATGAAAGAAAGGGCACCGTAATAGGCACCCTCAAATGATTTTGTTATAGGATATACTTTTAAGCGCTGATTGCTGTTTCAGGCTCGACGTATTCTAAGTCGAAACTTTCTGCTACTTCTTTGCAGGTTACTTTTCCGTGAATCACGTTCAAACCACCTAAGAAGCCTTTGTCTTCTAATAAAGCCGTCTTATATCCCTTATCTGCTAATTTAATTATGTAAGGAAGTGTTGCATTATTTAGGGTAAATGTAGAGGTTCGAGCGACAGCTCCTGGCATGTTAGCAACACAGTAATGAACAACATCATCCACAATATAAGTTGGGTCAGCATGAGTGGTGGCATGAGAGGTTTCAAAACAACCGCCTTGGTCAATGGCAACATCAACAACGGCTGCGCCCGGTTTCATGCGTTTAATATGTTCTGCTGTAATTAACTTAGGTGCTGCTGCGCCCGGAATAAGTACAGCACCAACGACTAAATCCGCCTCTAGGACGTGTTTTTCAATAGCATCAACCGTAGAATAAACGACTTTAGCACGGCCTTGAAACTCTTCATCTAGATGACGCAGTGTATCGATATTACGGTCTAATATAGTTACATCGGCACGCATTCCTACTGCCATACGAGCAGCATTTGCTCCAACAACACCACCACCAACAATGACGACTTTTGCTGGTTCAACACCCGGAACGCCACCTAAAAGTAAGCCGCGACCGCCGTTTGATTTCTCTAATGTTTGTGCACCTGCTTGAATAGACATTCGACCTGCTACTTCTGACATTGGCGCTAATAGTGGCAGACGACCCATATTATCTGTTACAGTCTCATATGCGATGCAGACAGCTTTACTCTTGATTAGGTCTTTAGTTTGTGGAAGATCTGGTGCAAGATGTAAGTACGTGAATAAAATTTGCCCTTCACGAAGCATTGCACGCTCGACAGCCTGAGGTTCTTTAACTTTAATAATCATTTCAGCTTTGGCGAATACGTCTTCAGCTGTAGGAAGAATGGATGCACCAACCGCGATATAGTCTTCGTCGGTAAAACCAATGCCTGAGCCTGCTTTTGTTTCGACAAATACGGTATGGCCATGAGATATTAATTCGCGAACACTCGCAGGGATCATTCCAACGCGATATTCATGATTTTTTATTTCTTTAGGTACTCCAATGATCATCCTGATTTCCTTTTGTTTTATGGTTATTATGACTGGTTGTAGGGTTTTTGTTTCGAGTTTTTATCTAGTATAGATTGTAAATGGCAAAATTTGATGCTAAATATTAAAAAGTTGTAGTATATTTTTTTGCAAGGAAGTAATAAGGTGGAATAAAAAATGGTAGATAATAAGAAACCTTCCAAGGAACTGGATCGTATCGATCGCAATATTTTGAATGAACTCCAGAAAGATGGTCGAATTTCAAATGTTGAATTATCTAAGAGAGTAGGCCTATCGCCAACTCCATGTTTAGAGCGCGTTCGCCGTCTAGAACGCCAAGGGTATATCAATGGTTATACAGCATTGCTAAACCCACAATATCTTGATGCGTCATTGTTGGTATTTGTTGAAATCACGTTGAACCGTGGTGCACCAGATGTTTTTGAACAATTTAATGCTGCAGTACAGTTATTAGACGATATTCAAGAGTGTCATCTTGTATCAGGTGATTTTGACTATCTTTTAAAGACTCGTGTATCAGATATGAGTGCTTATCGTCGATTACTTGGTGATACACTATTACGACTTCCGGGCGTTAACGACACTCGTACTTATGTTGTTATGGAAGAAGTAAAACAAACGAACCATTTAGTGATTAAGACTCGCTAATTGAAGCAAGATTGTAAATATCGAGATATTTTCTTTATTTTTACAAAAACTTGCAGAGCTTAATGGCATTTTAGGTATATTATTTATCTGTAATTACTATTAAGTAATGACGAGCGGCGTAGTGCCGCTCGACTTGTTTTTATTTTATAGAGATTCAGTGATCCTTGCTTCTCCTCGAATTCGCATTTTAAAGAGGGATGACTAAATCTAAGTATCGTATCAATGGACAGTATTTTGTTTACAAAGATTAAAGAAAAAATTGCAGAAAGAAAAACACAGCTTACGACATTAAAAGTTGAGGCTGTGGCTGAACCTGAAAAAGAGCGTCTAAACGGCAATCAACGTCTACAAGAAGCGCTTTTTATCGTAGGTTTACTCGCAACAATATTCATTACGATTTCATTATTCAGTTTTAATCCAGCCGATCCATCATGGACACAAACTGCATGGGCGGGCTCAGTAGAAAATGCGGGTGGCTCATTTGGTGCGTGGATTGCAGATACGTTGTTTTTTGCTTTTGGTTCTTTAGCTTATTTATTGCCGGTAATTTTACTTGGTTGTACTTGGATTGTTTTCCGCAGAAGAGAAGAAGAGCAAGAAACTGAATTAGATTTTATGATGATCGGAACTCGTATTTTAGGGTTATTGATCTTGTTCTTAACAAGTTGTGCTTTAGCTGATATCAACTTTGATGATCTTTGGTATTTCTCATCTGGCGGTGTCGTAGGTGATGTATTAACCAGTATCACTAATCCGATTTTAAATGTATTGGGTTCAACGCTTATCTTCATGTTCTTATGGGGTGCAGGTTTAACTTTATTCACAGGTGTATCTTGGTTAACGATAGTTGATAACCTAGGCGGTTTTGTTTTAGAAGCAACCCGTGCTCTAGTGAATAAAGTTCGTAAAACAGAAGATGAAACTTACGAAGTTGAAAATGAGCAGCCGATTGTAGAAACAAAATCAGAAAAGACTGAACCATTTGCTTCTGCGCCGTCGATGACTGCGGTTGAAGACGATGAACCACTTGATCCGTATGCAACACCTAAAATATCTGCAAGTGAATTACCAAGTTTTGGCGCTGTAGGGGCGGGTGTGGTTGCTGCTGCATCTGTTTCGGCTGCAAAAGCGGATGATGATTTTTATTCGGCAGATGATGACCCTCTGTTTTCAACATCGACGGTTGATGTATTTTCTGATAACTCAGAAGTATCTCAATCTTATGAAGATCCATTATTTGCAACGAATACGCACATTGATGAACCAAATGTGGCTGATTCAACAGTAGCTCAAGAAGAGTTTAATACTCAAGAGGCTACTGACGTTGCTCAAGACTTAGAAAGCAATTTTGAAACGATGCCGATAAACCAAGAACCAGAACTATTAGAAGATGGTTTGAATTTATCTATGCGCAGTAATGCAACGATTGCAGAGCTTGATCATGAAGCTTTAGAGCAAGATCCATTATTGAGTCAAGTTGATGCTGAAACAGCCTTTGTGCAGAATGCCACTGTCGCAGCTGTTACTACTGCACCTATGAGCAGTGACGTTTTATCTGACGTTTCAATTGATACTCCAGAAATGCCTACATCAGGATTTGAAGCGCAGGATAGTGCATTTGAACCATCGTTTAGTGCAACACAAGAAGTAGAAGAAAATAGAGAACAAGACCACTCTGTTTTTGTTGAAGAAGAGTTAGTAACGTCACCAGTTTCAATTCCAGAAGCAACTGAGGACTATGCCGCTTCTCTTGAAGAAGATAACACCGTCGGGTCTGATACAGTTAGCTTTGATTCTGCTGATTATGACGTTGAAGAAGATGAAGTATTAACGACTCAAACTCACTTCTCTGCTCAAGAAGCATCAGAAAATGAAGCAGAATCTGCGTTACCAATATTCAGTGCAGTAGAAGCTGATGATATTGATGATGAACCAAGCTTTGCTCAATCTCAACATCAGGTTGCTGATACGTCAGAAGTTAATGTTACGCCTGTTATCGAGCCTGTTTTTGAAGAAGTACTTGAAGATGAAGCGCCAACGCATTCTGATGCTGATGTAGCAGCGTTCCAAGCGTTAGTTGCAAAAGAAAAGGCAACTCAAGCGGCATTACAAAATCCATTTTTAGTGCAATCTGAGCCGAATTTACCAAAGCCAACATCACCAATGCCAACATTGGATCTGCTTTTCTCACCAGATACACGTGAAGAGCTAGAGTCTCGTGAATCGCTAGAGCATACGGCACGTTTGGTTGAAGCTAAATTAGCGGATTACAAAATTAAAGCACGTGTGGTGGATATTTTCCCAGGACCGGTAATTACTCGATTTGAATTAGATTTAGCGCCGGGTGTTAAGGTTAGCCGTATCTCAGGCCTAGCGATGGACTTAGCTCGTTCACTATCAGCAATGGCTGTGCGTGTCGTTGAAGTTATTCCGGGTAAACCATATGTTGGTCTTGAATTACCTAACTTTAATCGACAAACCGTTTTCTTCTCTGATGTTGTAGGTAGTCAGAAGTTTATTGAAGCTAAGTCTCCAACGACGGTTGTAATGGGGCAAGATATAGCAGGTGAAGCGGTGATTGCTGATCTTGCAAAAATGCCTCACGTATTGGTTGCAGGTACAACAGGTTCAGGTAAATCAGTTGGTGTAAACGTAATGATCTTAAGTGTGCTTTATAAAGCGACACCAGAAGATGTACGTTTCATTATGATCGATCCAAAAATGTTGGAACTTTCTATCTATGAAGGAATCCCACACTTATTGACGGAAGTAGTAACTGACATGAAAGATGCAGGTAATGCTCTGCGTTGGTGTGTTGGTGAAATGGAACGTCGTTATAAGTTAATGTCGGCATTAGGTGTACGTAATCTAAAAGGCTTTAACGATAAATTAAAAATGGCAGCTGAAGCGGGACACCCAATCCACGATCCATTATGGAAACCGGGTGACAGCATGGACGAAATGCCGCCATTGCTTGAGAAGCTACCATCTATCGTTGTTATCGTTGATGAATTCGCTGACTTAATGATGGTTGTTGGTAAGAAAGTGGAAGAGTTGATTGCACGATTGGCTCAAAAAGCACGTGCAGCAGGTATCCACTTAATTCTTGCAACACAACGTCCATCTGTTGATGTTATTACGGGTTTGATTAAAGCAAACATCCCAACACGTGTGGCGTTTACGGTATCAACGAAAACCGATTCAAGAACCATTCTTGACCAAGGTGGTGCAGAATCTCTATTAGGTATGGGTGATATGCTCTACTTAGCGCCGGGTTCTAACCACACGGTACGTGTTCATGGTGCTTTTGCATCAGATGATGACGTACATGCGGTAGTGAATGATTGGAAAGCGCGTGGTCGTCCAAATTATATTGATGCGATTACTAAGAGCGATCAAGGTGCTGAAGCATTACTTCCAGGAGAGAAACCGGAAGGTGAGGAAGAGCTAGATCAATTGTTTGATCAGGTGGTTGAGTTTGTAACAACATCACGTCGTGGGTCAGTGTCAGGTGTTCAGCGCCAATTTAGAATCGGTTATAACCGAGCTGCTCGTATTGTCGAGCAATTAGAAGCGCATGGCATTGTTAGTACTCCGGGTCATAATGGTAACCGTGAAGTAATTGCACCACCTCCTGTAGGTATGCATGATTAATCCAAATTTTTAAGAAGTGAAAGTGTAATGAAGAAGTTTTTATTTTCTCTCTGTTTATTAAGTTCGACGGTATTGGCATCACCTCAAAGTGAACTGACAGAACGATTGAATCAGAATGCAGGCTTTGAAGCTGGTTTCACACAAAAAGTATTAAGCCCAGAAGGTGATGTACTAATGCAAGGCGAGGGCGATGTAAAAATCCTGCGTCCTAACTTGTTTCGTTGGCATACACAAACGCCAGATGAGAACTTATTAGTCACCGATGGCAAAACCTTGTGGTATTACAATCCATTTGTTGAGCAAGTAACATTAATGGGATTAGAGAAAGCTACAACTCAAACACCATTCGTATTATTAACTCGTAATAAAGCGTCGGATTGGGACAATTATTCAGTAAGCCAAAATGGTGATGCGTTTACGGTTTCACCAAAAGCAGATTCTGCCGTAAAAAGTGAATTTATTGTTCGCATTCAAGAAAACGGCAAAGTAACGGGTTTCTCTGTTGTTGAGCAAGATGGTCAACGTAGTGATTTTGATTTCACAAAGTTTGAAGCGAAGAAGCCTGCCAAAAATAATTTTACATTTGCGATTCCTGACGGTGTAGATATTGACGATCAACGTTAATAAGCGTGCATCTAAGAAACTAAAAGGATAAACGTGAGTAATTTCAGTTTAGATTTTTCAGCAGGGGACGATTATCGTCCCCTTGCTGCTAGAATGCGTCCGCAAAATATTGAGCAATATATTGGTCAACAACACTTATTAGGTGTTGGTAAACCACTGCGTCGAGCATTAGAAGCGGGTCAAATCCACTCTATGATTTTGTGGGGACCTCCGGGAACGGGTAAAACAACATTAGCAGAAGTCGCTGCCAATTATGCGAATGCAGAAGTTGAACGTGTTTCAGCGGTAACCTCTGGTGTTAAAGATATTCGAGCTGCAATCGAAAAGGCCAAAGAAAATCAAATTACGGGTCGAAGAACTATCATGTTTGTGGATGAAGTGCATCGCTTTAATAAAAGCCAGCAAGATGCATTCTTACCGCATATTGAAGACGGCACGATTACCTTTATTGGTGCAACAACAGAAAACCCGTCTTTTGAACTTAATAACGCCTTGTTATCTCGTGCACGTGTATACAAATTAAAATCACTAGAAAAAGAAGACATTGTTCAAGTCATTGACCAAGCTTTATTAGATAAAGATCGTGGTTTAAATGATGAAAATTTTGTATTGCCTGATGATGTGAAATTGCAGCTAGCTGATTTAGTATCAGGCGATGCTCGTATGTCTCTAAACTATTTAGAGCTTTTGCATGATATGGCAGAAGAAAACGCACAAGGTAAAAAAGTCGTCGATTTACCATTATTAGCGGAAGTTGCAGGTGAGAAAGTCGCACGTTTCGATAATAAAGGCGATATGTGGTATGACTTAATATCGGCGGTTCATAAGTCCATTCGTGGTTCAAATCCTGATGCGGCTCTTTATTGGACTGCTCGAATTATTGCTGCGGGCGGTGACCCTCTGTATGTAGCTCGTCGGTTACTTGCTATTGCTTCAGAAGATATCGGTAACGCTGATCCAAGAGCGATGGAAGTCGCAATGAATGCATGGGATTGCTTTACTCGCATTGGTCCTGCTGAAGGTGAACGAGCCATTGCTCAAGCCGTGGTTTATTTAGCGTGTGCTCCAAAAAGTAATGCGGTTTATACAGCATGGAAACAAGCACAGATGGATGCGATAAATTCCCCCGATTATGAAGTGCCTAATCATCTTCGTAATGCACCAACTTCATTAATGAAAGATATGGGGTATGGGTCAGATTATCGTTATGCCCATGATGAGCCAAATGCTTATGCTTCTGGTGAGAACTATTTTCCACCTGAAATGCGTGATCGTAAGTATTATTTTCCTACAAAACGTGGTTTAGAAACCAAAATTAGTGAAAAGCTAGAATATTTAGCCCAATTAGATCAAAACAGTCCGTTAAAACGCTACCAATAAAAGGGCATTTTCGGTATCTTATTCGAATCGCAATTTGGAAATGAAAATTGCACAGGATTTTATTATTAAGTGGGTTCTTTTTATTTTGAACACACCATTACTATAAGGCATAGGATTACAAATGCTTGATTCAAAATTACTTCGTACAGAGCTGGATGAAACAGCTGAAAAACTGGCACGTCGTGGCTTTAAGCTAGACGTAGAGACACTTCGCAACCTTGAAGAACAACGTAAGTCCCTTCAAGTAAAAACTGAAGAGCTTCAAGCGCAGCGTAACTCCCGTTCGAAGTCCATTGGTCAAGCAAAAGCGAAAGGTGATCACGAAGAAGCTGATCGCATTATGGCTGATGTTGCGAATCTGGGTTCTGAACTGGATGAAGCAAAAGCAGCACTAGCAGAGCTTCAACAACAAATCGAAGACATCGCGCTTTCTGTACCTAACATCCCTGATGATTCAGTGCCACTAGGTAAAGATGAGAACGAAAACGTAGAAGTATTACGTTGGGGTACACCTTTAGCGTATGACTTTGAAGTTAAAGATCACGTTGATCTAGGTGAAATGGCTGATGGTCTTGATTTCGCAAGTGCGGTTAAGATCTCTGGTTCTCGTTTCATCGTAATGAAAGGTCAATTTGCTCGTCTTCACCGTGCTCTTTCTCAGTTTATGCTTGATCTTCACACAGAAGAACATGGCTACACAGAAATGTACGTACCATATCTTGTAAACCCAGATAGCTTATTTGGTACTGGTCAACTTCCTAAGTTTGGTGAAGACTTGTTCCACACAAGCCCACTAACAGAGCAAGTAAGTGATGTTCCACTTAAGAAGCTATCACTTATCCCAACAGCTGAAGTTCCAGTAACTAACATGGTGCGCGATACCATTACTGATGAAGCTGATATGCCACTTAAGATGACGGCTCACACTCCGTGTTTCCGTTCTGAAGCGGGTTCTTACGGTCGTGATACTCGCGGTCTTATCCGTATGCACCAATTCGATAAAGTTGAATTAGTACAAATCACTAGACCAGAAGATTCAATGGCTGCACTTGAAGAACTAACAGGTCATGCTGAGAAAGTTCTTCAACTATTAGAACTTCCTTACCGTAAAGTGGTTCTATGTACAGGTGATATGGGCTTCGGTTCTCGTAAGACTTACGATTTAGAAGTGTGGGTTCCAGCACAAGAAACGTACCGTGAAATCTCTTCTTGTTCAAACATGTGGGATTTCCAAGCTCGTCGTATGCAAGCTCGTTTCCGTCGTAAAGGCGAGAAAAAACCTGAACTTGTACACACACTAAACGGTTCTGGTCTTGCTGTAGGTCGTACAATGGTTGCGATTCTTGAGAACTTCCAACAGGCTGATGGTAAAATTGCAATCCCACAAGTACTACGTAAGTACATGAATGGTGTTGAGTTCATCGGTTAATCTATATTAATAGATAACACATAATAAATAGTAAAAAGCCCCTTTATGCAGAGTCATAAAGGGGCTTTTTGTTTGTCTGCTATTTACATTACTTAAGCAGTGCTTGATTTAACCATTGATCAAATTGACCTTTAGGTAATGCACCATTAATCATGTCTACACGCTGACCGTTTTTAAATACCATGATCGTTGGTATTGAGCGGATCTGATATTGTGCTGCAATTTGTTGTTCAGCTTCTGTGTTGACTTTAATACAACGAATTTGTCCATTACGTTCTGCTGCAACATCTTCAAAAACGGGCGAAAAGCCAACGCATGGGTTACACCAAGGTGCCCAGAAATCGATAACAACGGCTTTATCACTATTAAGTAAAGCGGCGAGGTTATCCATTGTCCCTTCTACTGGTTTACCGTCTAATAATGGTTCCTTACAGCGACCACAAGTTGCACCATCGTTGACTCGTTCAGTAGGAAGACGGTTTAACCCATGACAAGATGGGCATCGAGTTTGAAATTGTGACATGGTATTCCTTTATCGTTATTCTGTGTTAATACCAATTACCATTGGGAAATTGGTTTAAACAGTTTGTGAGCATAAAGAAATAATGGGGATGCGAAGAGCTAGATTCAATAAATTCAGAAATAAAAAAGGAGCAAATGAATGCTCCTTTTTAACAATATGGTAGGGGATTAACTTAATCACGTTTCCATAGCATGTGACAGAATTTATGTTCAGGATCACGGCTAACTAGCATGCGAGCAAAAACATCATCTAACGCATCAGATTCTTCATTTACTAAGCCGATTAGTACTTCAGCATATGTTTCTTTATCTACTTCAAATCCAACGTGTTCGGCCCAATCGTCACGAGTATCAACAACCTCTGCTGCACCACGGTCATCAAATTGCAAAGTGAATAAAGCAACATCTGCAGGTTCAAGGTTGTCTTGAGCCATTTCTAGGAAGATATCGTAAGCGACTTCAATTACGTCGTCGTAGCTAATTAGTTCAGTAGTCATGGTTATTACCCTTAAAAAATACGCTTTAAATTACCACGAAATCGCTTCCTAAGGCTAGATGTATAAACAAATAGAAAGGGCAAACGTTTGCTATTGGCAGTGGCGTATATCAGTAGTTGCGGCAGAGTTATTGAGCGGCTAAACTTCGCAGTTCTTCCATTAGCCAGTTGAATGATTATTTTATGAAATTTCCAGGTCAGCGTAAATCTAAGCATTATTTTCCTGTTCACGCACGTGATCCATTAGTTAGCCAAGCTCAAGAAGCTAAGAAAATGTCTCGTACCCATATTATTGGTATCGACCAAACGCTAGTGGATATTGAAGCGAAAGTGGATGATGCTTTTATTGAAAAATATGGCTTGAGTAAAGGACACTCACTGGTTATTGATAACGATAAAGCTGAGATGCTTTATAATGAATTAAAAGACAATAATATGATCAGCAATGAATTTGCTGGTGGTACGATTGGTAACACGCTTCATAACTACTCTGTTCTTGCTGATGATAAATCAACATTATTAGGTGTTATGAGTGAAGATATTCACATAGGCAGTTATTCATACCGTTATTTATGTAACACATCTAGCCGAATGGATTTAAACTACCTTCAACCTGTACCGGGTGCGATTGGTCGTTGTTTTGCACTGATTAGTGAAGATGGTGAGCGTACGTTTGCAATTAGCGAAGGTGACATGAACCAACTTCGTGCAGAGAGCATTCCTGAGAAGATTTTCAAAAATGCATCAGCACTTGTACTAACAGCATATCTGGTTCGTTGTAAAGAAGGCGATCCAATGCCTGAAGCAACAATGAAAGCGATTGAATATGCGAAGAAATACGATGTGCCTGTTGTATTAACTATGGGTACTAAGTTTGTGGTTCAAGATGACCCACAATACTGGCGTGATTTCTTAAATGACCACGTAACTGTTGTTGCAATGAATGAAGAGGAAGGTGAGGCGCTTACTGGTGCTACAGACCCTCTAGAAGCTGCAAATAAAGCTCTTGAGTGGGTTGACCTAGTTCTTTGTACTGCTGGCCCTGTAGGTCTTTATATGGCAGGTTACACGGAAGATTCTGCAAAGCGTGAAACATCACTACCATTACTACCAGGTACAATTGCTGAATTTAACCAGTTTGAATTTAGCCGTCCAGCAGTGAAGGACAGCTGTGAAAACCCAATTAAGGTATTTTCACACATTTCACCATACATGGGTGGTCCTGAAAAAATTAAGAACACTAATGGTGCTGGTGATGGTGCATTATCTGCTTTATTACATGATATGGCTGCAAACCATTACCACCGTAATAACGTACCAAACTCAAGCAAGCATCAGCACTCTTTCTTGACGTATTCTTCTTTCTCACAAGTATGTAAATACTCAAACCGTGTAAGCTTTGAAGTATTAGCTCAGCACTCTCCACGCTTATCTCGTGGCTTGCCAGAGCGTGAAGACAGCTTAGAAGAAGCATACTGGGAAAGATAAGAGACAATCTCTATTTTCCAAACAATAAAAAAACGGAAGCCTCAGTGGCTTCCGTTTTTGTTTAGGTAAATATCGAAGTATCTTACGCTTTAATCGTTGTGGTTAGGGTAAATGCGCTACCTGGTTCAACGGTTTGGGCTTCTTCTAAGCTAGTTGCGTGGTAAGTAGATTCAACACACACCATGGTTTTGTAGCCATCATTATCCATATCAGCCATCGATTCAGCGCCTTCAATCCAAGGGTTCCAAATAACCGCAGCATTATGACCTGAATTCGTCACCGTCAATGTACGCTGAGAGTCTGAAACTGATACGGTATTTTCTGGGTGAGTATATACACGGTCAACGGCAGCATTTATTGATAGAGTGTCTTCACCTGTACATAGTTTGGCATTTTGAAGGCCGTCAATATATGTTGGACCCATGCCCGTAATTGTTGTTGAGACAATATCCGCAACGTTGAGGTAAGTATGTAAAGCACCTGAACAATTCCATGCTTTGTTATCCGTATTTTTTGCGTCAAGCGTAATATGTAACTCATCACCAATTTCAACGGTTAAGCGTGCTTCAAATTCAAAAGGCCAAATCGCTTTGGTTGCTTCAGATGCTTCTAATCCTAGAACGACAATAACGCCATTATCATTTTCACGGTGTTCAATAAGCGTCCACTCATTATTACGAGCAAAGCCGTGAGCAGGATCGGCGATGCGGCCAAACCATGGCCAACAAACAGGAACACCGCCACGAATTGCTTTTTCTGGGTTAAAGATGGCTTCTTTACTCATCCAAATAAGATCGTCTTGTCCTTTTGGCGTAAAAGATAAAACATGGCCACCATGAAGAGAAATGGCTGCATTGGCTTTGTCATGAATGACACGAATCACTTTTACATCATCTAATTGAGCAACAGTGACGTTATCAGATAATACACTGATAATTGGAAGCTGAGTAAGATTCATAGGTAACTCCTAAAATAATAAATATGCATTCTTCTTCTATTTAATATTCAGAGAAATGGCTTCTTTTTGATTGAATAGAAAAAGGATAGATACTGAATTGCAGGTATAAAAAAGGCGACAATTAAGTCGCCTTTCATGCTTAAAAGATAGTAAAACCTTTTAAGTTAGCTTTCAAAGAAAGTCTAAACTAATGCTTACTTAGAAACGTGAGCGATTAGGTCAAGAACTTTGTTTGAGTAACCGATTTCGTTGTCGTACCAAGATACAACTTTAACGAATTTGTCAGTTAGTGCAACACCAGCTGCAGCATCGAATACTGAAGTTTGAACTTCACCGATGAAGTCTTGAGAAACAACAGCGTCTTCTGTGTAACCTAGAACACCTTTAAGCTCGCCTTCAGATGCTTCTTTCATAGCAGCACAGATTGCTTCGTAAGATGCAGCAGTTTTTAGGTTAACTGTTAGGTCAACTACAGAAACGTTAGCAGTTGGTACACGGAAAGCCATACCAGTTAGAAGGCCGTTTAGTTCTGGAAGAACAACGCCTACAGCTTTAGCAGCACCAGTTGAAGATGGGATGATGTTTTGAGAAGCACCACGGCCACCGCGCCAGTCTTTAGCAGAAGGACCATCTACAGTTTTTTGAGTTGCTGTAGTAGCGTGAACTGTAGTCATAAGACCAGATTCGATACCGAACTTGTCGTTAAGAACTTTAGCAACAGGTGCTAGACAGTTAGTAGTACAAGAAGCGTTAGAAACGATGTCTTGACCAGCGTAAGAAGTGTGGTTAACACCCATTACGAACATTGGAGTAGCGTCTTTTGAAGGACCAGTTAGAACAACTTTCTTAGCACCAGCAGTGATGTGCTTACGTGCAGTTGCGTCGTCTAGGAATAGACCAGTTGCTTCAGCAACAACGTCAACGTTGATTGCATCCCACTTAAGGTCTTCTGGGTTACGCTCAGCAGTTACACGTACAGTTTTGCCGTTTACTACTAGGTTACCATCTACAACTTCAACTGTACCGTTGAAACGGCCGTGAGTTGAATCGTACTTAAGCATGTAAGCCATGTATTCAACGTCGATAAGATCGTTAATACCAACAACTTCGATGTCATTGCGCTCTACAGATGCACGGAATACGAAACGTCCAATACGGCCAAAACCGTTAATACCTACTTTGATAGTCATTATAGTTGCTCCACAACTTAAATTTGAATTTCAGGTTTAAATTAACTGGTAGTAAAATTACAAAATCCTGAGCCAACCTGCAAGTGAAAATCCAAATTTAATTGTTTAAAATCAAAAAATAGACCATATCCTGTTAACATAAAGAAAAATTCTTACGTAATTCGGATAATTTGTGGTTATTTAGTAACCTAAATGACACTTTATGAAAAAAAGTGACATAACAATTAATCTGATTTCGCTTGGTTGCTGTAAAATTACTTTGGCAAAGTATGTGCTACAAAGGTGATATATAGCAAGGTTTAATTTAAAGAAGTCTAAGAAAGGAGTTTTATAAAAATGGAGACACCAAAAACATTTTTAGAATACACCGATGAAGAGTGGCGAAAAAAGCTTACAAAAGAAGAGTTTGATATTTGTAGAAAGCAAGGAACAGAAGCGCCTTTCTCAGGAACGTTATTGCATAATAAAGAAAAAGGTTACTACGCCTGTACTTGTTGCCAAACGATTTTATTTGTATCTGATAATAAATATGACTCAGGTTGTGGGTGGCCAAGCTTTGATGCCCCAGTGAACGATCAAGTCATAAGATATATTGAAGATAACAGCCATGGGATGAGAAGAATAGAGATCCGTTGTCGTCATTGTGATAGTCATTTAGGGCATGTTTTTGATGATGGCCCCAAAACAACCAACGAAAGATATTGTGTGAATTCGGTTTCTTTAAATTTTTCGCAAGATAAGTAAATCCATATAAAAAAAGGAGCGCATTAGGCTAATGCCGATCGTTTAAGGGACTTGAACGATCCTTGGCAGCCTTCATAATCGGTCTTAAATTTATTTTAAGGCCGATTTTTTATGTCTGAGTTTTCTCTTGAATTACAATTAACTGCAGAATTTCACCTTCCTGAATCTATGGATTCATTTCGGAAAAATATTCCTATTGAGTGGATTTCAGAAGCCGTTAACCAAACTGGTCGCGCCGCTATCAGAAAGCGCAGA